>DATLQS010000045.1:0-53465 GCA_035535075.1 Solirubrobacteraceae bacterium
GCTGCCACCCGAGGTGATCGTCACCGTCGCCCCGTCGGCAATCGTCGCCGCCGTCGCGTTGCTCAGCCCGATGTTCAGCGCCAGCGACCCCGCCACCCCCGTGCTCCCGCCGCTCGCCCCAGAGGTCGCGCTCGCCGAGAAGCCGTCGATCGTGGTCAGACTCTGCGCGCTGCCGCTGCCACCGCTGCCCAGCGTAACCAGCCCCGTGCTGCCACCGGCCAGCGCGTCGGCGCGCGTGTCATAGAGCTGGACCTTGCCGCCGCCCTGCGCGTTCACGTAGTACGTGCTGCCGTCCGTTAGCCCGCCAATGTCCGTGCCGCTGGCACCGTGGTGGTAGACCACGGCGTCGCCGGTGACGAGGCTCTGCGCCGCGGCGCTGCCCAGGTCGACCGTGTTGCCGGTCACGACCCCGCTCGCGGTCGGATCGAAGGTGTACGTGCGGGCATCCAGCGCCTGAAGCGTGACCCCCTGGGCATTGATCGTGTCCTTGCCGATCGTCGCCTGGTTGGACACCGTCGCCACGTTCACCGCCACTGCGGCCCCGATGCCCGTGCCCGATCCATTGGACTGGCTGCCGTCGGCGCTCGCGCTTGCGTCGGTGCCGTTTGCCGAGGACAGCGTCAGCACCCCGCCCGATGTGATCGTCAGGTTGTCCGGCAACGTCGCCTGCGCGCTCGAGGTCTCCACCGTCACACCGATCGCACCGGCCACCTGCACGCTGCCGCCCGAAGTCTTCGCCGAGGCCGCATCCGTCGAACCGCTCTTGTTGCCCCCCGCCGCGCTCGACTCGCTGTCGGCGAAGCTCTGCTGGTTCGCAACCTCCTGGTCCACGCCGCCGCTCTTTTGGGTCGCTCCGCTGTCCTGCGTCGCCGGCGTGTCGCTGCCACCGGACACGCTCGCCGTCGCGCTCGAGCTCGCCGCCGCCTGAACGCTCGCCGTGAAGCTCACCGCCCCGCCCGCGTCGATGCTGCTCGAAGTCGTCGCCAACGCCGTGTCTGAGCCAATCGTCAGCGCAAGCGACACCCCAACGCCCGTCGTGCCCCCTTCCGTGTTCCCGCTCGCGCTCGTGCTCACCGAGCCCGCGTGCGAAGCGCTCGCACTAAAGGCCCCGCCCAGGCTCAGCGTGCCCCCGCTGATCACCCCAAGCGTCGCCTGCGTGTCGTTCTCCGACACCGAGATCGCAATCACCGGCGTCACCGCCGTCGTGCTCGCCGCCGAGCCCCCCTCGGCGCTCGTCACCGTCGCGTTGCTCGAGTCCGCGCTCAAGCTCACGTCCCCGATCGATCCGCTCAGCGTCACCCCGCTCGGCGTCGGCGTCGCCGAGGCCAGCTCCCCGATCGAAGCCGTCGTCGTCGTCTCGCCGATATTCAGCGCGATCGACGCCCCAATGCCCAGCGTCTTGCCCCCGCTCTGATCCGCCTTCGCATCGGCCGTGTTCGAGACGTAGTTCTGCGCCTGCAGATCCACCGCTCCACTGCCACCCGAGGTGATCGTCACCGTCGCCCCGTCGGCGATCGTCGCCGCCGTCGCGTTGCTCAGCCCGATGTTCAGCGCCAGCGACCCCGCCACCCCAGTGTCCGCTCCGCTCGCCCCAGAGGTCGCATGCGCGGCAAACGTGTCCACCGCCGGATCCAGCGCCTGCAGCGTCACCCCCTGGGCGTTGATCGTGTCCTTGCCGATCGTCGCCTGGTTGGTCACCGTCACCACGTTCACCGCTACGGCCGCGCCAATGCCCGTCCCACCCCCGGAGCTCGTCGCGCTGCCATCGGCCATCGCGCTCGCATCCGTGTGGTTGCTCGAGGCGAGCGTCAGCACCCCGCCCGAGGTGATCGTCAAGCCGTCGGGCAGCGTCGCCTTCGCGCTCGAGGTCTCCACCGTCACCCCGATCGCACCGGCCACCTGCACCTTCGCCCCGCCCGAGCCCTGCGCCGAGGCCGCGTCCGTCGAGCCGCTCTTGTTGCCCCCCGCCGCGCTCGACTCGCTGTCGGCGAAGCTCTGCTGGTTCGCAACCTCCTGGTCCACGCCGCCGCTCTTTTGGGTCGCTCCGCTGTCCTGCGTCGCCGCCGTGTCGCTGCCCCCCGCCACGCTCGCCGTCGCGCTCGAGCTCGCCGCCGTCTGAACGCTCGCCGTGAAGCTCACCGCCCCGCCCGCGTCGATGCTGCTCGAGGTCGTCGCCAACGCCGTGTCCGAGCCAATCGTCAGCGCCACCGACACCCCGATGCCCGTCGTGCCCGCCTCCGTGTTCCCCGTCGCCGTCGTGCTCACCGAGCCCGCATGCGTCGCGCTCGCGCTGAAGGCTCCCCCCAGCGTCAGCGTGCCCCCAGTGATCACCCCAAGCGTCGCCTCGGTGTCGTTCTCCGACACCGAGATCGCGATCACCGGCGTCACCGCCGTCTTGCTCGAGGCCGCACCACCGTCGGAGCTCGTCTCCATCGCGTTGCTCGAGTCCGCGCTCAAGCTCACGTCCCCGATCGACCCATCCAGCGTCACCCCAGTCGTCGAGCTCAGCGCCCCGATCGCCGCCGTCGTCGTCGTCTCACCAATGTTCAGCGCAATCGACGCACCAATGCCCAGCTTCGTCCCACCCGACTGCGCCGCCTTCGCATCCGCCGTGTTCGAAACGTAGTTCTGCGCCTGCAGATCCACCGCCCCGCCACCGCTCACCGTCACCGTCGCCCCGTCGGCGATCGTCGCCGCCGTCGCGTTGCTCAACCCAATGTTCAGCGCCAGCGACCCCGCTACCCCAGTGTCCCCTCCGCTCGCACCTGAGGTCGCGCTCGCCGCAAAGCCATCTACAGCCACCATGCTCTGATCGCTGCCGCTGCCGCCGGCACCCAACGTGACCAGCCCCGTGCTGCCTCCGGCCAGTGCGTCGGCGCGCGTGTCGTAGAGCTGGACCTTGCCGCCGCCCTGCGCGTTCACGTAATACGTGCTGCCGTCGGTGAGCCCACCAATGTCGGTGCCGCCCGCGCCGTGGTGGTAGACCACCGCGTCCCCGGTGACGAGGCTCTGCGCCGCCCCGCTTCCCAGGTCGAGCGTGTCGCCGCTCAGAACCCCGCTCGCGCTCGGATCGAAGGTGTAGGTGCGGGCATCCAGCGCCTGCAGCGTGACACCCTGGGCCTTGATGATGTCGTTGCCGATCGTCGCCTGGTTGGTCACCGTGGCCACGTTCACCGCCACCGCCGCACCGATCCCCGTGCCCCCAGAGGCCGTCTGGCTGCCATCGGCCGTGGCGCTCGCATCGGTGCCGTTCGCCGAGGTGAGCGTCAGCGCGCCGCCGTTCGCAGTAATCGTCAACCCGTCGGGAATCGTCGCGCTCGCGCTCGTGGTCGCCACCGTCACGCCGACCGCGCCCGCCACCTGCACCTTCGCTCCGCCGGAGCCTTCGGCCGACGGCGCCTTGGCACCGTCCGTGCCCTTCGCCTTGGAGTCGACGTTGGTCGCCTCGCCGTCGGCGAAGCCCATCTGGTTGCCGACTTCGTTGTTCACGCCGCCCTGGTCGGTGCCGCTGTTCGGCGTCGCCGCCTCGTCCTTCCCGCCGGCCACGCTCGCCTTCGCGCTCGAGCTGTTGACCGAGATGGTGCTGGCGAGAAATGCGATCGCCCCCGCCGCGGTGATGTTGCGCGCCGTGGTCGCGATCGCGCTGTCGTTGGCGATAGTCAGCGCGACGGACACGCCGACGCCGGTCTTGCTCGCGTTGGTGTCGCCCTCGGCCGTGGTCTCGACCTTGCTGGCGAGCTGCGCCCGTGCGTTGAAGTCGCCCGAGAGATTCAACGCGGCGAGCGCGGCCGTGCCGAGCGTCGCCTGGGTGTTGTTGTCCGATACCGACAGGGCGATCACCGGCGTCACCGCCGTGGCCGCGCCCTGGCCGCCGCCCTTCGCGTCGGTCTGCATGGCGTGGGCCGAGGTGGCCGTGAGGGTCAGGCTGCCGGCGTTGCTCAGCCCGGCCGTGTCCTGCAGCTGCGCGAGCGTCGTGTTCTCGCCGATGTCGAGGGCCACCGAGGCTCCGACGCCGGCGGTGGCGTTGCTGCCGTCGACGGCGGCCTGCGCCGTGGCGCTGTTCGAAACGTCGCTTTGGGCCTGCAGCGTGACGTTGGCGCCGTTCACGTTCACCGCGGAGCCCGATTCGATATAGGCCTCGTCCTTGGTGAGCGCGATGTTGATCGCGAGCGCGCCGGCCACCCCGACGTTCGAAGCGCCGCCCGAGCCGGCGGTTGCCGCCGCGCTGAAGCTGCTCGGCGCGGGTGCGAGCGCCCCCACGTAGAGCGAGCTTGCCGTCACGCTCACGTTGCCTTCCAGATACGCGAGGTCGCCGAGATCCGCGTTGTCGATCGCGACCGCGACGCCGACACCGGTCGCCCCGCTGCCGGTGCCGCTTCCGTCCGCGACGGCGGATACGACGTCGGTGGACGAGGCATCGATGGACACGCTGCCGCTGGGCGCGCTCAGCGTGACGCCCGTAGTCGAATTCGAGGTGTCGCCCTGGACGTAGGCCGAGGTGGTGCCCGTGTCGCTGCTCACCGCCACCGCCCCGGCGAGCGAAACCGAGCCCTGGCTGGTAGACGCGTCATAGGTCGAAAGGGCGTTCGCGCTGCCGGTGCCGTCGCTCGAGGCGCCGCCCGGCGTGGAATCCGCCGTGGTGGTGATCGTGCGGCTGGAGGTCGCGCCCAGGCCGATCGTCGCCGCGCTGACGCTCGCGTCGCCGGTAATGGCCGCCGTCGTGTCGCCGCTGATCCCGGCCACCGCCACGGTGGCGCCCGATGCCCCCGTCGTATTGCCGTGGGCGTAGGTCGTGGCGCCGAGCGTGCTCGAGGCCGACAGCGTCGCGTTGCCGCCCGTGCCCGTGACGTCCAGCTGCGAGGTCCCGCTGACGCCGAGCGAAGCCCCGCTCGTGAAGGTCGTCACGGCACCCGCCGCGTCCCCCGACGCATCGGTCGGCGTTCCCGTAAGCGCGGCGGCCTCGGTGTCGATCGTGACGTTCGACGTGGCCGCGGCCTGCAGGCTCGTGCCCGCGGTGAGCGTGGAGCCGCCCTCGATCGTGATGCTCGGGTCGGCGCTGCCGGTCACCGCGGCGACGCTCAGGTTGTTGCTCTCGGCGGTCGCGGTGATCGTGCCGTCGATGCGCGCCTTGAGGTCGATGGTGGACGCGTTGAGCGTCGAGTCCTTGACGTCGAGCGACGCGCCGGAGTTGCTCACCGTCACGACCCCGGAAACGCCGAGGACGGAAAGCCCGTTCGCAGTCGCGGTGACCTCCGAGTGGGCGTCGAGCGTCAGCGCGCTGGTGGCGGTGAGGCTCGCGTGGTCGAGCGCGATTTCGGAGTTCTGGCTGTCCTGGAAGCCGACGCCGTCGACCGCCTGCTTCGGCTGGTTCGCGTAGGCGTCCAGGGTGATGTTCGCCGCATCCAGCGTCGCCGTCGAGGTGCCGTTGCCGGTCACCGCGATGCTCGAGTCCGATTGCAGCGTCAGGTCGCCGCTCAGGCTGGCGTTGGTGTCGGCGCCCACCAGGATGTCGGAGCTGCTCACGAGATCGAGCCCATAGCCGATCGCGTTGCCGTTGCCGGCGGTCGCGGTGCCTCCGAGGATCACCTGGTCGTTGTTGCCGGTCGGCGTGCCCCCGCTCAAGTTCGGGTCGAACGAATCAACACCGCCCTGGAAGTTGAGACTGAGCAGCGCATTGTTCGTGCCGCTGAACAGTCCGTTCAGCGCCGCAAACGTGCCGAGGTCGAGCGAGAGCGTGTCGCCGTAGTTGTCCGGGCTCGTCGGCGCGCTCGCGCGCGAGGTGTCGATGTTGACCGTGAGGTTGCCGCCGGAGATATCGCCCGCGGAGAGCGCGACGCTCCCTACCGAGCTGGTGCCGTTGTACAGGTTGAGCGCAAAACCGCTGCCGGAATTCACCGCCTTCATCGTGAACGACGTGGCGCCCGAGGTGACACCCATCGCTGCGTAGCTGATGTCGGCCGACAGCAGCAGCCTCGGCTCGAGCGGCTCGAGCACGTAGCTCTCGCGCGGGGCGGAAGCACCCGGCAGGAAGGCCGCCTCCGCGGCACGCCCCGCTCTGCTCCAGCGCGCGAAGGCCTCGCGCAGCAGCCCGCCGAGGACGGAGGGCTTCAGGGATTTGGCGGAAAGAATTTGCGAGAGCTTTCTCAAGGCAGGCTCCGTAGGCGGAACTCAGCGCCGGGCGCGGGGCGCGCGCACGCCGTGTGATTCGGAATCGAGATGGGATCGCGCGGGCAGCGCGCAGCGTCCGGTGCGAAGCGGTATCGGGCCGGGAATTCGCGCTGCCGCGCGGTCCCGTGTGCGCGTGCGCGCAACGCAAAATGCGCCGGTCGCAGTTCGCTGATTTTCCAGGAGCCGAGCACCGGCACCACGGTGTCGATGGGTCATGAGTCGCCTTCCCCCTCGGTTGCGACGTTTTTGTTGTTCTTGATCAACTTGCCGCAATTCGCTTCTTGTTCTTGATTAATATCCCGCGATTTTAAATCGCGATGCCTCCGAATCTGTGAATTTTTTCGCGCAGATTTCTTGCGGGCTCGCCAGCCCTCACAAATTTTTACAATGCTTTCATCGATGCTCGAATTGCTGGTTTCACGAAAACTTCATGGCGCTCGGCGGGCAAGGCTCAGGTCGGGCATGAGCATCTGCGTCAATCGAACTGATCGATTTGCGCTTTCCGCGACGAGAATTTTTCTGCGCAAGCTTCATGCAAGCACGCAGGACGACCTGCTGCACCCAGGGGGAATATTCATCGCAAGTTTCGCGCAAGCCTCAGGAGGGGCTCGCGCGAGCCGCATGGGCGGCGCCGACGACGAGCTCGGCACCCAGCCGCGCGGATCGCGTGTCGCCTCAGGCGCCGCGCAGGCGCGCCAGCTCGGCGCAGGCGCGCTCGATCACGCTCCCCCAGTCTCCGGCCGCAGGTTGCCGGAACAGCCGCGCCGTGGGATACCACGGGCTGTCCTCGCGCTGCGTCAGCCAGCGCCAGTCGGGCGCGAAGGGCAGCAGGATCCACACCGGCTTGCCGAGCGCTCCCGCGAGATGCGCGACCGCGGTGTCGACGCTGATCACCAGGTCGAGCGCGTCGATCAGCGCGGCGGTGTCGGCGAAGTCCTCCAGCTCCGCGGCGTAGGCCAGGATCCGCTCGCCCATCGGATCGAGCGTCGCCAGATCGGCGGCGGCGTCGCCCTTTTGCAGGCTGACGAACGTGCAGCCCGGCACGGCCAGCAGCGGCGCGAGCTGTTCGGCCGGGCAGGAGCGCTTGCGGTCGCGCCTGAATTTCGGGTTCCCCGCCCACGCCAGCCCGACCCTCGGGCGCGGGCCGCGCGCTGCGAGCCGCTCGCTCCAGGCGCGCACCTGGTCGCGCGCCGCGAAGGCATACGGAATCTGCGCCGGAATCGTTTCCAGCGCCGTGCCGCACGCGCGCGGCAGGCTCATGATGGGAATGTGGTAGTCGAAGCGCGGCTGCGGCGGATCCGTGCCGACGACTTCGTGCACGCCCGGCACGGTCCGGAACAGCGCACGCAGCGGCGGCAGGCTGGCGACGATCACGCGCGCCCCGCGCGCGGCAAGGAGCGGCGCGTAACGGATCATCTGGATCGCATCGCCCAGCCCCTGCTCCGGGTGCACGAGGAGCGTCTTGCCGGCCAGATCGTCCTGGCCCAGCCAGAGCGGCTGATCGGCGGCGTGCCTGGGAAGCTTCAGGGTGTTGTTCTGCCAGCGCCACTCGTACCCGGCCCAGCCGCGTTCGCAGTCCCCGAGCGTCAGGCGCGCGAGGCTCGCGTTCCACTGCGCCTCGGGGTCGTCCGCCTGGAAGGCGAGCACCCGCTCGTAGCTCTCCAGCGCTTCTTCGAGGCGGCCCAGCTCGCGCAGCGCATTGCCGCGGTTGTTGAGCGCCTCGGGGTAGTGCGGGCGCAAGGCGAGCGCCCGGTCGAAGCTCGCCACCGCCTCCTGGTTCCGGTCGAGCGCATGCAGCGTGTTGCCGCGCACGCAGTGCGCTTCCGCCGATTCGGGCGGTACGGCGAGCACTTCGTCGAACACCTGCACCGCGTCGGCGTGCCGATTGAGCGTCTCCAGCGCCCTGCCGCGGTTGTAGAGCGCCTCCACGTAGCCTGGACGGATCGCGAGCGCCTGGCGGTAGCTCGCCAGGGCTTCGTCGGGGCGGTTGAGGGCGTACAACGCGTTGCCGCGAAAGTTGAGCGTCTCGGGATGCCGCGGGCGCAGTGCGAGCGCCTTGTCGTAGCTGGCAAGCGCTTCCTCGTACCGCTTGAGGTGCTCGAGCGCGTGGCCGCGGCCGTTGAGCGCCTCGACCGCGTCCGGCCGCACCGCGAGCGCGCGCTCGAAGCACTCGAGCGCCTCGTTGTGGCGATGCAGCGCGCCTGTCACCCGGCCCCGATGCAGCAGCGCCTCGTAGCGCAGCGGATCGATCGCCAGCGCGCGCTCGAGGCGTGCCAGGGCTTCGTCGTGCTGTCCGCGGCGGAACTCGACCAGCGCCAGCAGCACCAGCGCGTCGACCTGCTCCGGATCGGCCTCCAGCTGCTCGCGCAGCAGGCGCTCGGCCTCGCCGCGCTCGCCTTCCTGCAGCTTCGCCAGCGCCAGGCGCAGCCCCGCCGGCATGAGCAGCATGCGCGCCGTGAAGTCGCGCTGCCAGCGCGCTTCCGAATCCTCCGGCTCGATGCTGAGCGCCTCGTCGTAGCTCGCCAGCGCCTCCTGGTGCCGGCCCAGCATTTCCAGCGCGTGGCCGCGCGCGTTCAGCGTCTGCGCGTGGCCCGGACGGATCCCGAGCGCCTGGTCGTAGCAGGCGAGCGCCTCGTCGTGGCGCCCGAGCGCGTGCAGAACGTTGCCGCGGTTGTACAGCGTCTCGCTCGATGCGGGCCGGATCGCCAGCGCGCGCTCGAAGTCGGCCAGCGCTTCGCGGTGCCGGCCCAGGGCGTACAGGCTGTTGCCGCGGTTGTTGAGTGCCTCCGGATAGCCGGGCCGGATGGCGATGGCGCGATCGAAGCTCGCCAGCGCCTCCTCGTGCCGCCCGAGCGACTGCAGCGCGTTGCCGCGGTTATTGAGGGTCTCGGGATGGTCCGGCCGCAAGGTGAGCGCCTTGCCGTAGTTGGCGAGCGCCTCGGCCTGGCGTCCGAGCGATTGCAGCGCATTGCCGCGGTTGTTGAGCGCCTCCGCGAACCCCGGTCTCGCGGCGAGCGCGCGATCGAAGCTCTGCAGCGCCTCCGTGTGGCGCCCCAGCTCGCGCAAGGCGACGCCGCGGTTGTTGAGCGCCTCGGCATCCTGCGGCTGGATGGCGAGCGCGTGCTCGTAGGTGTCGAGCGCTGGCGCGTGGCGCCCGAGCGACTGCAGCAGGTTGCCAAGGTTGTACCAGGCGTCGGCCGAGTCCGGCCGCACCGCGAGCGCGGCTTCGTAGCACGCGACCGCCTCCTCGGCCCGCCCGAGAGCGCGCAGCACCAGGCCGCGCTGCTGCAGCGCGTCGAAGGAGCGCGGCTCGACCGCCAGCGCGCGCTGCAGCAGGTCGAGCGCGTTGGCGAACCTGGAGCGCTGGTATTCGACGACGCTGTACAGCAAAAGCGCATCGAGGCGCTGCGGCGCCACCTCCAGCACCGCCGCGCACAGGCGTTCGGCGCCCGCCAGATCGCCCGCGCGCTGCAAGGCCGCGGCGCGCGCGAGCGCCTCGGGCAGCGGCAGCCTGAGCGCGTCCCGGTCAGGCGGCGCGGGCACCGCGGTTCGCTTCTGCGGCGGATGGTCCATCGGCATGGTCCGGGCTGGGGGAATTATCGCCTCGAGCGCGGTGGCCCCGCCAAGGCCCGTGCCGCGTGCCGGACCCGGCCCTCAGCCGGGCGTCGTCAGCGGCGCGCGGCCGGGCCCGCCCGGTGCCTGAAGCTGCGGGAATTCCACGCGGCAGCGCACTCCTCCGGGGATACTCGCGTCCGGGTTGGGCAGCTCGAGGCGCACGCCGAAAGTCCCGCTCGCGGCGTCGAAGACGCGGTCGATGACCGTGATCTTCGCGCCGTGCCGCCCTGCCAGCCCTTCCGGTGAGACCTCGCCGCTCATTCCCTGGCGCAGCTTGCCGAAGTACTCGCCCGGAAGCACGACCTCGACGCGCAGCGGATTGATCTGCGCGATCTTGAGGATCGGCTTGCTGTCGGTGCCGCCTTGCGCCAGGTCCCCCGGGTTGAGGATGCGGTCCATGACGACGCCGTCGAACGGGCTGTGCAGGCTGCGCAGGTTGAGCAGGTCGAGCGCATGCTGGTATTCGAGGCGCGCCAGTTCCCGGTTCTCGCGCGCGTCCTGCAGCTCGGACTCCGCGACGCGCAGCTCGGCTTGCGCGTCGTCGCGCGCCTGCGCGGCGACGAAATGCTGCTTCTGCAGCTCGCGCGCCCGGTTGAGCTTCTTCGAGGCGTACTCGACCCGCTCCCTGGCCGCCGCCAGCCGGCCCTGCATCTGCGAGCGGTACTTCGCGCCGGCCACCGCCGAGCGCTCGGCGCTGGACTCCAGCTCGACCAGGACCTGGCCCGCCTTCAAGGAGTCGCCGCGCTGCACGTAGACCTTCCTGATCAGCCCCTCGGTGGGGCTGCGGATCTCGACCATCTGGACGGGCTGGATCAGGCACTCGAACGATCGCGCGAATCCGGCCGCCGGCATCGCCAGCAGCGCCGCCGCAAAGATCCCGCACGCACCCGCCTTGCGCATCACTGCTTGCTTCACTCGCCTCTCCCGGAAAAGGCCAGCGTCTGCTCCAGGCGCCGGTCCTGCTTGAGATTCTGAACCCTGATGTGCACGCCGCGCCGCTCGGCGGCGAACTGCGCGAGCGCGCGCAATGAGCCGTATATCGCCGCGTGCGGCTCGCGCCCGCTCTGCGCCAGGCGCCGCACCAGGCGCGTCGCGCCCGCGGCGTATACGGCGAAGATCTCGTCCTGCAGGGACACGATGACCTCGCAGCTGCCCGGGTCCCCCTGGCGGCCGCAGCGCCCGAACAGCTGCCGGTCGATGCGCCGCGACTCGTGATACTCGGTGAGGATCACGTGCAGGCCGCCGCGCTCGGCGACGCCGGTGTCCAGGCGGATGTCGGTGCCGCGCCCCGCCATGTTGGTCGCCACCGTCACGCGCCCGGCCTGCCCGGCCAGCGCCACGATCTCGGCCTCCTCCTGATCCTGCTTGGCGTTGAGCAGCGCGTGCTCGATACCGGATTGCGCGAGAACGGCGCTCAGCTCCTCGGAGGCGCGCACCGAGCGCGTGCCGATCAGCACCGGTCGCCCGCCCGTGACCGCCTCGCGCTGCACCGCCTCTGCGACCGCACGCCACTTTTCCGCCAGCGTCGCGCACACCGCGACGCCGCCGTGGCGGCGCTGCGAGGGCCGGTGCAGGGGGATGCGCACGACGTCGAGCCCGTAGACCGACTTGATCTCGCGCGCGACCTCGCGCGCGGTGCCCGTCATTCCCGCCAGCCGCAGGTAGCGGCGGAACAGGCGCTGGTAGGTCAGGCGCGCGAGCGTCTCGCGCCGCTCGCTGAGCTCGCACCCCTCCTTGGCTTCGATCAGCTGATGCAGGCCGCGCTCCCAGGAGCGATCGGCCATCACCCGGCCGGTCGATTCGTCGACGATCTGCACCTTGCCGTCGCTCACCACGTAATGCTCGTCGCGCCGGAACAGGATCAGCGCGCTCAGCGCCTGGGTCACCAGCTCTTCGCGCGCGCGCGCCGACGTCCAGACGCCCTCCGCCCCGGCCGCGTGCGCCGCCAGCCTGCTCTTGCCGGAGGGCGTCAGAGTGACGCTGCGCTCGGCCAGGTCGATGCTGAAGTCCTGCCCCGCGACCAGCCTGGCGGCGAGCTCGAGCGCCTCCTTGCACTGCAGCTTCTCCTCGGCCGCCGGCGTCGACGCGGACAGGATCAGCGGCGTGCGCGCCTCGTCGACGAACACGCTGTCGGCCTCGTCGACGATGCCGAAGTACAGTCCGCGCAGCACCAGCTCTCCGTCACGCCGCGCGCCGCCGCGCAGCCTCTCCAGCGCGAGGTGCAGCTGGCTGCTGCGGCGGCCGAGCGCAACCCGGTCGCGCAGGTAATCGAAGGCGAGCTCCTTGTTGGTGCAATAGGTCACGGACCGCGCGTAGGCCTCGCGCCGCTCCGGCCTGGGCATGCCCTGCGTCACCACGCCGACGCTCAAGCCGAGATAGCGATACAGCGGCCCCATCTCCTCGGCGTCGCGCGCGGCGAGATAGTCGTTGACGGTGATCACGTGCACCGGATAGCCGGCGAGCGCGACCGTGCACGCGGGCAGCGTGGCGACGAGGGTCTTGCCCTCGCCGGTCTCCATCTCGACCAGCTTGCCCTGCAGCAGTGCCCAGCCCCCCTGCAGTTGCGCATCGTAATGCCGCATGCCGAGCGAGCGCGCGGCGGCCTCGCGCACCAGCGCGAAGCAATGCGCGACGCGCTCCGGTGAAAACCCGTCGCGCCGCAGGTCCGCGCGCATCGCCCCGGCGCGCGCGCGCAGATCGGCGTCGGTGGCCTCGCGCAAGGGCTGCTCGTGAGCGCGGGCAAGCTCTACGATGCGCGCCAGCGCGCGCGCGGGGTCTCGCAGGCGGTCGCGCAGCGGACGCACCGCGGTCGCGAGCAGGAACTCGGCCGCGCGATCGTGCCACCCGCCCTGGTCCTCCGAGCGCTCGGCGTACGGCCGGCCCGCGGCCAGCTCGGCCGATTCGACGAGGATCGAGACTCTAGACACCGAAGCGCGACAGGAAAAGCAGCCGCACGCTGCGATACCACCTGCTCGCCAGCGGCTCCGGCCTGTGGTCGAAGCGCACGAACACGCGATCGCCGTACAGCCCGACCCGTGGAACGCGTTGCAGCGCGACGTCGAACTGGAACATGCGCTCGAGCGCCTTGGGGCCCTTCGTGTCGCGCGGATCGGTCGCGATCTCGCCGCCGCCTTCGACCGCGAGCGCCGGGCTCGGAAGGTACTGCTCGCCCGCGGGCACTTGGCGCACGATGCGCCCGTCGGCGACCTCGCCGGGACGATCCACGAAGCGCACCCTGATGCGGTCCGTGGCGAGGCGCACCTGATCGATCGCATCCTGCGGCACCACGACCCGCGCCAGCGGCGGAGTCTTGCCGATGACGTAGCCGAGCAGCTCCCCCTTGCGGAAGTAACGCCCCGGCAGATCCGCTGCCTGCGGCACGACGAACACCCCGTCGGTACGCGCGCGCACGATCAGGTCGGCGGCGCGCTGGCGCGCCACCGCCAGCGCCGCGCGCTGGCTGTCGAGCTGCGCGTGCACGACTTGCGCCTTGGCCGGGTCGTCGACGAACTGGACGTTGTATTCCACCTGCAGCTGCGCCACCTTGGCCTCGGCCATGCGCACCTGCGCATCGATCGCCGGGTCGTAGCACCTGACCAGCGCCTCGCCATCGACGACGCGCGTGCCCGGACGGACTGCGAACCCGCCGAGAAAGCCGTTGGCGCCGGCGCGCACCATGGCCTTGTCCGAGAGCCACACCACGCCTTCGGCCTGGGAGTGATACGGCAGCGGGACCGCGAGCACGAAGGCGAGCAGCCCGGCCACCGCTCCCGCCGCCGTGCCGACCGCCCGGCGCCGGCGCCGGCGCAGCCGCGGGTTGGCGGTCAGATGCCGCACGCCGCGCACGATCGGCAGCACCGCCATGGCCACCAGCGCCCAGCCCGCCAGCAGCACCCCGATGATGAAAAAACGTCCCGCGATGAACAGCGCGATCACCACCGTCACCAGCACCCGGTAGATCGACGACGCGATTCCGTAGACCACGAACCAGGCCTTCTCCGAGCGCGAGGCCTGCGGCGGCTCGGCGTCGTCCACCCCGAGCAGGTAGCGCTCGAGCAGATAGCCCCAGTAGCGCAGCGAGCGCAGCGCCAGGTTGGGCATCTCGATCAGGTCCGCCAGGATGTAATAGGCGTCGTAGCGCAGCAGCGGGTTGCCGTTGAACACGAGCGTCGAGACGCTCGCGATCAGCATCACGTTGAACAGCACCGCGCGTGCCGTTCCGGGCTCGATCATCAGCCACAGATAGAAGGCGAGCGCGGCCAGGAACAGCTCCACCCCCATGCCCGCCGCGCCGACCATCGCGCGCCGGTACTTGGAACGGAACGTCGTCGCGGCGGAGGCCTCCACGTAGGGCACCGGCAGCAGCACCAGCAGGATGACCCCCATGTCGTGCACCTCGCCGCCGCCCGCCTTGGTCGCCGTGGCGTGACCCAGCTCGTGGAACGCCTTGATTATGGGAAACACCAGGTACAGCACCAGCAGGTTGTTCAGCGCCAGCACGCGGTCGGAGAAATCGTTCGTCAGCTCCGGCCAGTGCAGCGGCACGAGAGCGACCGCCGGCAGCACCACCAGCAGCCACAGCAGCGCCCCCCAGCGGCTCCAGATCAGCTCGATCGGCCGGCGCGCGCGGTTCAGCCACGCCTCCGGGTCCCACAGCGGGATGCGCAAGGCCATCGGGTTCGCGTACGAGCGGCGCGCCCGCGCCTTGCCCTCGCGCTCGCCGCGCTCGAACAGCTCGGCGACATCGGGCGTGACGTCGCTTTGCAGCAGGTCGGCCGCGTGCAGCTGTCCCAGCAGCCCGATCAGCTCGTCCTGGGTCGGCGCGGCCTCCCCCAGCCGCCGGTTGGCCAGCTCCCAGAGCTGCCCGACGCTGCGCCGCCCGTCCATCGCTGCGATGATCAGGCGCGCCCCCGGCGTGAAGCGGTGCACGCGACCCGAGGCCGGGTCCTGCAGCAGGTACCACAGCTCGCCGCGGTAGCGGTGCCGGTACATGCGCGCGTGCGAGCGCAGCCGCGGCTTGAGCCCGGCCACGCGGTACCACGAATCACTCAGCAGCGATTCCGCCATCGGCGGGCCCTACGCCGGCCTCACAGCCACTTCCAGGCCCACAGGCGCAGCCAGTCGACCAGGCTGTGGGTCCAGATCCAGATCAGCTTGCGCGGCCCGATATCGATCTTGCCCACCCCTTCCATGCCGGGGCGCAGCCGCCTGGACGGACTGTCCAGCTGCGCCTCGACGCGGAAGTAATTGCGGCCGTCCTTCGCGGTCGAGACCGGCGTGATCTGCTTGACGGCGAAGTGCATGAGGTGGCTCGGGATGCCCGACAGGGCGAGCTCGCCCGCCTGGCCGACCCGCACGTCGGCGACGTCGCGCTCGTCGACCTCGAGGATCACCCGGTAGGCGTTCAGCGGCGCGATCTGAAACAGCACCTTGCCCTGCTCGACCGGCGTACCCAGCAGCTGGCTGAGATCTCCCGAAACCACCACCCCGTCGAACGGCGCCACCAGCGTCGCCCGCTCGAGTCTGTCGCGGATCAGCGCGAGCTGCGCTTCGGCCTGCTCGATCTGCGCCGCGATCACCGCCATCGTGGCCCGGTCCTGCGCGGCGAGGGCCTGGCGGTGCTTGCGCAGCAGCTGCTCGCGCTCGGACTCGAGCCGGGTCTGCTCGAGCCTCAGATCCCTGTCGTCCAGGCGGCACAGCACCTGGCCCTTCTTGACGGTGTCGCCGGCGCGCACCATGCTTTGCGCGATGTAGCCGTCGAACGGCGCCACCGCGGCACGCTGCACCGACCCCTCGATCACCGTCTTGGCCGAAACCCGGTAATCCCCGCTCACCACGCTGAACAGGAGCAGCACGGCCGCGGCCAGCAGCGCGAGCAGCTTGACGCCGGGGTGCCGCGGGCCGAACAGGGCCTGCGCGCCGGCACCCGCGGCTTCGCGCAGCCGCTGCCATTCGCCGCGCTCGTTTTCGCGCTTCAGCGCGAGGATCGGCCCGAGCAGCAGGCCCGCGGTCCTGGACAGCTCGAGCTCCTCGGCATCGAACGGCTCGCCGTGGGTGCGCTCCAGGGTCAGCACCCCGATCGCGTGCCCCTCCTGCAGCAACGGCACCGAGCACGCCGCGACGTCCTTGAACTCGCGCGCCAGCTCGCCATGCGCGATCGCCCCGAGCTCGTCCTCGTCGCGCCCGGGATACACGATCGCGCCGTCCAGATCGAGCGCCTCGTCCATGGCCTCGCCGATGAGCCGCACCAGGTTGGTCTTCGGATCGAAGCTCGCGGTGTGCGAGATCGCCAGCACCTCGATGCTTCCCGAGCGCTCGAAGCCGATGCTCACGCGGTCGCACCGCAGCCGCCCCGCCAGCTCGTTGGCGACCGACAGGGCGGAGGAAGCGAAGCGGCGCTCCTGCACCGCCGTGGCCACGAGATCGCTGGCGAGGCCGAGGCGGGCGAGGCGTGTGTCGCTCTCCTTCAGCTCCTGCTGCCGGAACTGGTCGACCAGCCACGCGCTCGCCCAGTGCAGCAGCCGCAGGGCGCGCTGCAGCGCCTGCTCGGGCCCGGGCGCGAGGTCGAGCACGACCGCGCCGTGCAGCACGCCGGAGACCTCGATCGGATAGCCGACCTGGGCCGGCTGATCGCGCCCCGGCGCGGAGACGCCGTCCGGCCCGACGACGATCCCGCGCCGCTCCTTGAGGGCGCGCTCGGCCGCCGCGCTGAGGTACTGCATGTTGCGCGCCGGATCCGGCCACACCGCCGCCGCGGTGTAGGCGCCCTGGGCATCCGGGCCGAGCAGCAGCAGCGCCCCCGCCACGCGCTCGATCTGCGTGCAAAGGATCGCCAGCCAGCTGGTGCAGAACTCGGCGGCGTCGCGGGCCGAGGAAAAGCGCGCCCAGGCGGCCGCTTCGGCGCGCGCGTGGTCCTCGGCTACCAGGGAATAGATCGGCGCAGGGCCTGCCATGGGGCTCGTCGTTCAAGCGCTCGCGCGAAGTATGCCTGCGAGGCCGGATTTTAGGCTACCGCCCGCCGGAACGACGCGCCGGCGCACGCAAATTTCGGCAGGGGCGCGCGATGCCGCGGCCTTCAATCCGCCGCGGCGCGCTTGGCGCCCTTGCCGCCTGCTCGGGGCCGCTCCGGCTCATCCGCCCTGGCCGGCGCCGCCGCCTCGGGCTTGCTCCCGGGGGCAGCCGCCAGGCGCTCCCGCAGGCCGTCGAAGTTGCGCATCGAATGCAAGTGCAGGTACAGCAGCTCCAACTCATCCGACTTCGCCAGCTCCGCCAGCTTGTCCCCCGCCAGCGCCTTGAGCTTGCCGCGGTTCACCGCCCAGAAGCCGCCCAGCGAGAGCCGCTCCCCGCTTGCCATCGATACCTGCGCCTGCATGGGCTCGAGCAGGTCGAGCTCCTTCACCTTCCTGCAGAAGGCCTGGGTGCGAAGAAACTGGGCCTGGTACTCCTGCAGGAACTTCAGCACGTTGTCGACGTACGGCGTGGGCTTGGCGTCCGTGCCGAACAGGCGCTGGCCGCGCCCTTCCCGGTTGAACCCCGGAAAGGCCTCGTCCACGCACAGCATGAACGTCTTGCCGTCGTCGGCCGTCGAAAACACGAACGGGTAGCGCCGGACGAACGCCGGAACGTATTTCGCCTGCCACGCCCCCTCCGCCGACAGGTACAGGTTCTCGTTGCCGCGCACCCCCAGGATCACCGCCGGCATCAGCGCCCCTTCGGCGCCGGCAAAAACGATGGCGTACTCAACCGCCGCCCGCGGAAACTCCACCGCCATCAACGGCACCGAGTTCACGTTGCGCGCAAATGCGTAATCGCGCCCGGCCTCCACCGAGCAGTCCCCGTGCCTGCCGCTCGAGACGGGTACTGCCGTTTCGTAGATCAGTAACTGCGTGGCCATCGCCGTATGCTCTCCTATTTCCCTGCAATATACCGCGCCCGGTCAGAACCTGCCTAATGCGGGCGCGATCTCGCTGCTCGCGTCGACCTGCACCCGGATGCCGACGTTCGGATTGCGCTGCGCCTGCGTGTGGTTGACGTGGTTCAGAAAATCCCCCAGCCAACCGGACGCCGCATTCTCCGCTGCGAGCTGCTTGCGCCGCTCTGACGCATCGAAGAAGGAACCGCTCCAGTCGATCGCCGGGACATTGTCGTCCGCGCCAGCCGAATGCGACGAGCCGCCCGCCCTCCATTCCAGCGGCGTGATCAGCGAGTCGCCGTAGAACGGCGTCCGGGCCACCAGACCCGGCTGCACGGTGTCGCCGCTCCGTGTTCCCGCCGCCAATACGCCCAGGTCGGGCACGGGCAGCGTTCGCACGCCCGCCTGCAGCACCTGGCCGGTCACGTCCAGACCATGATCCTCCGGGAAGCCCATTGCGTTGCCCATCTCGTGCAGCACCGTCGAGAGCAGGTCCATGCGCCCGTAAGCGGGGCTGCCCGGCGCCGCGCCGAGCGCGCCGCCTCCCAGGGGCAGCGCGTACTCGCTGTTGCCCTGCGGCGTGGAATCGACGAACCAGCCCCACTCCGCCGCGTTGGCGTCGATGAGGATGGTGTCGCCCGTCGTCTCGCCTAGCGCGTCATCGGGCAGGTTGCCCACCTCGACGTTGATCGAGCCGAGCGCCGCCAGATGCGCATCGCCCGAGCCGAGCGCCTGCGTCCACAGCAGCTTCGCCTCTGCGACGATCGGCGCGAGCTCGTTGTCGGTGAGCAGCGGTACGCCCGCGCCGTCGGTCGGCGCCGGCCCGGCGGCGAACTGCCAGATCGGCAGCGTTCCCGCCGACACGCGCACGTCGCGCGCACCGTGCGAGTTGCCCGCCTGCGGATCGCGCGGCCCGCCGGTCTGGTCCTTCCAGGCAGAGTCGCCCTGCACCACCATGCCGAGCTCGCCGAAGGGCTCGCCGTTGCGCGCGCCATCGCCGCCGTGCTGCGCGGCCAGGGTCTGGTCGGCGCCGTCGCTCTTCGAGAGCTGCAGCAGGAAAGCCTTCGTCTGCGGCTGCGGCGCGCGGTTGACCGATTCCGCACCGAAGGGCGAGAACGGCACCAGGAAGCTGTTGAATTCGCCCACCCAGTCGACCAGCCGGTCGCCGCCGGTGTTGGCGATCAGCACGTCGCGGCCCGCCCCGCCGTAGGCGAGATCCTCGTAGGACGGATTGGTGTCGGGGCTGTTGTTCAGCCCGCCGGCCGTGTCGAGCTTGTCGTCGGCGTTGAGCAGGTCATCGCCCCAACCGCCGAACATCTGGTCGCGACCGGTGCCGCCCACCGCCCAGTCGTTGCCGAGATCGGCGAAGATCCGGTCGTCGCCGTCGGTCGGCACGGCCGCATACGCAGTGCCCGCTGCCCAATGTGCGTCGAGCGGCCCCTGCGTCGCGTCGAAGTTGAGGATCCAGTCGAATCCGGCTCCTGTCTTCGACAGCGTGCCGGTCGGCGTGAGCAGGATCTTGCGCAGCGGATCGGCGGCGTCGTAGAGCGCGAACTTGGTGCTCGCCGGGTTGTAGCCGAGCGGGTTGCCCGGGTTGTACGGATGGTTGAAATCGCTCTCGGCGATCGTGCCGATCAGATTGCCGTTCGCGTCGTAGTTGGTGACGTACGACACCGCGAGCGCCTCGGCGCCCGAGATCGCATCGTCGCCCGCGCCGCCGTGGATCGAGTCGTTGCCCAGGCCGCCGTAGATGATGTCGTTCGCATGCAGCGGACGGAACAGCACGTTCGGCGCCGCGTGGTTCGGATCGAGGTTGTCCGGCGTCAGGTCCGCCGTGTAGGTCAGCATGCCGTCGACGTTGATCGTCGCCACCAGTGCGTCGTTCGGATTGCTGATCAGCTGGTTGATCGCCGAGGCCGGGATCGCCGCGATGCCGTACAGGGGCTCGCCGTACGCCGTGCTGTTGCGGCTCGCGAAGATCAGCCCGTCGTCGCCCAGGATGCCGTCGTCGCCGGCGCCGCCCGAGATCCAGTCCGCACCGTAGCCGCCCACGATCGAGTCGTTCTGTCCGTCGCCGTAGATGACGTCGTTGCCGACCGTGCCGAAGATGAAGTCGTCGCCGGCTTCGCCGTGGATCTCGTCGGCGGCGCCGATGTCGGTCGCAGCCCCCGTCGCGTCGTAGTCCGCGCCGCCCGGCGTGTAGTCAAGCATCTGCGCCGCGCGCACGACGATCTTCGCCGTCGGGTCGTAGTTGTCGTAGTTGAAGCTCAGATAGTGCCCGCCTCCTGTGCCGCCGGTGCCGACGATGCGGAAGATGTTGCCGTTGTCGCCCAGGATCATGTCGGAATCCTTGGCATGGCCCTGGCTCGACGTGTCGCCCGCGTCGTTGATGCCGATCGCGGTGCCGGAACCGCCGAAGATCATGTCCGAGCCATCCGGACGCACGGACGGCGTCGCGAGGCTGAACAGGCTCGAGCTTCCGCCGATGATGTCGTCCTGGCCCTGATTGCCGAAGATCGTGTCGTTGCCGCCGCCGCCTTCGATGTAGTCGCTGCCGTCGGTGGCCGCGTCGAACGAGGAGTTGATCTGCAGCGCATTCGACGCGTCGCGGTAGGCGTACACCCGCTGTGCACCGGTCAGCGAGACGTCGATCGAGCCGTCGCCCTGGACCACGTCGTTGCCGAGCTGGCCGAATACCTGGTCGTCGCCTCCGCCGCCCGCGATGTAGTCGTTGCCGAAGTAGCCGGCCGCGGTGTTGGCGGCCACGTCGAGCTGCGTGATGCGGAAATCGGACCACGACGCCGGACCATTCGGGTCCTGCTGCCAGGTGCCGTTCACCAGGACCTGGCCGGCCGTCGCGATGTCGGTGCCGTAGATCTGCGTACCGGTCAGCGCGCGGAAGCGCGGGTTGGTCATACTCCCGTACGTGGTCGTGCGGTCCAGCTGGACGTTGTCGCCGAAGATCAGGTCCTTGCCCATTCCTCCGTCGATGGCGTCGTTGCCCGCGCCGCCGGTCAGCACGTCGTCGCCGCCGTCGCCGTAGATCACGTCGTCGCTACCGACGTTGTCGCTGGTCGTGGTCGCGAACGTGACGGTGCCGGCTGGCGCCACGGCACCGACTGAGAACAGCGCGTAGCCGTTGTCGCCCAGGGCGAGGTCGTTGTCGTCGCCGCCGCGGATGATGTCCGCGCCGAAGCCGCCGAGCAGGACGTCGCTGCCGGCATCGCCATTCAGGAAGTCATCGCCGCCGGCGGCCGGGAATACCGTCTCGGCCCGCGTGACCGATCCGGTGGTGAGGATGCGGTTGGTGCCGGGAACCTGGCTGATGATCCCGTGGTCGCCGATGACGATGTCGCTGCCATCGCCGCCAAATATCGTGTCGTTGCCCACCGCGAGCGCGTCGTGCGTAGCCGCGTAATCGGTCCCCTCCGGCGCGTTGACGACAGTGAGGATCTGCGTGGACAGGCTCAGCCGCGTCGACAGGTCGACGTTGAAGCCGTCGTCGCCGTAGATGTGGTCGTCGCCGCCGTTGCCGCGGATCGTGTCGTTGCCCGAGCCACCGGCGAGGTGATCGCCGGCCGCGCCGCCGTAGATCGTGTCGTCGCCGGCGCCGCCGTAGATCGCCACCGATTGCGTCGCCGCGCTGGCATCGATGAAGTCGTTGCCCGATTGGGCGAAGGCGCGCGCATGACCGGTCAGATCGAGCGTGGTCGAATCGTAGAACGAGCCGTCCTGGCTGGTGTCGCCGAAGACGACCAGCGGCGCGGCCGGGCCACCGCCGCCGTCGACCACGATGTGATCGTCGCCGCCGCCGCCCTGCACCGCGGTGATCGAGTCCGCGATCGTGTTGTCGACGCTGAACACGTCGTTGCCCGATCCGAGCATCACGTCCACGACTTCGACGCCGTGGTAGGTGACGCCGCCGTCGAACGTCCGGTAGTCCGGGTTCAGCGGCGTGCCGAAATTGAGGGACAGATTGCTTCCCATGCCGAGGCCCGAGACGTTGCCGAACTCGCCAAGGGTGATGTCGCCCACTCCGACTTCGTACTCGGCCGCAAGCCCGTCGGCGTGCGCGGCATTGCCGAGCCTGCCGACGTCGTTCGCGACGCTGCCGTCGTTGAAGACGTTCAGGGTGTCGGTCTGCACGCTTTCGTCGACGCTCACGCTCAGCACGGGCAGCGCCACGTCGGTCTCGGTCGGCAGCATCAGCGCTGGCTTGATGCTGCGGTCCTTGGCCGGAATCGAGCTGCCCTCGATGATGAGCGGACCCTGCACGAGGGAGGTCGTGTGCGGCTGCGCCGGGAATGACTGGACCGGCTGGGTTCCCTCGTCGAGGCTGGCATCGGGGTTGACCGAAACGCGCACCGTGAATGGAACGCTCCAGTTGGTCTGATCGAAAGTCACCGTCGGCGTGCCGTCGGACGCGAGCGCGAATCGCCCGGGCAGCAGGCCGGACGGATCCGCGTCGGCGAGGGTCTTGCCGTCGGTCAGGATGCTCACCGTCACCGGCGCGGTGGGCGCCTTGGTGAGCTGGATCGTGTACGTGTCGGGATTGCCGTCGGACACCAGCGTCGAGCCGTTGCTCTGGACCACCAGCAGGCCGCCCGCGTCGTTGTCGCGGACGTCGACTTTCACTTCCGCCTGGTCGAGCACATGGCTGTAGACGCCGCTCGCGCTCGAGCTCGTCACCTGGTGGAAGACGTTGCTCTGCACCGGGTTTTCGATCACGCCGTCGTCCACCGCAATGACGCTCACCACGAACGGATCGCTCCAGTTCGAAGCGTCGAAGCTGATCGTGCCGGTGGAAGCGTCGAACCGGCTCGCCTGCAGCGGATCGCCCGCCGAGAGAGTGACCTGGCTCGGATCGCCGTTCAGCTTGATGTATACCGTCTCGCCGGCATCGGGCGCCTTGGTGAGCGCGACCGTGTAGGAGTCGCTCGCCCCGCCCTCCACCACGCGCGTGCCGTTGTCGCTCTGCTCGATGAGCAGCTCCGGCTTGTCGTCGTCGATGGTCTTCACCTCGACGTTGGAGATGTTGATTCCGTTCAGCTGGGGATCGCTGCTCTGGATCGAGTGGCTGACGATGATCGTCTGAGCACCCTCGGCGACGTCGTCGTGGTCGGCGCGCACGTAGATCGTCTGCGTGCGGGCCCACTCCGTGGCGCTGCCCGCGCCCGCCGCGGCGTCGAACGTCAGCACGAGAGACTGCGAGTAGTGAACGCCGTCGGTCGATACTTCGACCGACTTGCCGCCCAGGGCCGCGTACTTGGAAGGATCGAGCACCGCCGCCACCGTAAGGAAGGCGATGGTGTCCGCCTGCGCCGGCGCAATCGCCAGGCGTAGCGAATAGGTATCGACGCTGCTTGCGCCGCTGCCGTCCTCGACGACGGTCGTGCTGCCGCCGCTTTGAGTCACGACGACCGCGCCGCTCTGCTGGTCGGCGACGTTGAGCTGAACGCCCTCGGCGAAAATGCCGTTGTAGGCGGGATCGGTACTCACCAGGCTGTGGTTGATGAACCCGCTGTGGCCCTCGACCGACTTGGCGATGATCGGCGTCATGACGTCGCCGCCGACGTCGAACGTGTCGCTTCCCAGCCCGCCGATCAGCGTGGTGACGAGGTCGGGGCTGGTGCTGAGCACGTAGAAGTGGTCGTTGCCCTCCATGCCGTCGACTTCGAGCTTCTCGACGTTGCTGAAGCTGACGTTCAGCCCGGCGCCCTGCACTCCGTCCTTGGTGACGACGAAGCTGTCGTCGGCCTCGGTGCCGATCACCACCACCGTGTCGACGCCCGCGCCGCCGTCGATGCTCACTGGCGCGTTGATGTTGTACTCGACATGGTCGTCGCCCAGCCCGCCGTTCACCAGCGTGTCGCTCGTCGCCAGCGTGTCGGTGGTCTTGATGAGGAACGCGCGCACGACGAACTCGTCGTTGCCGTCCTCGCCGAAGAGCTTGAGCGGCGCCTTGTTGCTGTAGACCGTGAACGTATCGTTGTCGTCGCCGCCGTAGGCGGTCGTCGAATAGCTGACGCCGCGGCTCAGGAAGCCGACGGTGGTTTCGACGGTCTCGATCTCGTCGCCGAGCGCCACCCGGTCGGGAGAGGTGCGTGCGGCGCCGAACATCTGGCCGAACTGGAACGTGTCCTCGCCCGATCCGCCGTCCAGCGTCGTGATCGCGCTGTTGTCGTCCAGGTAGAAGTGGTCGTCGCCGGCGAGGCCGTTCACCTCGAGGACGTTGACCGTGTCGTCGTAATTGACGCGCTCGTACTGGTCGCCGGAGTCCTGCAGGCGCGCAACGAAGCTCTTGCGCAGTAGGAAGGTGTCCGAGGCGGCAGTGCCGTTGATGGTGAGCGTGTCGGAGCCGTCCCCCGCAGCGCCGGTGTCGTGCACGTTGACGATGTAGTCCGTCGAGCCCGTGGTGTTGACCGTGTAGTGGTCCGGCCCGCCCTCGCCGTCGAGGTTCACGCTGTCGCGCAGCGGTGCCGCCTCGTGGCCCGTGACGATGCTCGCCGGTCCGCTCGCGCCGGCGATGTACTTGTGCGCGAGATCGAGCGTATTGAGCTCGTTGACGACGAGCTGGTCCTCCCCTTCACCGCCCTTGACGACGACGCGCCCGCTGATCGCCAGCGCATAGCCGTTCGCGTTGTCCGGGTTGAGCGCGATGAAGTCGTTGCCATCGCCGCCGTTGATGTCGGTTTCCCGGGTGCTGACATCGCCCCAGAGCATGATCTGGTCGTCGGCGCCGTTGCCGTTGACGACGATCTGCGAGGCGCTCGACGGGCTCGCCGGGAATGCCACGCCGACCGGCGCGAACGGCCAGTCGCCCCCGGTCCACGGAAAGCCCGTGACCAGCGTGGCGGTAGTCGTCTGGATGACGTCGGCGTCCGGCCCGCCGTCGATCTCGATCGTCGGCGCCATCAGCGTGCCGGCGACCGTGATCGTGCTGCCCGCGCCCGGGTCGGTGTCGCCGGGCAGCGTGTTGCCGGAGGTGTCGCTGTGGACGTCGCCCTTCAGCAGGATCATTCCGCCGGCCTGCAGCAACGCGCCGTGCATGACCGTCAGATTGTCACCGGCGAGGAGCTGGATGTCGCCCGCCGCCTTGAGGTAGAGCGGATCCCCGTTCAGGTCGACCGCCTCCACCACCAGATTGTCGTTCGGACTGTCGTCCGTGGCGATGAACTTGATGGTGCCGCCGACCAGCGCGCTCTTCTTCACCGTGATCGGGCTCGAGGCGGTGATGGTCGCACTGCCGCCGGCGAAGATGCCCTGCGGGTTGGTCGTGAACGAGCCGCCGAGCGAGAGGTCGCCCTCGTTGTCGATCCAAGTGCTGCCGGTGCTGGACTGCGCCTCGATGTTGCCCACCTGGGTGGCGATGCGGTTGCTCTCCTCGCCGATGTCGTTGCGCGCGGACAGGAAGGTGTTGCCGCCCAGCACGTTCTGACCGCCCGGGTTGCCGTTGAGGATGCTGCCGATCGGCGCCGTGATGAAGGCAACCGTGTCCGCGCCGGTGGTGATCGTGTCGAGGTACAGGTCGTTGGTGTGCGGCCCGGGGATGTCGTCCTTCTGGATGATGACGATGTCCAGCAGGTCGCCCACGGCTGTCGCGGTCAGCGTGCCGGCGCCCGAATAGTGGCTGTAGATGTCGAGGGCGTTGGCGTGCGAGCCGATCCCGCCTACCACCGCGGTCAGGACGATGTCGTTGCCGAAGATGTCGGTGACGTCGCCCGCCTGGTCGAGAATCGACGACGCTGCCTTCAGATCCACGTTGCCGTGCTGCGACAGGATTTGCTGCACGTGCATGTCGAGCGTCGTCTGGTCGAGCCAGATGCTGCCGTAGGCGGTCGCATCCACGGTGCCGGAGGCATCGATGTCGAGGTAGTTCGGCACCCCGAGGATGAGGTTGCCGATCGCGCCGTTCTGCGCGCTGAGGATGATGTCGTGCGCCCGGACCTTGGTGAACTCGTTGTTGAGCGCGTCGAAGATCGAGCCGTAGGCCGTGAGGTAGGCGTCGCTGCCGGCGGAGTACACCGACTCGATGTTCATGTCGCCCGGACCCGCGCCTAGGGCTTCGTATATGTTCACGACCTCCGCGGCGCGCGCGGTGAGCGTGCCGCCGCCGACCGAGTCGATCTTGAGCGGGCTGTCGGTGCCGCTGTCCTTCTGGCCGATCGAGCCGTTGGCGGCCTCGAGCACCAGGTCGCTGCCGCGGATGTTGACCGTGCTCCCGCCGGCCGCGTCGACGATGCTCTCCTTGCCCTTGATGCGTATGTTGTCGCCGACCAGCGTGTCGCCGGCCGTGACCTGGTCGATGCGAATCGTCAGGTCGGAGTTGAGGAACACGTTCTTGCCGGCCGTGATGTCGATCGTGCCGGTGGCGTTGACCTTGAACGCGTTGATCTGCCCGACTTTGATGTACGCGACGTTCGTCACCGGCGCACCGCGCGTGATGTCGACGGTGACCGGGCTCGAGGCGCTGCCTTCGACCTGGATCACGTCGCTCTGCGAGAGCGTGAGCGTGGAGTCGGTGACGTCGGTGACCTTGTAGGCGAGGCCGCCGGTGGTCGTGTTGCCGAGCGAGCCGGTCAGCCGCACCAGGTCGCCGACCTGGAACCCGTCGCCGGTCCAGCTGCCGCCGTCGTCGCGCACGATCTGGCCCGGCGTGGGGCTCTGCGTGTTCACGTCGAAATCGTTGGCGACGAAATGCACCGCGACCGATTCCGGCGCGGCCACGGCCTGGAACACGGGGTCGAGCACCACCGGCGCAACGCTCACGGACTTTCCCGACTCGCCGATCAGCCCGGTGTCGACGCTCAGCACCTTGTGGTCGAGGGAGACCGCGGTGATCTTGTAGAAGACGTTCGAGACCGTCTCGTTCTGCGTATGCTGCCCGCTGGCCCCTTCGATGGTGATGTAGGTGCCGACCGACAGGCTGCCCCAGTCGCCGCCGTCGGTGCGCGAGATCGTGTCGCCGCTGAAATTCACCGTCGCGGTCACCGGCGCTGCGCTCAGGTACTGCACGTCGAGCCGTTCCGCGGCCGACAATGCGACGCGGTCGTCCGCGCTGAACGGCACCGACAGGTCGATCAGACGGCTGCCGCCGGGCTGGCCGACGCCGTCGTGCGTGACCAGGGTGACGTTGCTGGCCTGGATGTTCGGGTCCTTGATCACCGGAACGGTGTCGGTGACGTCCTTGATAAGCCCCGCGCCGAAGGCGTTCAGCAGCTCGCTCTCGGTCCACTTCTTCATCGTCGACTGCAGCGTGGCCTTCTCGCCGGCGGTCGCGAAATAGACGAAGTTCGCCTGGTAGACGTCGCCGTCGTACGTTCCCTGGTCCGGGTTGCTCGGATCCTGGTCGTTGACCGTGGCATAGCTGCCGCCGGCGCCCCAGCGGCCCTGCAGCACGTGGTACTCCGCGGTGCGGGTGTTGACGAGCGCCTGGATCGCGCCCGAGTCGTAGCCGAGCACGCCCTGGTAGTAGTCGAGCTCGGCCTGCGTCAGTCCCACCTGGAAGTTCGGGTCGTAGACCGACGGATCAGCCTGCATGTTGCGGAACTGCCAGTAGGTCTGGTAGTCCTGCTCCTTGGCCGAGACGTAGGTCGCGATCGTGTCGGCCAGCTTCTGGTCGTAGTCGCTGCCGGTGAGCCCGAGGCTCTTCCACACGCCGTCGCGCAGCTGCTGCAGCGTGCGCTCGTCGACGTGCGCATTGGTATTCTCGTCGATCAAGCTGCCCTGCACCACGTCAACCCAGGCGTCGCCGCCGGTGTGAATGTAGTTCACCCGCAGGTCGCCGGTCTTCTCCTGCAGGAAGACGTCGGTCTGCGCCGTCACCGTGAGCTTGTCCTGAAGCAAATCGGTCGGGTTCGGCGAATCGACCACCAGCGGATGCAGGACGCTGTTGCCGACGCCGGTCTGCGCGGTCAGGTTGATCGCGCCGCCCGAGACCAGGCCCTCGTAGCCGCTCGCGACATAGATGCCCCCCTGCGAGGTGAGCGTGACGCTGCCCAGCGCCTGCGCCATGACCGTGTCGATCCGCATGTCGCCCGAGACCTGCGAGAGGTAGATCGCGCCCGTGGCGGACACCGCGTTGAGGCTGCCGCCCGCCTTGACTTGCAGCGGCGCGAATGCGCCGCCGATGTCCCCATACGCCGACAGCACGATGCGGTTGCCGCCGACCGACGAGCCGACGTCCGCGGCGACGATGTCGCCTTCCGACGAGGTGATCGACGTGGTGCCGGTCGTGTTCAGGATCGGCCCCTCGATGTACACGCTGGCGTCCGAATTGACGGTGATCGTGCCCTGGTCGTGACCGATGAAGTGGATGCCGATGTCGCGGTGCGCCGAGATGTCGTGCGTGTACAGCCACTGCTGGCCCTCGTCGCGCGCGAAATCGGCGGTGATCGACGTCTCGCCGTACCAGGTCGTGTCGGTGTGGGTGACCGGCTCGTAGTCCTTGGTGTAGGTCGTCAGCGTCGTCGTGTTGAAGTCGTAGTTGTTATCGGCAGGGCTGCCGTCGTGGTAGTAGTAGGGTCCTCCCGGCGTGATGAGGGTCGGCGTTCCCTGCACCTCTGTCGTGTCCCAGTGCGTGATGTCGGTGCCGGTCGGAAGGATGCCGAGCCAGTTGCTGTCGACGATGCGCGTGGTCAGGTGCGTCAGCACGCTGACGCCGTAGGTCCAGCCATAGCGCCAGTCGCTGACCGGCGAATAGGTCTCGTCGAGCGCCGCGCCGTTGACCACGTTCGCGGGGTTGATCCCGTCGTCGGTCGTGACATTGAGCGGCCCGCCCTCGGTCTGCTGGTAGAGCGTGACGTAGGCGTGTCCGCCGCTGTCGCGCGCGGTGTCGTGGATCAGCAGCGTGCCCTGTCCTGAGCTGGACGCATCGAGCTTGTGCAGCCCGAGGTCGAAGCCGGTGGTGTTGTCGACCGTCAGGCTGCCGTAGCCGCCCAGCACCACGATCTCGCCGTTGCCGGTGTTGACGATCTGGCCGGTCAGCTCGATCTTGCCGCCCGAGACGCGCTTGTCCTCGACCTCGATGCGCTGGTGGGAGGGATCGAAGTACACGCGGAAATCGCCCTTCGACTCGTTGACGAGCTGGGTCGGCGCGGTGCCGCCGCTGGCCAGGATGTCGTTGATCTCGGCGACGGTCGAGCTGTCGAGCGTCAGCGAGAAGTCCGCCTTGCCGCTCTGGATGCGGCCGTTGACGTTGATGATGCTCGCGTTGATGACGATCACGTTCGCCGACAGGTTCGGCTTGTTCGGGTCCGGCATCTGCGCCAGGATCGTGCCGACATCCGCGGCAGCCGACGCCACGCCCGGCGCCGTTTGCGCCAGGTCGTTGGGGTTGTACGACCCGACGGTGTACGGCCGCCAGATCGACTCGGGGCTGCCGGCGACCTCGTAGGGGGTGTTCGGCGTGTTGACGAACACCTCGCCGCCCGCGGCGATCGACAGGTTCTTGGCGTCGATCGGGCCGAGGACGTTGACGTTGCCGTCGCCGAGGTGGTTGTCGATGGTGACGTCGCCCTGCGGGTTGGAGATCCCGACGCCGCCCGCGTCGATGCCGGCGATGGTGATGTCTGGCCACGAGTACTGCGTGCCGTGCACGCCGTTGTAGAAGCCGACGTCGAGCGTGTTCGCGACCGTGACGAACGGCGCCGTGCTGTTGTCGGCACTCGGCAGCGGCTCGCTGAAGCTCGCGGTGCTGGGGGCGAAATATCCAAGCGGCGTCCCGCCGTCGGCGTTGCGCTGGTTGTCCTCCTGCACGTTGACCGCGTTCTGGGCGTTGACCTGCGCGTTCGTGGTCCACGAGTCGCCGTTGAAGAACAGCCCGCCGTTTTCGTCGGCGATCGTGATTCCCATGATGTTGAGGAACGCCGGCGTGTTGTTGGTGATCACCACGCTCGCGTCGCTCGGCGAGATCCATTGCCCGCCGCCGCCCAGCTCGTCTCCGCGCACGAAGATCCGCCCGGCTGCCGCGTAGATCGGGTCGACCGTGACCGCCATCACGTACTTGTTGATCGGGATCAGCGTGTAGGTGCCGTCGCCGTTGTCGGCCTGGTAGATCAGCCCCTGATCCAGGCCCTGCTGGATCAGGGCCGCGATCTCGTTCTCGTAGTAGGTCTTGAGCGTCGGGTTGCCGGTGCCGTACTGGTTCAGCAGCTGCTTGTCGAGGTTGATCTGGTCGACCAGCGTGCTGCTCAGCGACTGAATTCCGGTGGTGAAGCTGACCCCGTCGCTCTTCGAGACGGTGGTCACGACGCCGGTGCCCTGGTCCCAGCCGCCCGGGGTCGCCGGGTTGTTGCCGAGGGTCAGGAACTGGTGCCGGTTGATGCCGGTCTCGACGATGCCGTTGTTGGTGACGATGCCGTGCGAGAGGTACAGCGTGTCGGTGTTGGCGTAATCGAGCAGCGCGCCGCCGCCCAGGCCCTTCAGGATGGCGCCGCTCACGTCGCTGACCCAGCTCTCGGCCTTGGCCTGCGTGATCACGTGGTTGTCGCCGAAGCGTGCGCTGAACAGGTTTGCGTCGCGCGCCGTCATGAGGTGCGCGCCACCGTCGATCGTGATGATGTTGTCCTGCAGCAGGTAGCCGATCGCGTGCACGTCGCTGATCGGGATCAGGCTGCCGGCGAAGCCGTCGAAGCGCGCGAACAGGTTGTAGACGTCTTCGTTGTAGTTGGTGTCGCTTCCCGCCGAGACGTTGAGGTCGCCGAAGGCCTTGACCTGGGCGCCAACGCTGAAGTGCACCTCGTTGTCGGGCCGGATGTCCACCTCCGGCTGGCCGAGCGTTGCGGTGCCGGCGCCGTAGGTCTCGGTCTGGATTTCCTGGTCGAGCATGCCGTTGCCGCGCGCCCAGATGTCCATCGCGCCCGAGCTGAACAGATTGGCGTTGGCGCCGATCGTCACGTGCGCCTGGTCGGTCGTGGCGATGATGCTGCCGTAGGCCGCCGCTCCCGAGATGGCGCCGCCGGTGGTGAACGCGATCGAGTCGTAAACGTTGAAGGTGTTGAGCGCCGCCAGCGTGAATACGTGGTTGTTCGACGCGACCCCCGGGACGCTGAGGCTGGCCGAGTCGCCGATCGACACCAGCGTGTAGAAATTGATGGTGGTCTTGTCGTCCACGCCGGCCGCGCTCGCCAGGCCGCCCGTGGTGCCCTTGACGTTCTCCGGCGTGCCGCCGGTGAGCTGCGGCTTGTCGGCGTGGTTCGCCGCCGTGATCGTGATGCTCGCTGCGCTCAGGTTGGCCGAGTCGCCGACCGCGGCGGTGGTGTGCGACGTCACGTCGTGCTTGAGGTCGCCGCCGGCGCCGGCGAGCAGCCCCCCCGCGAAGGTGGTGATCTGGGCGTTGAAGGTCGCCGTGTGATCGGCGCCCACGGTCAACGCGGCGGCGCCCTGGTTCAGGGTGACGTGCGAGCCGCCGCCGATCTGCGCCGTGGTGGTGCTGTCGCTCGTGGTATGCGCGACGGCAGCGGAGCCGGCGATCGCGCCGCCCGAGCCGGCGTTGGTGTAGGCGAAGTTGTCGTCGTGGCCCGTCGCGGTAATCGCGAGGCTGCCGCTGTTGCTCATCGTCACATTCGAGCCGAAGTACGCCTCGGTATCCGTATCCGAGTACCCCTTCGCGTTCGCGATTCCGGCCGCGACGAGGCCGAACGAGTTGCTGTCGGCGCTCGCCTTCTGGCGGTTGGTGTTCACGGCGGTCACGACCGTCGCCCCGGCGATGGTCAGCGCGGCGCCGTCGGCGACGTAGCTCTTCACATGGCCGTTGTTGTGGGTGACTGCGTTAGTGCTGGTGACCCCGATCAACGCGCCGGCCGACCCCGTGGACGAAGCGCGGGCCGAATAGCCGCTTCCCGACAGGGGCGTGCTCGCGTTCACAGTGAGAGAGCCGGCGGTGATCGTCACGCCTCCGATCGAGGAGTCGTTCGGGTCGCCCAGCGCGGCGGTGACCGTCGGCTGCAGGGATACGTCGGTCAGCGACACGCCGACCGCGAGGCCGCCGGCGGACACGCCGAAAGTGCTGCCCTGGGCGTCGAACACGCCGGTCGCCGTCACGTTGACCGCGCCGCTTGCGTGCACGTTCGCACCGTGCCCGATCGAGGCGGTAATCGCGGGGTCGATGTCGATGAAGGTGAAATTGGCGCTGAACGCGCCGATGCCCGCGCTGATCGCGTAGGTCTGCAGGTTCGCATTGATGTGCGAGCTCGCCGAGACCGTCAGCGAATGCACCGGCGAGCCATTGCCGATCACCGCGTTGGCGTTGACCGTGGCGCTCGCGCCGCCGGTGACGTTCAGCCGGGTGAAGGTCGCGCCCGCGCCGACCGCGCCGATGCTGGCCTGCCCCGAGAACTCCGCGAAGCTGCGCGTCGCGTCGGCGCTGACGCTGACGTCGTACGCGGAGCTTACGTTGCCGAGGCTGGCCTGCGTAAGGCTCGTGTCATTGATGACCACAACCCCCGCGCCCACGCCGACGAAGCCGGCCGCCAGGTCGAGCGCGGTGACGTTCACGTCCTCGTTGAGGATCGCGCGCACGCTGATATCGCCGCCGGCCGCGTTGTTGCCGTTGTCCGCGGCGGTGACGTTGTCCGCGATGGAAAGAATGTCGATCGCGGCGCCGGCCCCGACCACGCCGCCCGCCACCTGGCCGAGGAATTGCGAGGTGTGGATCGAATCGTTGGCCGTCACGCCGATGTCGTCGCCGGCGTTGACGCTCGCCCCGGAATGGATCACGGCGGAGGTGCCCGGAGGCACCGGGGAGCTGTTCTCGAGCGCGGAGATGCTCGACTGCGTCGGCGCGTTGGCGTTGATGCCGGCGTTGGCCGATTGCGCGCCGGAATCGACGCGGTTGGCGCTGGTGTTGGCGTTGCCGCCGTCGCTGGCGAAATTGCCCAGGCCCTGGGTGACGATCCCGGTCCCGGTCTGCGACTGCTGCGCGGCGTTGCTGTCCGGGTCGCCGTTGTCGTTGTGCACCCCGTTGGCGCTGTGGCCGCTGTTGTCGCTGTAGGTCTTGTTCAGCGTCGTGCCGACCGACCAGACGCTCACCGAGGCGCCCGCGCCGACGAAGCCGCCCGCGCCGCTGATCGTGTAGCCGGTCAGGTCCTTCAGGCCGACCGCGTTGACCTCGACGTCGTTCTTGGCGCCCAGGTGCGCGCCGCTCTTGACCTCGGCGTCGATGTTGTTGTTCAGAGTGCCGACGTCGACCGCGCCGGTGACGCCGACGAAACCGCCCGCGATGCCGATGACGTAGGTCTGGATGGCGACGTCGTTCGAGGCGTTGACGTACACGCTCTGGTTGCCGCTCGCGCTGACTTGGTGCAGCTGGTTGATCTGCGCGCCGGTATCGATCACGGCGCTGGTATCGGAGCTGATAAGGGTCACCGCGACCGCACCCGAGACGCCGACGAAGCCGACCCCGCCCGCCGCCGAGATGTGCACGATGTCCTCGCTCGACTGCGCCTGCACGATCACGCCGTGCGCGGTGGTGGTCTCGAAGCTGGTGCCGCCGGTGATGCTGCCGTCGAGCACTTCGGACACGCCCGTGCCGCCGCCCAGCGCGTCGACGTGGGCGTTCTGGCCGATCGTCGCCGCGGTGTCCTTGCCGATCAGCATCACGCCGACCGCGCCGCCGACGCCCACGAAGCCGCCTGCGAGAGCGCCCGAGAGCTCGAGCACCTTGGTGTCGTCGGTCGCGGAGACGAACACGTCGCCGCCCGCGTACACGGTGGCGTTGTCGCCGATGCTCGCCGTGGTGATATTGCCGATGCTCAGCACGTCGACCACCGCGCCGACGCCGACCGAGCCGGCGGCGACGCCCATGCCGACCATCACGACGTTCTCTTTGCCGGTCGCCTCGAGCGCGATGTCGTTGCGCGCGTTGACCGTTGCGCTTTCGCCAATCCACGCCTTGGTCGTGTTGCCGATGACGTTGACCCCGACCGCCGGCGCGATGCCTACCGCGCCGACGCCGACCCCGACCCCCACCGACAGGTGGTAGAAGTCGTCTCCCGCGCCGACCAGCACCGACTGGTTGGCGCTCGCCCCCGCGGTGCTGCCGTTTACGGTCGCGTTGTCGCCGATGTAGGCCTGGGTGTCCGCGTTGACGACGTCGACCCCGGCCGAGATGCCCACCCCTACGCTGCCCGCGCCGAAGCTGACGGTGAAGGTCCTGATCTCGTCGCGGTTGGTCGCCGCCACGGCGACGCCGTGGAAGCCCGGCGCGCTGTCGAGGTCCGTGGTGCGCGCGACCGCGCCGGTGATCGGGCTGCTGCTGCCGTCGCCGGTGAGGTCCATGGAGCCCAGATCCGGCGAGTTGACCTTGCCTGCGGAGCGGAACGAGTCCCGATTGCCGCTCGCCGCGCTCGTCAGCGTGCTGCCGTTGTTGGTTTCGATCCCCTGCCCGCTCGGGCTGTTCGGGTCGAACGGCAATGCGCCGCCATCGACCCCGGGGTCGATCCGCCCGGTATTCACCGCAAGGCCGGAGCCGTAGCCGTCGCCCGTGACATGCGCACCCTCGCCGATGAAGGCCTTGGTCTCCTTGGTCATCACGTTGACGCCGGCCCCGGCGCCGACGCCGACCGAGCCCGCGGCCAGCACGCCGACTATCTCGTTGATGTCCGTCAGGTCGTTTGCCGACAGCGCCACGCTGCCGTTGGCGTGCACGTCGCCGGCTCCGGCCGAGCCCACGCCGTCGCTCGGGTCGTCGCCGATGTAGGCCCGCGTCTGCAGGTTGAACACGTGCACGCCGGCGTCGACCGCGACCGCGGCGCTGCCGACGCTGATGCCGGCGACGACCGAGATCAGGCTTTCGCCGGAACTCGCGCCGACCAGGATGTCGCCGTCGACGTCGGCGGTGACGCCGGAGTCGATGTAGGCGTTGGTGTGCTTGGTGTAGACCCCGACGTCGGCGCCGATGCCGACCGCGGCGCTGCCGCCGCCGGCCAGCGAGCCGGCGACCGAGATGACCGACGTGGCGTCGCTCGCCTGGACGCTCAGGTCGCCGCCGTTCACCGTCACGCTCGCGCCGCGCCCCACGTAGGCGCTGGTCGTCTCGTCGAGCACGTTGACCGCCGCGGAGCCCGCGATGCCGGCGGTGCCGCCGATCGCGATGCCGGCCGAGATCGACAGGACGTCTTCGCTTTCGGTCGCGCCGATCGACAGCCCCGTGTCGCCGGCCGTGACGTCGCCGTTGTCGCCGACATAGGCGAGCGTCGTCGCCGAGTGCACCAGCGTGGCGTTCGCGGCGCCGATCCCCGCCGTGCCCGCCGCCCCCACCGAACCCGCGATCATAGTGGTCTTGAAGGTACTACCCGCCGCAAGCGTCACCGCGCCGCCTGCCTCGACCGTCGTCCTCGGACCGCTCGGTGCGTCCGCGAGGTAGGCGTCAGTTTCGGTATCGATCACCTGCACCGACGCGGTACCCGCGATGCCGGCGGAATCGCCGCCGCTCAGCACGGCCACCACGGAAAGCATGGTCTCGGAGGACGTCGCGCTCAACCCGACCGAGCCGCCCGCGCTGACCTGGGCGCCCTGGCCGATGTAGGCCTTGGTGTCCTTGGTGATGATCTCGAGGTCGAGGCTGGCCCCGATTCCCGCCGAGCCGGTCGTGACCCCGAGCGCCCCGGCGATGCCGGTGATCGTGGTCTCGTTGACCGCCTCGATCGAGATCGTCTGACCGCTGGTCGGCGTGTAGAGCCCGCCCTGGTTGATCTGGCTGCCGGCGCCGATATAGGCGTTCGCGGTCAGGTGAAAATCGTTGACGATAACCGACCCCGCCACCGCCGCGCTGCCGGTGCCGGCCGCACCGGCGACCGCCACCGAGGTCGCCGACGGATCGTCGCTGGACGAGAGCACGGGCAGATCGATCTTGCTCGGGTCCAGGTGCAGCTCGGCGTCCAGCGACAGGGCCCCGGCCGCGTCGGCGTTGCCGGCGATGTAGGCCAGGCTCGATGCGTTCAGCACCCCGATCGAGATCGCCGCGCCGACCGAGGTCCCGTCGGAAAATGCGCCTGCGGCCGCGAGCGTTTGCAGATTGATGTCCGCAGTCGCGGTGACCGTCAGGTCGCCGCTCGACTGCAGGGTCGAGCCGCTGCGTGCGGAAGCTTCGGTTTCGAAATGGGTGATGACGTTGATCCCGACCGAGCCCGCGACGCTCGCGTCGCCGGTCCCGCCGGCCGCCGCCGCGCCCCAGGCGATGAAGTCGTCGCTCTTGCCGGACGGCGTAAGCGCCTCGATCGTGATGCCGTGGCCGGTCAGCGTGGAGCCGCTTTCCACGATGGCCTTGTTGGTGCCGCCGACGACGTTCAAGCCGACGCCCGCGCCGATCTTGCTGCTGTCGTTGAGCGCCACCGCGGAGGCGATCGCCTTGGCGGTCGCGTCGACCTGCGATTGCGCGTGGACCGTGATGGCGCCGCTCGCGCCGAGATCGGCGCCGTGGGTCACTTTGGCGCTGTTGTCGGAACTGAGGACGTTGACCGACACCGCGGCCGCGATCCCGACGCCGCTCGAGCTCTCGCCCGATTGCGAGTTGCTCGAACTGTTCGCGTTGTCCGAGCTGTCTTTCGCCGACGGCAGCGAGGTCGTGCTGCCCTTGTTGGTGTTGGCGTTCCCGTTCACCTCGTGGTCGGCCTGGCCGTCGGCGCCGGTCTTGCCGCCGCTGTTCTGCTTGGAGTCGTTCTTGTCCTCGCCGCCGACGGTCGCCACCGATTCCGCGTCGCTCGACACGGACGAGCTGGACGACACTGTCAGCGTACCGCCCGAGGTGGACACGCCGCGCGCGGCTTCCGCGCGCACGCTCTCGATGACCACCGCGACCGAGACCGAGGCGCCGACCGCCACGTTGTCGCCTGCGGCCTTGCCGCTGGTGGTGGTGTCGAACTCGCCGATGTGCGAAGCGGTGATCGCGACGTCGCCCGTTGCAGCCACCGAGCCGCCCGTGCCAGCGTAGGCGGTCACCGTATCCTGCACCACCGCGACCGCCGCTCCCACGCCCACCGCGACGCTGCCCCCGGAGGCGCCGTTTTCAGCGTGCGTCAGGGCGGAATCGCCCGAGTCCGCCGTGACCGAGAACGTACCGGCCGTGCCGCTCCAGGTCGTGCCGTCCGAAATCTCCGCGTTGACGGTGTTGCTCACCACGTTCACCGCGACCGACGCGCCGACCCCGACGTTCGAGCCCGTGCCGCCGCCGTCGGACGGCAGCGCGCGCGTTGCGTTCGATTCGTCGCTCGCGGCCTCCACGGCCACGTTGCCGCTGCCGGTGATCGTCACCGAAGCCGTGCCCGCCGCCCCCGGGGCGTGGCCGATTACCGCTTCGGTGTCGTTCGTCACGACGTTGACGGCGACCGAGCCGGCCACGCCGATCTTGCCGCCGCCGGCGCCCGAGGTGGCATCGGCGATGAACGAGTCGGTCTGGTCGACCAGCTTCTGGTTGCTGTTGCCGGTGCCGGAGAGGGCGATCGCCTTGCCGGCGTGCGCGTCGGTGACCGAGGCCGCGAGCTGGAACTTGCCCTCGCCGAGCTCGATCACGTAATAGGTATGGCCGCTGGTCAGCCCCGTGATCTCGGCGCCGCCGTGCGCATCGTATTTCACCGCGTCGCCGGTGCGCAGACCGGTATCGCCGCCCAGGCCGAGCAGCGTTACGTCGTCGCCGGGCTTGAAGCTGATGTCGCTCTGCAACAGGCCGCGCGAGAACTTCTGAGTACCGGAGCCGCCGTTGGTCAGTGTCACCAGCCCGGTTGAGCCGCCGGCCTTGGCGTCGTCCGCGTTGGTGGAGTAGAGCTTGATCTTGCCGCCGGCCTGGACGTTGACGTAGTAGTCGTTGCCGTCGGTCAGCCCGATCGACCCGCCGCCGTTCTGGTGATAGGTGACCTTGTCGCCGGTCTTCAGACCCGAGTCGAGGCCCACGAAGAGGGTTTTCTTGGACGTGTCGACGACCGGGATCGCCGTCGCGCCCATACCGATCTCGCGCTCGGCCATCGTCGCCTGCACGCTCAGGCCGCCCGCGCTGATCACGGCGCCGTTGCCGATGTAGGCCTGGTTGGTCACATTGGCGACGTTCACCGACACTGCGACGCCCACTCCGGTGCCACCGCTGGTGGTCGACGCCGAGCCGTCGGCGATGGCGTGCCCGTCCGCGTTCGCGGCCGAGGTCACGCTGAGAATGCCGCCGGAAGTCACGTGCACGCCGTCCGCGATATACGCCTTCGAGGAGGCGTTCTCGATCGCGACTGCGACTGCGCCGGCCACGCTCACGCCGCCGTCCGACGTAGAGCCCTTGTCGTTCGAGGCTCCCTGGGCACCCTTGGCGTTCGCGTTGTTTTCCTTCGCCTTGCCGTCGGCGGCGTTGGTCTCCTTGTTGGTGGCGTTGTCGACCGTCTGGCTGTTGGAGTCGCTGTCGCTATGGTTGCCGGAGTTGTCCTCCTCCTGCCCGCCCTTCACGCTCGCCTTCGCGATCGCCTCGCTGCGCGAGATCGTGCTCGCGCCGAAGCTCGCCGAGCCCGTCGCCGACAGGGTGCGCGCGATGCTCGCGAGCGCATGGTCGTTCACCACCGCAACCGCGACCGAGATGCCCACGCCGGTGTCGCTCGACTCGGTGTCGCCCTCGGCGGTGGTGCTGAGCTGGTCGGTGAGCGAGGCCTGCGCGTCGAGGTCGCCGCCGATCGTGAGCTGACTGCCGGTGCCGATGGTCGCATCGACGTCGTTCGCGGTGATGGCCACCGCCACCACCGGAGTGATTGCAGTGGCGCCTTTCGCCCCGGTCCTCGCCTCGGTCTCCATCTCCTGACCGAGCGACGCGTCCAGGCTCAGGTCATGCGCGCCCGTAATCGATGCGCCGTCGCCGATTTCGGCAAACGTCGTGTTTTCGCCATAGTTCACGGCCACCGAAATGCCCACGCCGACCTTGCTGCCCTGACCGCCGCCGGCGGTCGGCAGCGCCTTCGCCGTATTGGTCACGTCGGCATCGGCCTTCAGCGTGACGTCGCCGCCACCGGTGATCGTCACTGCCGGCGCGTGGACGACGTTCGATTCGTCGGTGTAGCCGGCGTAGACCTCGCTGTCGGTGAACGCGATGTTGACCGCCACCGATCCCGCCACGCCGGTTTTGCCGCCGCCCGCGCCCGAGGTCGCCCAGGCGCCAAAGCTGTCGGTCTTGTCCACCAGCGACTGCGACCCGCTGCCCGCGGTGAGATGCTTGAGCCCGGTATCGCCGCCCTCGAGCGCGTGCTCCTTCGTGTCGTAGAGCTTGAGCTTGCCGTCGTCCTGGACATTGACGTAGTACGTCCCGTCGTTGGTCAGCCCCCCGACCACCGTTCCGCCGCTGTGGTGATAGACCACCGCGTCGCCGGTGCGCAGTCCGGACTGGCCGACGTCGATCGTGTTATCGCTGGCGCTCACCTTGGTGGCTGCATTGAACGCGAGGCTGCGCTCCGCCTGTGTCGCCTCAATGTCGAGGCCGCCGACATTCAGCGTCGCGGCCCCTACGTAGGCGACGTTGGTCGCCTGTGCATAGTTCACCGACACCGCGACGCCGACCCCGGTGCCTCCCGGGCCGCCGCCGCGCAACGTCTGGGTTCCGCTGCCGGTGGAGCTCAGGGTCTTCAGGCCGGTGGAGCCACCCGCGTTCGCGTGGTCCTTGGTGTCGTACAGCGAGAACTTGCCGCTACCCTCGTCCCTGACGTAGTAATCGGTGTCGTCGGTCAAACCGCCGACGGCAGTCGTGCCCTGGAAGTACGTCACCTTGTCGCCGGTATGCAGGCCGCTCGAGGTGCCCAGATTGATGGTGTTGGCGTCGGGTCCGGAAGTGCTGACCGCGCCCGGCGCGAAATCGACCGCGCCGATGACCGCGCTGCCTTCCGCCATCGCCGTGCCGTCGACGTTGGCCGACGACTTGACGCTCAGCGTACCGGTCGAGGTGACGTGGCGTCCGTCGCCGACGTAGGCCTCCGAGCTCCCTTGCTCGATGTTCACCGCCACCGCGCCGGCGACGCTGACCGAGCCGCTCGAAGTGTCCGAGGACGGCGCGCTCGCGCCCTCCGTGCCCTTGGCCGTGGACTTCTTGTCCTTGGCCGTGCTGTCGGCGAACGACTTCTGGCTGTTGGACTTGTTGTCGACCTTCTGCGTGCCCGAGTCGTCGTCCTCCTCGCCCCCGGCGACGCTTGCTTTGGCGGTCGACTGGCTGCCCGAGATCGCGCTCGAGACGAATGCCGCCGCACCGCCCGTGGTCAGCAGGTCGCGGCCGGTGGTGGCGAGCGAGCTGTCGTTCACGATCGTCAGCGCAATGGAAATGCCGACGCCGGTCTTGCCCGATTTCGTGTCGCCGGCGGCGGTGGTCGCAACGTTGTTGGCGAGCGACGAGGTCGCGTTGAAGTTCCCGCCGATCGTCAGCACGCCGCCTGAGCCGAGTGTCGCGTGGGTGTCGTCGTCGGCCACCGATATCGCCACCACCGGCGTGACCGCGGTACCGCCCTTGCCGCCGCCGGTCGCGTCGGTCGCCATCTCGTGCACGGAACCTGCGCTGAGCGTGAGATCGTGCGCACCGCTCAAGCCGACGCTGTTGCCGAAGTAGGCGGCGGTCGTGTCCTCGCCGTAGTTGAACGCGACCGACGCCCCGATGCCAACCTTGGCGGCGTCGCCGCCGCCGTCGGATGCCGCCGCCTTGGCGGTGTTCTTCACGTCCGCGTGCGCTTCGATGGTGACGTCCGGGTTGCCGTGCAGCGTGACCGTGGCGTTGTCGTCGATGTAGGCCTGGTGCCTGGTGATCGCGACGTTGACCGCGAGCGAACCGGCGAAGCCGACGTTCGACGCGTTGCCGACGCCCGAGGTCGCCTCGGCGCTGAAGCTGGTCTGCTCAGGAGCCAGCACCTGGACCTGGAGAGCACCGGCGGTGACGTCCGTGGTTCCGGTGACGTAAGCCAGGGTGCTTAGGTCGGCGACGTTGATCGCCACTGCGACGCCGACGCCGGTCGCCGTGCTGCCGGTGAACTCGCCGTCGGCGGTCGTCGCGACCACGTCGACGGACGAGGCCGAGACCGTCGCCGCGCCCGTAGCGGCGTCGATGGTCGCGTTCTGCAGGAACGCGGAGGTCGTGCCAGTGTCGGTGCCGACCGCCACCGCGCCCGCCACCGTGAGGTTTCCGTCGCTGGTCGAAGCGTTGTTGTCCGTAAGCGTCGTCTCGCTCGCGTTCTCGGTCATCCCGCTGTGCTCGGACGAGCCGCCGGGTGAGGACTTGGCGAGCGTCGTGATGTGCCGCTCGGAGGTCGCGCCGATGCTGACCGCGCTGCCGTCGACCGTCGCGCCCGACACCGAGCCCGTGGTGTCCCCGCTGATCACGGCCACCGCGACCGCGGCGCCCGCGGTGCTCGCCACGTTGGCATCGGCCGTCGTGTTGGCGACCAGCGTGCTGCTCGCACTCAGGGTCGCGATCCCGCTCGCATTGACCAGCGCCGAGCCGGATACGCTCAGCGTCGCGCCACTGCCGTAAGTCGTGCTGACGACGGCGGCGTCGATCGACGAGTCGCTGTTGACTGTCGGCTTGGTTGACGCGTTGATCGTCACGTTCGAACTCGCCGTCGCCGTGATGCTGTTGGTCGCGGTCAGCGACGACCCGCCGCGTATCAGCACCTCGGGGTCCGCGTTTCCGGCGACCACCACCAGCTTGACGGTCGCATTGGCGGCAGTCGCGGTGAGCGTACCGTCGACGTTCGATGTGATGTTGATGTCCGTTCCGTGCAGCACCGAGGCGCCGCCGATGTCGATCATGGCGGCGGAAAAGCTGGTGATGGCGGCGCCATTGATGGCTGACATTCCGGTGCCGTCGGTGCTGACCGTCACGTCGGAATGGGCATTCAGATTCAGTGCGCCGCTCGCCGTCAGCTGCGCACCGGTCAGGGTGATTGCGGTGTTGCTGTCGGCCCACAGGCCGGTGGTGAGCAGGTCGGAGGCGGTCTGCTCCGACTTCAGCGTCAGGTCGCCCGTGACGTTGGCGGTGGCGCTGGTGGTGATCTCGGAGCTGCTCTTGATCAGCAGGCTGTAGCCGACAGCCCCGGTCGAGCCGTCCACGGTGACGTGGTCGGTACTGAGGCGCTCGTTGCCTCCCTGGACGTCGATGCTGAGGCTATGGCCGCTCAGCGCCGCATCCAGAAGATGGAACGTATCGAGGTCGAAGCGCACGGTGTCGCCATTCACGTCCGCCAGGCCGTCGCGACCAATGCTGACGCTCGCGTCGCCGCCAATGCCGATCGTTTTGCTCGCGATCGAGCTCAGCAAATTGCTGGTTTCGAAAAGATTCACGGAATAGCTTCCGCCGCCGTTGTCCTGCGCCTTCACCGTATAGTCGTGCGCGCCGCTGAGGGCTGCGTAGGACAGATCCGCCGACAGCAGCAGCCGGGGCTCTACCGGCTCGAGCATGAAACTGCGCCGCAGCGCCGAGGGCGCCGGTCGTAGCGTGTCCCGGGGTGTTCGGTCGTTTCGGCTCAGGCGCGCAAACGCCTCGCGCAGGAGCTTGCCGAGAAGAGTGGGCTTCAACACCGTGCGGCTCCAGCGGGATGCGGCTGTTCTCATGTCTGACTCCCAGATGCGGTGAGGCGCGCCGCATGCAGCGGGCGCGGGCAAAGCGGGCCGCTTCGGCCCGACTGGGCGGCGAACGCGGCATCAAAGTGGGAAGCTGGATTGGGCCGGGAAATGGGCCGGCTCTGCTGCGTGTAGCCTTGGGCCCGGGAGCTGCACATGCGTGCATCGCGCGCCGCCAGCCAAACTGACGTGTCCTGACGATAGTTCAGCTTGCTTGCATTCATGCTGCGATGCCCCCTTCTTTAGCCCTGTTCTTTGCGTTATCGGGCCGCATTCGCTTTCTTTTTCGTTGCTCTTATTGATCGACACGTCCAGTCATCGCATTTTCTCGATGTGCTGCGTGTGAAGAATTTAACGTTAAGTATGATTGGGTTCTGATTCTTTTGAAAGCAATCCGCAAGCAATATCTCCGGATCTGCTGACAACACATTTCTAAATGATTCAGATACCTGACGCAATACCGCCGCAAGCCGCTTGATTCAAAGGGAGTTTGCTTTCCGTCCGATGGCCCTCGGACGCGCCAGCCCGGGTTCCGCGCCATTCCGGAACGCGGTAGGCCGTTTTACCTATCGGAATGCCGCCGAGTGGCGGCGCCTAGAACACGCCGTAGTAGCCGCTTTTAAGAACCGTCAGCTCGCCCGCCTGCATGCGGTAGTCGAAGCCGACGTCGAACAGCAGGTGGTCGAAGTTGGAGAGGTTGTCGCGCACGAAGGAGACGATCGCCTGCGGATACGCGAGGCGCTCGAGGAACCACAGCAGCTGGCGCACGTCCACGCCCGAGAAGTACACGCAGTCGTGCGTCTGCTTGTTGGCCACGCAGATCGTCTTGCACTCGCGCAGTTCCGGCACCAGAACCGCATCGACCGGCAACCAGGTATCGTCGAAGTGCGCCGAGTTGCAGATTTTCTTCGCCGCCTCGGCCAGCTGGCTCGCGGCGTCGAAGAAGAAGTAGAAGTTCTCCAGCGTGGTGCTCGCCGCGCGCATCGCGTAGGCGACGCCCGAGGACACCGTGCTGCCCGGATTGCCGACATACATGTGCAAGACGTCCATGTCGCGCCGGCCGGCCGCCAGCTCGGCATCGAGATCGAGCGAGAACATGAAATAGGGCAGGCTCTCGCTGACCCGCAGGTCGCAGCGCACGAACGGGCGGATCGCCTCCAGTACCCTCGCGATCGACACCTCGCGCTGCCGCCTCCTGTAGTCGTAGAAGTAGAACTCCCAGGCGAGCCTTGCCGGAAGCTGCTTCACGCCGAAGACGGTGCGGAACGGCCCGATCGCGTCGCGGATCGCCTCCACGATGTCGCAGGCACGCAGGTCGAGACCGGCGTGATCGAAGGACTGGAGCAGCAGGTTGAGCGAGCGGAATTTGTCGTCGGCGGGCTGCGCCGCGCTGTATTCCCACAGGCAGTAGTTGAGCGACGGGTCGGCGCTGGTCGCGTATTCGAAGCGGTCGATCGCCCTCACCGCGGCTACCGGAAACGCTCGTTGAAGTGCGGAATTCCGACCACCCCGTAGTAGAGGTTGAAGAAATCCCTGCCGTTGCGGTGCACTCCGCCCGCGAGATGGCCGAACGCCTTGGTCTTGATCTGGTCGTAGAGGGCCTGGAACTGGCCCGGGCGCACCGCGTAGAGGTCCCGCATCCTGTACAGCAGCGGCTGCAGATCCTTCAGCTGCACCTTGGCGTTGTACAGGTTGAGGTCGAACGAGCGCCGACCGTTGCCTTCCTCCTGCACCTCCAGGTATTGCAGGCGCTCCGCCGACACTTTGCCGGCCGCGAGCGCGAGCACCGCCCTGACGATCTCGAGCGACGCGTCCTGAGCGCCGCGGTAGACATGCTGCGCGAGCCGCTGCTCGATCTCCGGCGCGCTCAGGCCTGGATGCCAGAGGTATTCCGTCGTGACCGCCGCCTCGCTCGCGAGGTCCCACTTGAACGCGAGGTGGAGCAGGACGGGCTCGGAGCGCTCGCGGGCGCGGCTCGCCTCTTCGCCCGAAACGCGCCGCTCCAGATAGAGCTTGCACAGGATGCTGCCGCCGTCTCCCTCGAACCCGAAATGCAGGGAGTTCGCGATCTCGAAGCGCTCCTCCGCAACGGCGCGCAGGGCGCGCGGCATTGCAAGCTGGGAGCAGATGTCGAGCACGCGCGAGCGCGCGTCGCCCAGGAGGTCGCGCTTGTCGAGGGTCAGAAGGAAACGGTTGGCGAGCAGCCCCGCTTCCGAGATGCGGAACGAGCGCTCGTACTGGTGCGGCACCCCGAGCTCGCCGACCAGCCGCAGCAGCAGCGCCGCCTTGCGACCGGCTTCGTCGGCCGGCGCCTGCGCCGCCGACTGTCCGGGGCGCGCAGCCAGCGCGGCCTCCCCGGGCGGCAGGGCCTTCGCCTCGGCAGCTCGCAGCTCCGCCTCGTGCTGCCGCACGGCATCGCTCAACGACACGAGCAGGCGGCGTGCGGTCTCTACCGGCACGACGATCCGGTCCGAAACGGCGACCGCCCTGTCCTCCGCCATCGCCGCCGGATCGCGGACGCGGCCAAACTCAAACACCACGTCCCCGGCTTCGAACCCGACCTTGAAAGCGTCGGCCGACGAATCCTTATCCGTGTCCACTCAACGCTCCTGCGCAAAGGGCACCAGCACGTCGGCGTGCCAGCCGTATTTGTTCACGTATGCCGTATTCAGCCCCAGGCAGCGCCGCGCCCCGCAGTAGCTGCGGTGCACGCACTGGTGAAAGCCGTTGCGCATGAATTCCGGCCAGAACTCGGGATCGATGACGAGCTTGGGCTGGTCGTTGTCGAGCGCGTCGCGATCCTCGCCGAGCAGGCACTCGGGGAAGTTCTTGACTTCGACCGACCGGCCGAATTCGCGCGCCTTGGCGATCGCCTGGCGCAGGAACGGGAGCACCTCCAGGTGCGACGCGATCAGATTCTTGTCGTCGGTCTCGCGCATCGGCCAGTAGTTCCAGAATTGCATCTGCGCGAGGCCCCGCAGATGGCGCAGGCGCTCAACCACGTCCGCGAGCTGGCGGTAGCTGCTGCGCGTGATGACGGTGTTGGTCAGCGAGACGACGCCGTCGAACGCCTCGAGGTTCTCCAGCCCCCGGATGGTCCGCTCGAACGAGCCCGGCACCGCGGTGATCGCGTCGTGGCTCGCCGCGTCGGCGGCCGTGACGCTCACGAAGTACTCGTCGATTCCGGCTTCGACCAGCTCGCTGCAGTAGGCCTCGTCGGCCAGACGCATGCCATGGGTCTGGATGCGCACGTGCTCGAACCCGCTCGCGCGCGCCATGCGCGCGAGCTCGGGCAGGTCGCGGCGCAGGGTCACCTCGGAGCCGGTGAGGATCAGTCCCTTCCACTGCCGCTGCCGGGCGTTGAGCGCGAGAATGCGCTCGAACTGCTCCATGGATTCCGGCTTGAGCCAATCCATGGTGCCCTCGATCATGCAGTGCTCGCACTTCAGGTTGCATTTGAAGTGCACCGTGAGCTCGACGTACTCCTCCGCGGCGAAGCGCCTGGCCGCGGCGGCCGTCGGAGGGGATGTGGTGACGTCGAGCACTGGAATGCAGTCTACTCGCCGCGGATTTGCGGCGTCAAAGGGCCCTTCGCGCCGGCGCCGCAACCGTGCGCGTCATGATGCGGCCTTCCGTCCACTGACCAGATAGAACGGCGCGTCGAGCTCGATTTCGCGCACCTCGATCTGCTGCAGACCGAGGGCCTGCATCTGCGCCACGTAGTCCGCGGCAGGCCGGTACGAGCGGAAGAACAGCAGGATCGGCAGCAGCGAGAACGGGGGCGTATGTTCGCGCACGCGCAATGGGCCGCGCTCGAAGACGAGCAGCGTCCCGCCCGGATCGAGCGCCTGCGCAGCCTTGCCGAGGTAGCCCTTCGCCTCGTCCCACGGCCAGTCGTGCAGCATCGACTTGAAGGTGATCAGGTCGTAGCCGCCTGGCAGCGGGTCGGTGCGTACGTCGGCCTTCAGGAAGCCGATCCGCGGCAGCTCGGGCTCGCCGAGCACGTGCTCCATGCCGATCTCGCATACCAGGGGCAGATCGAGCACCGTGCCGCGCAGCCCGGAATGGCAGCGCAAGAGCTGCAGGACGAACTCGCCGCTGTTGCCGCCGACGTCGAGTACGCGCCGATGGCCGGCGAAATCGTGCAGCTGCATGCAGGCACGCGCCTCGTAGCGCGTGAGGGCCGACGTGAAGCGCATCCAGGCGCGCGTCGGCACGTAGTTCTCGATGCGCGGATCCAGGGCGCGGCGGTAATCGAACAGCTGGAACAGGCGCGCCTTGGCGGCGAAGCCGCCGGCGTCCTTGACCAGCATCGTGAACAGATCGGCGAAGTCGTTGAGGAGGAAGCCGGCGAAGTCAAGCTTGGCCTCCAGCAGGTCGCGGTAGCGCAGCGCGGTGAGGAAGCGCGCGGCCAGCCGCACGTCGCCGCTACGCTCCTCGATCACCCCGTTCGCCGCCAGCAGGTCGAGCAGGAAACGCAGGCCCTGCGGCTCGGTTCCCAGCGTCCTGCCGAGCGCCTGCACCGAGCCGCTGCGGTGCTCCACCAGACGGTCGACGAGGCCGAGCTCGAATGCGGTCTTGAGGGCGCGCGCGTCGACGACGGTGCGCAGGAACTCGTCGACGACCAGGAATTCGAGCGGCTGCGCCGGGCCGTCCCGGCGCTGATCCGGCGCGCTTGCTGCGTCCGCGGGCATGGCGGGGGAAAGGGTCAGCGCGCCCCGGCCGAGCGCGCGTCGTGCTCGCCGAGCAGCTTGCTCAACAGCAGTTGCAGGTGCTTGGCGATCACCGGCTGCACCGTGACGCGATGCAGCAGCTCGAGCTTGAGCTCGGCGCCAGGCCGCTCGCGCCCCGAGTCGATGCCGAAATCGAGCACCACCGTCCGGCGCGCGGCGCGCGCGGCAGCGATGTTGCAGTAGGAGCTGAGCAGATCGGAGGCGTCCCAGCGCGGCCGGCCGGTCTCGGCGGCGGCCGGACGGCTGCCCTCCGAAGTCGTGCGATTGGTTGCGTGCTCCATGCGCTCCATCCTGTGGGCCTGCGGGCGGTCTGTCGCAGGCCGGCGAACCCGCGCAGCGCGATGGTAGCACCGTCCGCCATACCTCCCGCGCCGCGGCGCCCTCGCGGACTCTCGGGTCCGGCGACGCACCGTGCGCAATGCGGCCAATCAGCCGGCGGGACGGTGGCTCACGCCGGGTCCGGCCCGCCGTCAGAAATCGACGTCCTCCTCCTCCGCGGGAGCGCCGCGCCGCTTGGCGCGGTGATGCTGCCACAGCGCGAGCGCCACCGAGGCGACCGAAGCCGCCAGCAAGCCGCCGGAGATCGGGTGCGTGATGAACAGCCAGGGGTTGGGATCGTTGGCGATGGCGCGGATCAGGTTCACCTCGATCTGGTCGCCCAGGATCAGGCCGAGGATCAGCGGCGCGAGCGGAATGCCGAACTTGACCATGGCGTAGCCGGCCACGCCGAAGATCAGCAGAACGTAGACGTCGTCCATGATGTTGTTGAGCGCGAACGCCCCGATCACGCACAGCACCAGCACCACCGGGATGAGGATCGATTTCGGCACCCCGATCACGCGCAGCCACAGGCGCGAACCGGCGGCGACCGTCAGCACCATCAGCGGCAGCGACACGAAATACGCCGCGTAGATGCCGTAGGCGATCGCCGGGTGCTGCGTGATGAACAGCGGCCCGGGCTGGATGCCGTGGATGGTCATCGCTCCGAGCATCACCGCGGTGACCGCGTCGCCCGGGATGCCGAACGCCATGATGGTGACCAGCGAGCCGGCGACGTTGGCATTGTTCGACGACTCCGAGGCGATGATGCCCTCCGGAATGCCGCTGCCGAACTTGTCCGGCCGGCGCGAGAACTTCTTCGCCTGGTCGTAGGCCATGATGTTCGCGGCGCTGCCGCCGATCGCCGGCAGCACGCCGATCAGGATGCCGATGAAGGTCGACCACAGCAACAGGAACGGCCGGCTCAGGATCTCCCACAGCACCTTGCGCTGCGACACCCTCAAGCTCTGCGCCGGTCCCGCCGCTCCGAGCGCCTGCCCGGGGCGCATCTTCTCGATGTCCGACATCAGCTGAGCGAAGGCGAAGATGCCGATCAGCACCGGCAGGAACGGAAACCCGCCCTGCAGGAAATCCGATCCCATGGTCAGGCGCGGCACCCCCAGGATCGGGTCGGCGCCGACCACCGTGATCACCAGGCCGATCGCGCCGGAGAGCAATCCCTTGGTGAGCGAGGTGCCTACCAGGCCGGCCACCATCGACAGCGCGAACACGAACAGCGAGAAGTACTCCCAGGGCCCGAACTTGAGCGCGATCGAGGCGAGCGGCCCGGTGGTCGCGATGAGGAACAATCCGCCCAGCAGCCCGCCCAGAAACGCCGCCCACACGCCGATCCACACCGCGCGGCCCGGCTCGCCCTTGCGCGTCATCGGGAAGCCGTCGAAGGTGGTGGCCACCGCCGAGGGCGTGCCGGGAATGCCGATCAGGCTCGCCGTGATCGACCCGCCCGCCGAGCCGCCGACGTACACCCCGGTCATCGCCGCCAGGCCCTGCAGCGGATCGAGCCCGAAGGTGAACGGCAGCACCATGATGATGGTCATGGTGATGGTGATGCCGGGCAGCGCGCCGCCGATGACGCCCGCCACCGTGCCGAGCAACAGCGGCACGAGATACTTCAGGTGCAGGATGCCGAGGACGCTGGCGAACAGGTGCTGATACAGGACTTCCATGGCCTACATTCCGGTCCAGCTTCCGCGTGGCAGCAGCACCGACAGGTAGTGATCGAACACCAGAAAGGTCAGTCCGCTGGTGACCGCCGCCACCGCCAGCACCAGCAGCCAGCGGCGCCAGCCGCGCGCCGGATCGAGCACCACCTGCAGCAGCGCGACGAACAGGAAGGTCGCGATGCGGAAGCCGAGCCCGGGCAGCAGCGCGACGTAGACGGCGAAGATCGCGAACGTGACCGCGACCAGACGGTAGTTGAGCGGCGCCTCGGGCTTGCGCACCGCCACCCACGTGCCGCGGCGCCCGGCCAGCACGTCGGACACCAGCAGCATGGCGCTCAGTCCGGCCATCAGGCCGAGCACGATGCGCGGATAAAAGCCCGGCCCGACCGGCACCATCGTGGGCCCGGGCAGGCCGCGCGTCAGGGCGAGCCCGAACAGGCTGAGCGCCAGGCAAACCAGCCCGGCGATGCCGTCCCGCCCGAGCATCAGCGTTTCTTCAGCAGCCCCAGGTCCTCCGACACCCGCTTGTACAGCGCGTCATCGGTCTTGAGGAATTCGGCGTAGCCCTTGCGGTCGCGGAAATCCACGTCGGTGCCTTGCAGCGCCATCGCCTTGGCGAACGCAGGGTCCTTCGCCGCCGCGGCGCAGGCGGACTCGAGCTTCGCCTCGGCGGCTTGCGGCGTGCCCTTCGGCACCATCAGTCCGCGCGACACCGCGTACACCACGTTGTAGCCCAGCTCCTTCATGGTCGGCACGTTCGGGATATCCGGGTTGCGCTTGTCGCTCAGGATGGCGATGAACTTGAGCAGCCCGGCCTGCACCTTCGAATTCTGCGTCAGGTTGGAATCGGTCAGATCGATGTGGCCGCCGAGAATCGCGTTCATGCGCGGCGCGAGGCCGTCATACGGGATGTACTTGAACTTGAGGCCCGCGGCCTTCTCCACCAGCGCCATCGAGAACTGGCTGGTCGAGCCGAGCGAAGCGCCGACCGTGACCTCGCCCGGATGCGCTTTGGCGTAGGCGTACAGGCCCTTCCAGTCGTTGTATGGCGTCTTCGGACTGGCGGTGATGATCGAAGGCGTCGCCGTGATCAGGCAGATCGGATCGAAGTCCGTGTAGCGCACGTCGGTGACGCCGGTGTAGTACGCCGAGTGGATGAAGTCGTGCGCGGCGAACAGCGTGTAGCCGTCGGCCGGCGAGTTCTTCGCGTCGCGCTCGCCCACGGTGCCCGAGGCGCCTTTCACGTTGGCGATCACCACCGTCTGGCCGAGCTGCTTCTGCAGCAGCGGCGCGAACGGCCGGAAGATGTTGTCGGTGTCCCCGCCCGCCGGCCAGGGCACGACGATCTTGACCGGTCGATCGGGATACTGGGCGGAAGCGGTGAACGGCGCCAGCAGCGCGAGCGCGGCGGCGGCAGCGGCAAGTCCCCTCATCATGATGATCTCCCCTGTGGCGGTTGCGGTTGCGGTTGCGGTTGCGGTTGCGGTTGCGGTTGCGGTTGCAGCGCAGCGAGCGCCAGCCCCTCCGGGCACGGCGTGCCCCGAACCGTGCCGTGTTATACCAAATCCCGGCTCGCCGCGCGTGGACCGGGCTCAACGAAATGGCAAGTGCGGGGCGTGGCGTGAGCCGCGGCGGATCGGCGCGGCCTAGCCGTTGAAACGCGCGATCCAGCCGCGCTCGATGCGGTCCTTGACTCGCCACAGCCAGCGCCCCTCGGCCGACAGCCCGTCCCACGAGGCGATCGCGTAGCGCGTGCCGACCAGCGCGTGCGCGTGCCCCGCGCCGAGCAGAGCAGCAGGTGCTTCAAGGCGCGGTCGCACTGTCGGTTGCCTGCGTCATCGGTGCACGCCCGGGGTCGCGGAACGCGCGCGATCTGGGCGCCACGTCGGATCCAGTTTAACATCGGCACACACGCTTCCCGGCCCCAGCGGAGACCGACGATGGCCCTCGACGCTCTGGTGTTCGACGCCTACGGCACCTTGTTCGACGTGCACGCGGTGCGCGCGCGCTGCGAGGAATTCTGGCCCGGCCAGGGCGCCGCGCTGTCGCAGCTGTGGCGCCAGAAGCAGCTCGAGTACAGCTGGCAGCGCAGCCTGATGAACCGCTATGCGCCGTTCTCCGTGGTGACGCGCGAGGCGCTCGCGTACTCATGCGAGACGCTGGGGCTCGCGCTCGACGACGCGCGCGCGCAGGCGCTCGCGGCCGCGTATCTGCATCTCGAGCCCTACCCCGACGTTCCGGCCGCGCTCGCTCAGCTCAGGGACGACGGCCGCAAGCTCGCGATCCTGACCAACGGCTCGCCCGACATGATCGAGCCGCTGCTGAGCAACCGCGGCCTGCAGGGCGCGTTCGACGCGGTGCTCAGCGTCGAGCCGCTCAGGATCTTCAAGCCGGCGCCGCAGGTGTACCAGTCCGCGGTCAACCGGCTCGGCGCGCCGGCCGCGCGCATCGGCTTCGTGTCCTCGAACTGCTGGGACGCGCTCGGCGCCAAGTCCTTCGGCTTCACCGTGTTCTGGATCAACCGCGGCGCGGCGCCGGTGGACCGGCTCGGCTTTCAGCCCGACGGCATGCTCGCGAGCCTGGGTGATCTGCCGCCGCGGATCGCGCGCTGAGCGCTCAGTTCAGCTGCACGCGCTCGCCCCAGGGCACCTCGCCGCGACCCTTGACGATCCACAGCACCGGGTATTGCGGCGCCAGCTCGGGGAACTCGCCGAGCGCGTCGGTGAAGTAGAGCAGCGCGTCCGGGCGCCACGCGGCTTCGCGCACCCAGTCGAACACCGGCGTGAAGCGCGTGCCGCCTCCGCCGCCGACGTGCTCGGGGAGCGCGATCCGCTCCCAGGGCTCGAACGTCCAGGGCGCGTGCGGCGCGAGCCCGGCATCGCACGCGGTGAGCACCACGCGCGCGCGCAGCTGGCCGTGCAGCGCGTCGAGCTCGTCGAGAAACTCCTCCAGCTCGCCGCGCCCGATCGAGCCGCTGGTGTCGAGCGCGACCACCAGGTGGGCCAGACGCCCGATGCGGCCGGGAAAGATCGCGCCGCCGGCGCTCTCCTGGCGGCGGCTGGGACGCTCGTAGCCGTAGTCGTCGGGCGCGATCGAGGTGAGGAAGCGCGCCAGCAGCGCGCGCCACGGAAGGCGCGGGCGGGCGAGATCGCCGAGCGCGCGCTGCCAATGCGGGTTCAGCCGCCCCGCGCGCGATGCCGCGAGCGCGCTCGCGGCGAGGCGCTGGCTCCAGCGCCCCTCGAGCCCATCGGCGTCGAGCGGAGCGGCGCGCGCCGCGAGCTCGTCGAGGCCCTCGCGATGCGCTTCGAGAAAGCCCCCCTCCAGCCGCACCGCGTCGGGCGCACGCCGCGCCCTGGCCAGCGACTGCAGCGCGGCCGAGGACGCGCCCGGGCCGTGGCGATCGAGCGTTTCGCCGCGCGCATCCGCCGCCAGCAGCGGGTAGATCTCCTCCGCCGCCAGGCCGAGGAACGCCGCATCGAGCAGCGCGTGCGGCGGCGGCGTCATGCCGTCATCGACCAGCAGCTGGTTCACCGCGTAATCGCAGGCCAGCTCCCACAGCCGCGCGACGCGATGGCGGCGCCGCGTGAAGTGTCCCAGGGCGAGATGCAGCGCCTGGTGCGCGAGCGCGAACTGCAGCTCGGCGAGCGGGGCCGCGAGCGCCGCCTCGGGATCGAAGAACACGCGCCGGCCGTCGGTGCCGAGGCGCGCTTCGCCTGCGCGCTCCTGCGGCTCCAGGTGCAGGGCGAGCTCGCCGAGGAACGGGCGCTCGAGCACCAGCCGCGCGCGCGCGGCCGCGATGCGCGCGCGCGCTAGGCCGCGGCGCGCGCCGTCCCGATGAGGTCGCTCACCGCCGCGGCCCATGCATCGAATCCTTCGACGTCGTACAGCGGCTCGTCGAGCGCGCGCGACAGGTCGGCGACCAGCATCACGCCGAGCTCGCGCTGCGGCAGCCGGGCCGCGTACGCGAGCACGTTGGCGCACGCCCTGCGCCGCGCTTCGCCGCGCGGCTGGCGCGACACCCTGCGAACGAGCGCCGCGGCCACGGCGTACTGCAGGTCCACGCCTTGCGGCACCTCGAACGAGCGCCCCGCGACGATCGCCCCCAGGTCGGGGAGCCGGCCGACGTGCTCCTGGTAGGCCGCCAGCGCGAGCGCGGCGGGCTGCCCGACGCAAGCCGCGAGCGCATCGGGCAGCAGGTCGCGGCGCGCGGCGTATTTGGCCAGCGCGCGGTGCGCGAACTCCCACGAGCGCGGCGAGGGAAACGCGGCGCGCTGGCGCGCGGGATCGAAATCGAACAGCAGGTCCGGGCGGAAGCGCAGAAACGCGATCAGGCCCTCGTCGAGATCCGCGCGGTGCGCCCACGCCGCCCAGTCGTCCAGGTGCGGCTCGAGCTCGTAGTGCGTGAAGCGGTTGGCGAGCGGCGCCGCCATCTGGTAGGTGACGCCGCGGTCGCCGTGGCGGTTGCCGGCGGCGAAGATCGCC
>DATLQS010000046.1:0-48758 GCA_035535075.1 Solirubrobacteraceae bacterium
GACGGCGTGAACTGCTTCAACGGCAAGGCCTTCAACATCAGCTTCGACCTCGGCGGGCAGCACGTCACGCTGCCGGACGACGTGATCGTCTCGATCGCCTTCAACACCACGACCTGGGGCTATGAGCCGATCGGCTCGGCGCCCTGCGGCGGGAACTGTCCCTACGACAGCCTCAACGTGGGTCTCGTGTCCGGCCCACCGTCGGTGGGAACGGACCCGCTGCCCGATGTCGCCTACCAGAACACGGCGACCGCTGCCAATTACGCCGACGGCGGGGCCGGCGGAGTCGGCATCTTCCGGCTCGACACCGGCTGGAGCGGTTACCGCCCGGCGATCCAGATCGACGCCTACGATCCGGCGACCGTACCAACCGGACCCACCGGTCCGGCAGGTCCGACCGGTCCGGCAGGTCCGACCGGTTCGGCCGGGTCAACCGGCCCGCGCGGTCCGGAGGGTGACACCGGAGACACGGGAAAGCAGGGCACACCCGGGACGCCCGGAACACCCGGCGCCATCGGCGCAGCCGGCCTGACCGGCGCGACCGGCCCGGCCGGAGCGATCGGCCCGGCGGGCTCCGCCGGCGCAACCGGCCAGACCGGTGCCACCGGGGCCACCGGCGCGCGTGGCGCGACGGTCACATGCCAGCTGTCAAAGGAGCACGGCCGGATCGTCGTGCACTGCGATACCAGGAACGGCAAGCTCGCCCACTCGGCGCTGCTCGTCGTCAGGCGCGGCGGCCGGCTGCTGGCGCGCGGTCGCGGGGCCGTGCACGGACACACGATCACGGCGTCGCTCGCCGCTCGCGGGTCCCTGACCGGCAAGGGTGAGACGACCGTCACCCTGAGTGCATCCGGATCGAGCACGGTGGCCGTGGTGCACGCCGCTCGCAGCTGACCGGACGCCTCACCAACAACGCTGGGAACCGGGGCGCTCCATCGTGGGCGCCCCGGTTACGTCCGCATAGACCAGAATGACCGCCATGGTCGCCGGCCCAGCACCGCACTCGCGCTGATGGACGCGCGCGACGTTCGACTCGAGCCCGAGCTCACGCGACGGCTCGCCGCTCGCGCGGCGGCGCTGGCGCCACTCGGCTCGCTGTCGCTCGACACCGTGACACTGACACCCGGCGAGCTGGCGGCGCTCGGCCAGCTCGCGGAGCGACTCGCCAACAACTACCCCTATGGCGAGCCGCGGTACGTCGGGCAGATGCTCAAGCCGCCGCACCCGCTGGCCTGGGCCGCCTACGCGACGGCGATGCTGCTGAACCCCAACAACCATGCGCTCGACGGAGGCCCGGCGACGGCCGAGCTCGAGAAGGAGGCGGTTGCCGCGATCGCCGCGATGTTCGGCTACGGCGAGCCGCTCGGACACCTCACCTCATCGGGCACGATCGCCAACCTCGAGGCGCTGTGGGTGGCCCGCGAGCTCCGTCCGGACGCGGCGATCCTGTTCGGCGAGAACGCGCACTACACCCACGGGCGCATGTGTCAGGTGCTCGGCGTCCGCGCCGAAGCGGTCCCCCAGGACGCCTCCGGACGAATCGACACCGGCAGCCTCGAGCGCCGTCTGGGCGCCGGCGGGGTGGGCACGGTGGTCGCGACCCTCGGGACCACGAGTCTCGGCGCGTTGGACCCGATCGAGGAGATTGCGCAACTGTGCGCGCGCCACGGCGTCCGCCTTCACGTCGACGCCGCCTACGGTGGCTTCTACGCCCTGCTCGCCGACGGTGCCGAGCCCGGCGTGGACCGTGCCCCGTTCGACGCGCTGGCACTGGCCGACTCGATCGTCGTCGATCCGCACAAGCACGGCCTGCAGCCCTACGGCTGCGGTTGCGTGCTGTTCGCCGATCCCGCCGTCGGGCGGCTCTACGCGCACGACTCGCCCTACACCTATTTCAGCTCGAACGAGCTTCACCTCGGGGAGATCAGCCTCGAATGCAGCCGCGCCGGCGCGGCCGCGGCCGCCCTGTGGGCCACGCTCGTGGCGCTGCCGCTGACCCGCGCCGGGCTTGGCAGCCAGCTCGCCGCGACGCGGGCGGCGACGCTCAGGCTGGCGGACGCGATCGCGGGCAGCGAGCTGGCGATGGTGCTGTCCCCGGCCCTCGACATCATCTGCCCGTTTCCCCGCCTGACCCGCGCCTCGCAGATCAGCGCCCGCTGCGAGCGGGCGTTCGACTCGCTCGCCGCGGCCGGCTGGCACGCTGCGAAGCTGCGTGTGCGGGCGAGCTGGCTCGCTCAACGCCATCCGTGGATCCAGTGCGACGCCGACGAGGTGACGACGCTGCGCATGGTGCTGATGAAGCCCGCCCACGCCGACATCGCCGAGGAGCTCGCCGTCGTCGTTGGCGAGCACCTTGCGGACGGCTAGCGCCCGACGCACCGCGTCGTCGGGCGGCTCAGGTGGAGACGTGCTGCGTCGGCGGCGCGGCGCAAAGCAGCGACGTGGTGAAGACGGGTCCGACGGTCGTGGCGAGCGCCGGAGCACCGCCGCTGCTGGAGAGAGTGTCCGTCGGGCTGCCAAGGAAGCTGGCCACCGCCCCGACGTTTCCGCCGCCGAAACCCTGGATGGCGAACACGCTGCCGGCGTTGAGCTGATCCACCTCGATGCCGTTGGCCCCGCTGCCCGCGGCGCTGACGACGTTGCGAGACGGATTCAGGCACACGCTACCGGCACCGCCGTTGCCGGATGTGACGGTCACGCCGTTCAGCGAGCCGGCCGAGCCCATCGTCACGATATTGCTGCCGAGGCTCAGGCTGAGCGTGCCGTTGCCGAGCGTCTGCGCGAAGATGCCGGTGCCCTGGGCGATCTGCTGGACGGTGTTCCCCGTGGCCTCGGCGACGAGCGTGCCACCGGCGACGCTCGTCAGGTCGATGCCGTCACCGACCGACGCCCCCGAGCTCGCAGTTAGGGTCCCGACCTTGTTCGAGTCGAGGTAGCCGTAGGTCGTGCCCGAGGCATCGCCGCTGGCCACGATGCCGGCACCGCCGCCGCTGATCGCCGAGCCGGTGACCGAGAAGAGGGGAACCGTGGCGATGTACACGCCCGCGCCCGCGTTGTCGGTGAGGTTCATGTTGCTGAGCAACAGCGCCCCCGAGCCAGACACCGACACCCCGCCGTCCGAGACCCCGGTTCCGGTCGTGTCCTGGATCGTCCCGCCCGACCCCGGCGTCGTCCCGACGCCGGTCACGGTGAGGCCGCCGCCGCTCGTGCCGGTGCCGGAGATCACCACTCCGTCGACGGGATTGGGGGCGCCCGGGGTGCCGGTGCCGGCCGAGATCGACTGGAAGATCAGGCCGCCCGCGCCGATCGCGGTCGGCGCCTCGACGTCCAGTGCCGTGGCGGTCGTCGTGGCCAGCGTGCTGGTCGACGATGTCGTGCTCACGGTGCCGCCGCCGGTCGCGGTGAACGCGGGGTGCGTGCCGGTGCTCGCCGCGATCGTCCCGGTGAAGTCGATCGTTGCGGGGCTGTCGTTGGCCGTCACCAGCACGCCGCTTCCGTCATCGGTGATCGCTCCGCTGAGCGTCAGCGTCCCGCCGGTGCGGCCCGTGATCGCGACGGAGTTGCCCGACACGCCGCCCGATGCGTGCACGGTGATCGGCCCGGCGACCGAGGCCGCTCCGCCGCCTCCGCTGACGTCCAGGCCGTCGCCGCCGGTGTTGGTGATCGCGACCGTCGAGCCGACGGTGAACGTGTCCACGCCGGTCGCGCTGATCCCGACACCGCCGGTACTGGTGACGTCCACGGTCGGGCCGACGGTGAACGTGCTCAGGTTGCTCGCGCTGATCCCGACACCGCCGCTGTTGGTGACCGTCACGCCGGTCACGGTGTCGTTCTCGCCGAGTGTCACGTCCGTGCCGCTCGAGCTGGCGATCACAGGATTCGCACCGCCTGAGGCCGGGACGACGGTGTCGGAGCCGACCGTGAGGCCGACCGACTGGCCGACCAGCGTCTGGTTCGCACCGAGCACGACGCCGCCGGCGTACGGGCCGGAGCCGTCGAAGACGAAGATGTCATCGCCCGAAAGGGCGTGCCCGCTCGTCGCCGCGAGTGTGTTGAACGGTGCCGCGGAGCTGCCGTCTCCGCCCGGCCCCGCGTTGTTGTCCACATACCACACGTGCGTGGTACCGAAATGGATCGTGGCAGTCGCCGTCGCGCTCGTCCCCTCGCTGGCGTCGACCTGGTAGTTGAAGCTGTCGGTGGCGCTGGCCCCGCCGAAGCCGACCGGCGGCTGGTAGGTGAACGTGCCGTTGGCTGCGAGCGTGACGCTGCCGCCGTGCGCGGTCGGGATCGTTGCGGGCGTCGTGCTGAGCGAGCCCCCGCCGGGATCGCTGTCGCCGGCCAGCGCGCTCGCGCCGGGACGATAGACCTCGGGCCTGGTCCCGCGGGTGCCGCCGACCTGCAGCTCGGTGTTGCCGACCGCCCCGTAGAAGTCCTGCGCGAGGACCGACGGCGCCTGTGCGACGACGGGCGGCGATGCCGCGGCGTCGACGATGATCGTCACCGTCTCGGTTCCGGCGTCCTGCGCGGCGCCGTCGACGGCGTGGACCGTGAAGCTGTCGCTGCCAGAGAACCCGGGCGCCGGCGTGTAGCTGAACGACCCGTCGGCATTCAACGTGAGTGAGCCGTCCGAGACGTCGGAGGTGAGGCTCGCCTGCAGCCCGCTCCCGGCCGCTGCGGCCAGTACGCCGGGCGCGCCGACGCTCAGCGTGGACCCGGACGAAACCTCGTAGGCCGCGACCTGGCCGAGCAGCGGAGTGACGTGGATCGTGACGGTGGCCGGTAGCGAGCTCTCCCCGGAGGCGTCGGTGTCCTTGTAGCTGAAGTGCTCGACGCCCGAGAAGCCGCTCGCCGGCGTGTAGCGAAAGGTGCCGTTGCGGTTCAGCGTCAGCAGGCCGTGCGCGGGGCCGGACACGAGCACGGCGCTCAGGCCGCGGCCGCTGCCGTCGTCGTTCGCGAGCACTCCGGCGCCGCCGACATTCAGGGCCTGCCCGGCGCCGACGCTGTAGCTGTCGGCGACTGCGCCCGGGATGACGGTGACGTTGATGGCGGCGGTCGGGAGGTCCGTTGGGAAGCTCACGCTGGCGCCGAGGGTCGATCCCGCGCCGGTGTACACGCAGCGCACCTGGTGGACGGCGACCGAGCGGCGGTGTCGGCGCACGCGGATCGTCACCGCCTCCCTCGAGTAGTGCGCGCGGCATTTCGCCTTCTTGTTGCGCAGGGTGTAGAACGCCGGGTTGGGGCGCGTGCGCGGCTTCGGCTTTGTCGTCGCGGCGAGCGCCTGGCCCACGCCGAACACGGCGGCGAGGATCGCAGCGATGCCGAGCAGGGTCACGCGTCGCCTCGACCACCGGAGCCCCAGTTCGTTCAACACGCACGAACAATCGTCCGAAACGCGCCGCGGGATGGGCGAATTGGACATCTAGGCCAACCCACGGAACCGCGACGGCCGAGCGTCTACAACGGTTCGCGCTAGTCGCCGCCAGCCGCGAGAACCAAGCCGCGCGCCGTCGCGAAGACCGCCGCCCCGGCGCGCGAAGCGGTGCCCGCCGCGGGGGTGCTCGCGGGCACTCGCCGTTCGCTCAGCGTGTCGCCGCCGCGCCAACCTCGCGCACGGGCACCTCTCCCCAGAGCCGCTCGAGCGCGTAGAACTCGCGCACCTCGGGCACGAACATGTGCACGACGACGTCGAGGTAGTCCATCAACACCCACTGGGCCTGCGGCAGCCCCTCGACACGGCGCGGCAGGATCCCGTGCTCGGCCTTGCACCCGGCGTGGATCCCGTCGTGGATCGCTTTGACCTGGCGGTCGGTGCCGCCCGAGCAGATCACGAAGTAGTCGGTGTAGTCGATCACGCCGCGCAGGTCGAGCTCGACGATCGACTGCGCCTTCTTGTCATCGGCATAGCCTGCGATCAGGGAGGCGAGCTGGTCCGAGGTCACCGGTACAGCCCCTGCCGTTCGATGTAGTCGGCGACGGCGTCGGGGACGAGATAGTCGATCGGCTGCCCCTCGCGAACCCGCCGGCGCAGCGCCGACGAGGAGATGTCGAGCCGTGGCATGTCGATGTAGCGGATGCGCGGGGCGCCGTGCATCCCGGCCAGCCTCACCCGAACCTCCTCGCGGCGCGCCCCCGCCCGTTCGGCCACCGCCACGGTGGCCAGCTCGAAGATCGTCTCGGGCTGATGCCAGCTCGGCAGCGACCAGGCCATGTCGCCTCCGACGATGAACGTCAGCTCGTCACCTGGCCGCGTCGCATTGATCTCACCAAGGGTATCGACCGTGTACGACGGGCCGTCGCGATCGACCTCGATCGAACTCACATCGAGCCAGTCGCGGTGTCCGTTGGCGGCCAGCCGGCACATCTCGAGACGGTGGATGCGACCAGGCTCCTCCTCCATCTCCTTGTGCGGCGGTACGCCGGTCGGCACCAGCAGCACCCGATCGAGCGAGAGCTGCGCCCGCGCCTCGCTCGCGCACACCATGTGCGCGAGATGCGGCGGGTTGAACGTACCGCCGAGGATTCCGACCGCCGTCAACTACGAACGTGCCCGTCGCCCTCGACCAGGTACTTCCACGCGCACAGCTCGCGCAGACCGATCGGTCCGCGGGCGTGCAGCTTCTGCGTCGAGTTGCCGATCTCCGCCCCCATCCCGAACTCAGCGCCGTCGGTGAAGCGCGTCGAGGCGTTGACGTAGACGCACGCTGCGTCGACGTCGAGCTGGAAGCGCCGTGCTGCCGCCGGGTCGCTCGTCACGATCGTCTCGCTGTGTCCGGTTCCGTGCGCGGCGATGTGCTCGATGGCGTCCTCGAGCGAGTCCACGACCGCCACCGCGAGTGTCAGCGCCAGGTACTCGGTGTCCCAGTCGGCGGCGGTGGCCGGCGCGATCTCGACGCCGTCAGCGTGCTTGCGCGTGCGCTGATCGCCGCGCAGCTCGACGCCGGCGTCGTGCAGCGCGAGCAGCGCGCCGGGCAGGAACGCCGCGGCGACGTCGCGGTGCACGAGCAGCGTTTCGGCGGCATTGCACACCCCGGGCCGCTGCACCTTCGCGTTGAGCACGATCTCGCGCGCCTTTTCGAGGTCGGCGGCAGCGTCGACATAGACGTGGCAGTTGCCCGAGGCGGCGTAGATCACGGGCACCGTCGCGTGGGCGAGCAGCGCCGCCTTGAGCCCCTCGCCTCCGCGCGGGATGATCAGGTCGACGTGGCGCGTCTGGGTTGCGAGCTCGACGAGCTCGTCGCGGTCCCCGCCGGCGAGGCTGGCGATCGCGCCTTCCGGGACTCCGGCCGCTTCGGCCGCCCGAGCGGCGATCCCCGCGAGCACGGCGTTCGAACATGCGGCGCTCGAGGACCCGCGCAGGACGACCGCGTTGCCCGACTTGAGGCACAGCGCGGCGGCGTCGATCGTCACGTTCGGCCGCGCCTCGTAGACGACGGCGATCACGCCGAGCGGCACCCGTAGCTTGCGAATCTCCAGACCGTTGGGTCGCCGGAACTCCTCGAGCACCTCGCCGACGGGATCGGGAAGCGCGGCGATCGCCCGTACGCCGGCCGCCATCGCTTCGATCCTGCGGTCGTCGAGGGTCAGGCGGTCGAGCAGCGCGGGCGACAGCCCGGCCTCACGCCCGGCGGCGACATCGGACTGGTTGGCCTCGAGTATCTCTTGGGTGCTCGCCTCGAGCGCCCGCGCGACGCATTCCAGAGCGGCGTCCTTGACCGAGGCGTCGAGCGTCGCCAGCGTGCGAGCGGCGCGCTTGGCCGCCCGGCAGACTTCGGCGACCGATTCGGTGGCGATGGCCATCGCCCTAGGTTACGCGAGGACGAAATAGTCGCGGTGCACGGCCTCTTCCGTGGCTCGCGGCAGCACCTCGCGCACCGCGGCCGAATGGCGCCCGGCGGCGCTCCGCAGATCGACCGCCGAGTAGTTGCAGATCCCCTTGCCGATCAGCCGTTCGCCCTCGACGACGTCGACCGCGTCCCCCTGCTCGAAGCTGCCGCGCACCTCGACGACCCCGACCGGTAGCAGGCTCGTCCCGTCCTCACGCAGCGCCCGGGCCGCGCCGCCGTCGATCACGACAGTGCCGCGGCTCGGCTTGGCGTAACGCAGCCAGAGCTTGAAGCTCGAGTAGCGCTGCTCGCGTGCGGCGAACCGCGTGCCCTCGCGCCCGCCGGCGAGCACCCGTGCGAGCACCCCTTCGCGCGCCCCGTTGCAGATCACGGTTTCGATCCCGGCTGCCGTCGCCATGTCGGCGGCAACGACCTTCGAGCGCATTCCGCCCGAGCCGTGTGCCGAGGTCGTCTGGGTGATCTGCAGCGAGTCGAGGGTGGCGAAGTCCTCGACGTGTTCGACCAGCGTGGCGGACGGGTTCGTGCGCGGATCGGCGCTGTAGAGGCCGTCGGTGTTGGTCAACAGGATCAGCCGGTCGGCGCCGATCAGGATCGCCACCTGGGCGGCGAGAAAGTCGTTGTCGCCGAAGCTGATCTCGTCGGTCGCGGTCGTGTCGTTCTCGTTGATGACCGGGACGGCGCCCCAGTCGAGCAGCTTGCCGAGCGTCTGGCGCGCGTTCAGATAGCTCGCGCGCGCGCTGACGTCGGAGAACGTCAGCAGCACCTGCGCCGCCACGGCGCCGTGCTCGGCCAGCATCTCGTCATAGACCCGGTACAGCCGGCCCTGGCCGACGGCGCTGGCCGCCTGGAGCTCCTCGATCGCGGTGGGACGCGCCGTCAGGCCGAGGACCCGCGTTCCCCGCGCGATCGCCCCGCTCGTGACGATCGCCACCTCGTCGCCGCCGGCCCGCGCGGCCGCGACCGCGGCGCAGATTCGGGCCAGCAGCTCGGCGCGCAGCTCCCCCTCGTCGGTGGCGACGATCGCCGAGCCCAGCTTGATCACGGTGCGAGCCATTGCCGGCGGAGGTTAGCCGTGTGCCGCCGGGTCCGCTCGCCAGCTCCGCCTGCCCCGAACGCGGGCTCACAGGTCGAGATCGAACAGCACGCCGCCGATCTCGACGTCGTCGCCGGCCTCGAACCCCTCCTCTTCGAGCGCACGGATCACACCGATCTGGCGCAGGCGCGACTCGACGTGCGCCAGCGCGTCGTCGTTGTCGAGGTCGTGGCGCGCGAGCAGCAGGTCGATGCCCTCGCCAACCACCCGGTAGACGCCGTCCTCGGTGCGCTCGATGTGAAAGCCGCGGGCGCCCGCCGGTCGGAAGGTCAGGTGCTCGGCCAGCTCCCCCGGCGCGTCGGTGAGCTCGGGCGCCGCCTCGGACGGCACGCGCCGGAGCAGTTCGCGTGCGAGCTCCTCGATTCCCGCGCGTGTCGCGCTCGAGGTGATCAGCACGCCGACGGCGTCGCCGAGTCGCTCGCGCCAGGCGCGGGCGGCCGCCTGCGCCATCTCCGGCTCGAGCAGGTCGGCTTTCGACAGGGCGAGCAGCCGGGGCAGCGCCGCGAGCCGCGGGTCGTGAAGTTCCAGCTCGCGTTCGATCGTGGCGTGGTTGACCAACGGGTCGGAGCCGTCGAGCGGCGCGAGGTCGAGCACGTGCACGAGCAGCTGCGTGCGCTCGATGTGGGCGAGAAAGTCGTGGCCGAGCCCGGCGCCGGCGCTGGCCCCCTCGATCAGCCCGGGGATGTCGGCGACGATCAACTGGCGCTCGGCGCCCTCGAGCGTGCCGAGCACCGGTTCGAGCGTGGTGAATGGATAGTCGGCGATCTTCGGAGCGGCACGTGTGAGCCGGGCGAGGAGCGACGACTTCCCAGCATTCGGCAGTCCGACCAGGCCGACGTCGGCGAGCAGCTTGAGTGCCAGCTCGAGCCATGTCTCTTCGCCGGGGAGCCCGCGCTCGGCAAAGCGCGGAGCCTGGCGGGTCGGCGTGGCGAAGTGCTTGTTGCCGCGTCCGCCCGATCCGCCCCGGGCGACCACGGTGCGCTGGCCCGCGCGGATCAGGTCATGCAGGTCGCCGCCATCGGTTCGAACCTGGGTCCCGGGCGGCACCGCGAGGATCAGCGGCGCGCCGGTGGCGCCGTGGCGCAGCGACGCCCCGCCGTCGCCGCCGCTCGGCGCGCGGTGGTGCGTGCGTCGGCGGAAGGCCTGCAGATCGCGAAGGGAGGAGTCGCAGTCGATCACCACGTCGCCGCCGTGGCCGCCGTCGCCGCCGTCGGGGCCGCCGCGCGGAACGTGCGCCTCGCGGCGGAAGCTCGCGCACCCGTCCCCGCCGGCGCCGGCCTGGACGTGGATTCGTGCTCGGTCGTAGAGCATCTGTGGATTCTCGACTACCGCCGCCGCGTGGCATGGCGTGGCGTCGGTGCAGGCCGACGCCGAACGTGCGGATCCGGGCGGCCCGCTACTCGACTGGATCGATCGAGACGACGCGTCCGCGCCGCCCAACCGAGAAGCGCACGGTGCCCGCAGCACGCGCGTAGAGCGTGTCGTCCTTGCCCATGCCGACTCCCTCGCCCGCCTTGAAGCGGCTGCCCCGCTGGCGCACGATGATCTCCCCGCCGCTGACCTGCTCGCCGGCGAAGGTCTTCACGCCGAGGCGCTGGGCGTTGGAGTCGCGCCCGTTGCGGCTCGAGCCGAGGCCCTTCTTATGCGCCATCAGCGTCCTCCTTCACGGCGGGCCTGGCGGCGGCGGCAGGCTTCGCGGCCGCGGCGGGCTTGGCGGCGGCACGCGCGGCGGTGCGCGTGCCGATCTTGGTGACCTCGATCCGCGTCAGCTCCTGACGATGCCCTGTGCGGCGGCGGTAGCCACGCTTCGGCTTGAACTTGAAGACACGCAGCTTCTTGCCGCGCAGGTGGCCGACGATCGTCGCCTGCACCTCCACCTTGGCCAGCGCAGCGGCATCGAAGATCGCCTCGTCGGAGCGATAGAGCAGCGGCTCGAGGTTGACCGTCGCCCCTTCCGGCTCGGGCAGGCGCTCGACGAGCAGCGTCTGCCCCTGCTCGACGCGGTATTGCTTGCCTCCGGTTTTGACGATCGCGTACATGTCTGTAGTCCTGGTTATCCGGCGAGCGGCTCCTCGGCAGCCTGCTCCGCGTCAGCAGAACGGCGCCGTCCACCTCTGCGGCCGCGGCGCCGAGGGCGGGATTCTACGTCATCGACGTCCTCCTCGGCGGCTCGCGGGAGCGCGTCGATCGGGGCGGCGACCGCCGCGGTGCGGCCAACCTCCTCAATGCGAACCATCAGCTTCTGGCCGACGAGCGGCCCGCCACCGCGCACGGAGATGATGTAGCCGTCGATCTTGGCGACCGCGTCATCGGCGTCGTACATGTGCGGCTCGACGATCTCGACCAGGACCTCCTCGCCGACGCGGAACGGCACGGCGCGCTCCTCGACCTCGGCGCGACTGCCCTGCAGGGTCACCGCGAAGTGGTCGAGCGCAAGTCCCTCCGAGCCTTCGAAGTGGAAGAACTTGCCGGTCTGCGCCTCCAGGGCGTGGAGCACACGCGAGTTGTGGCCGGTGAACTGCGCGCTGACACGCGGGTTCATCTGCACGAGGAACGCCTCGCTCTCGGGGGACGCCGCGGCGACCTCGCGCAGCCGGCGCTCGAACTCGATGGCGATCGTCTCCTCCGAGCGGATCACGCCGTCGCCGTGACAGGTCGGGCATTCGCGAGACATGATCTCGCGCAGCCCCTCGGTGACGTTCTGGCGCGTCATCTCAACCAGGCCGAGCCTCGAGATCTCGGCGGTGAACGTCTTCGTGCGGTCCTCGTCGAGCGACTTGCGCAGCGTCTTGAGGACCGCGTCGCGGTTGCGCGCGCGGGCCATGTCGATGAAGTCGATGACGATGATCCCGCCGATGTCGCGCAGCCGCAGCTGGTTGACGACCTCTTCGGCGGCCTCGAGGTTGGTCTTGGTGATCGTGTCCTCGAGGCGCGCACCCTTGCCGCGCCCGATGAACGAACCGGTGTTCACGTCGATCACCGTCAACGCCTCGGCATAGTCGATCATCAGATAGCCGCCGCTCGCGAGGTCGACGCGCCGGCCGAGCAGCGAGTCGATCACCGGGTTGACCTTGTAGGCGTCGAACAGCGGCTGCTCGCCCTGGTAGAGCTCGACGCGGCTGACCAGCTCGGGGGCCGTTCGCGTGAAGAACGAGACCAGGCGGTGATGCTGATCCGGGTCGTCGACGACCGCGCGCTCGAAGTGCTCGGAGAAGATGTCGCGCACGACGCGCACCGAGAGGTCCGCCTCCTGGAAGACCAGCGACGGCGCGCGCGAAGCCGCGACGCGCTTCTCGAGCACCTCGTGCAGCTTGAACAGGTACAGCATCTCGCGTTCGAAGTCGGCACGCACCGCGCCGTGCGCCGCGGTGCGAACGATCGCGCCCCCGCCCCGCAGGTCGAGGCCCTTGGTCTCCCGGCGCAACCGCTCGCGCTCGGCGTCCTCGAGCCGCCGCGACACGCCGATCCCCTCGCCGGTCGGCGTGTAGACCATGTAGCGCCCGGCGATCGTCAGATCCATCGAGAGCCGCGCGCCCTTGGTCTTGAGCGGGTCCTTGACGACCTGCACGACGACCTCCTGGCCGGGCTTCAGCAGCGAGGCGATGTCCTGCGCGTCCGGGCCGGAGCCGCGGCCGCGCCGTTGCGCCTCGACGCCGGGAAGCACGATCTCGTCGACGTGCAGGAAGCCGTTCTTGTCGAGCCCGATGTCGACGAAGGCCGCCTCCAACCCGACCAGGACGTTGTCGACCACGCCCTTGTAGATGTTGCCGACGATCGAGCGCGCGCCACGCCGCTCGAGGTAGAGCTCAGCGACGCGGTAGCCGCGCCCGGGGTCGGCGCTGACGCCGCTCCGTCGCTTCGAGGCGCCGGGGGTGCCGGACGCCTCCAGCAGCGCGACGCGCGTCTCGCCGCGATCGACGCTGACAAGGACTTGCTTTTTCACGGGTGATGTCCATTTCTTTTCAGAAGCTCAGCACGCGGCCTTTCATCCCAGCCGCGATGCGCGCTTGCGCATAGATCGACTGGAGCAGACCGAGCGCCAGGAATGTGGTCAGCACGGAGGAGCCGCCATAGCTCAGCAGGGGCAACGTCACACCTGTGACGGGGAGGATGTCCACCGCCACGCCGACGTTGACGAACACCTGGAACATGAGCATCGCGACAACTCCTGCGGCGACCAGCGCACCGAACAGGTTCTTGGCGGCCGCGACGATTCGCAGCGTCCGCCAGATGATCAGCGCGTACAGCGATAAGACGAACGCGGCCCCGGCGAAGCCGAAACGCTCAGCCAGCGCCGCGAAGATGAAGTCGGTGGAGTTCAGGGGCACGAAGTTGGCCGCCGTGTGCGTGGCGACGGCGCCGAGGCCGAACTTCTGGCCGGCGCCGATCGCGATCAGCGACTGCTGCTGCTGGTAGAGCGCGTGCGAGATCTGCGAGACCGGGACCGAGCCGGGATCGAGGAACGCGCTCAGACGGTCCGCCTGGTAGGTGTGGAAGCCGACCAGCGGTCCGACGAGCAGGACCAGCACGAGCGCGCCGATGCCCAGCATGAGCACCGCCGTGAGGTGCTTCCAGTGCACGCCGGCGATGTAGAGCACCGCGAACGCGGCCGCTATGTACACGAGGCCCGACCCGAGATCCGGCTCGGCGATCACGAGCATCGTCGGGCACAGCGCGAGCAGCATCACCCGAGCGACCAGCTGGCGGCTCGAGGTCTTGCGCGAGCTGTCGACGACGAATGCGGCGAGGAACACGATCAGCAGCACCTTGCCGAGCTCGGAACCCTCGAAGGAGAACACCGAGACGCCGATCGACCGCGTCGATCCGCCGATGCTCTGGCCCACCCCGAGCACGACGAGGATCGCGCCGATGAGGATCACGTACAGGCCCCACTTCAGCTCGCGCAGCCGCGAGTAGTCGAACCGCGAGAGCACCAGCATCGCCACGAAGCCGGCGCCCAGGTAGACGCCCTGGCGCACCATCTGGGTGTGGCTGATCCCGTTCAGCGTCACGAGCGAAGAGACCCCGAGACCGATCGCCGCCAGCGTCAGCAGCGGATCGAGCCCGAGCCGCAGCGTGCGCGCCGGCAGCGATGCCGGATCACGCCCCGGCTGCGGTTTCTGGATCACGTTGGTGGCCATCAGCGATCGGGGTTGGTGCCGGGGTTGAAGGTCTTGGGCAGCCCGAACCACTGCGAGAGCATCAGCCGCGCGGCCGGCGCTGCGGCAGCCGCACCGAAGCCCCCCTGCTCGACGGTCACCGCGATGACGATCGGGCGCTTGGGGTCCGGCGCGTAGACGACGTACCACGACTGGTCCTTCTGGCCGTTGGCGTGCACGGCCGTCCCGGTCTTGCCGTAGACCGTGCGCGGGAAGTTTCCGAACACCGCGTAGGAGGTCCCCTGCGGGGTCTGGGCCGCATCGTGCAATCCGGCCATGACCGCCGCCTGGTCGGTCGGGTCGATATGGACGTGGCGCACAGCGGCGGGCGGCGGCAATTGCTGCACGAGCTGGCCCGAGGGAGAGAGGATCGCGCGACCGATCTGCGGCGTCCAGACCGTCCCGCCATTGACGATCGCCGAGTAGGCGACGGCCATCTGCAGCGGGCTCGCGAGCAGGAAGCCCTGCCCGGTTGCGAGCAGGATGTTCTGACCGATCGTCCAAGGCTCCTGATACAGGTGCTGCGAACACGCCTTGATGGCCAGCGCGTTGGCCGCGTAGGCCGGCCGCGGGCGATTTCCGGCACAGGCCGCGGCGAGGAACTGGGCGTTGAGATTGGCCACATACGCCGGGTCAGGCACGACTCCCGCGGCGCCGCCGCCGGGGAGATCGATCCCGGGGACGCTGCCGATCCCGAGCGCGCGCGCCTCGGACTGGATCGCCCACGGTGCGCCGTTCGCGGCGGCGCCGACCAGGTAGAAGTAGGTGTCCTCGGAGACCGCGAGCGCGCTGACGAGATCGCGGTTGCCGTAGTTGGCCTTACCGGAGTTGCAGAACTGCTGCTTCGTACCGAAGCTCAGGCAGGCCCCGGTTCCCTGCGTGGTCTGCGTGGTGATCACGCCGTCCTTCAGGGCCCCGAGCGCCGTGATCGGCTTGAACGTCGATCCGGTCGGATACTGCCCGTCGGTCGCCCGGTCGTTGAGGGCACCGCTGGCGCTGATCGCGGCGTATTGGCTGGTGCTCGGGGGGGTGGCGAACGCGTTCGCGTTGTAGGTGGGCAGCGATCCGAGCGCGAGAACCCGTCCCGTCATCGGATCCATCGCCACGAACGATGCCGCCGGCGCTGGATCGTGGTTCACCCGCGCCCACGCCTCCGCCTTGCGCGCCGCGATGTAGCCCTCACGTTCGAGCCCGAGGTCGATCGAGGTGCTCAACTGGTCGCCCGGGATCGGCAGCGTCGGGCTCGGCTGGGCGCCCGTCGGATAGCCGGCGGCGTCGACCGCGACGCGATCCACTCCGGGGGTGCCCTGGAGGTAGGGCTGATACTCGGCCTCGAGACCGGACTGGCCCACCGTGGTTCCCGCCGAAATACCCTTGTAGCGCGCGGTTCCGAGCTCACCGGTTGACGTCGGCGACGGCCCGGTGATCTGACCGACCTGGCCGAAGACGACCGAGCCGATGTCCCCCTGGGGGTAGTCGCGCAGGTAGACCTGGCGTTCGACGACACCCGGGAACAGCGCCTTGCGCTCGGCGATGTAGTCGAGGGCATAGGTCGTCACGTCGTCCTTGATCGCCGTCGGCGCGTAGCGGGGCGGCGCGACGGCCAGGTTGTCGACCGTCGCCTTGACCGTCTGCGGGCTCATCCCGAGCACCCGCGCCAGCCGCCGGTAGAGAACGCGGCGCTTGGCTCCGGCGGGCGGGAGGTTGTCAGCGACGATCGCCACCTCCGGTGCGACGCGCCAGCTCGCGAGCAGGTTGCCCTGGCTGTCGAGGATGTTGCCGCGGGGGGGCGCGATCGCGATGTCGCGCGTCACGTTGGCCGACGCCTTGGCGGCGTTCTGGGTTCCGGTCAGCACCTGCAGGTACCACAGGCGGAAGGCGATGATCCCGAACAGCACCAGCGCCAGGACGCCGAGCACGCCGACGCGCCGCGTGAGCTGCGGCGGCAACGGTGCTCGCCGTTGGAGCGGGGCCTCGATCACGGGCGCGAGAGCGGGCTGAGCCCGCCGGTCGTGTAGGCGCGCCGCCGTCGCCGGCGTGGATCCTCGGGCAGCGCCGGGATCAGCCAGCGGCGCACGATCGAGTAGACCGGCACGGCGATCAGCGAGTTCAGCGCGATAGTCAGCAGGATGTCACGCAGGAGCAGCAGGCTGACCGGCGCCGTGATGCCGAGGGTGAACTCGAGCACGGAGTAGCCGCACGTCGCGACCGCCGTCGCCGCCGCCCCGAGCGCGAGCGGCGTGAACGGCGCCTCGGGCGCGCGCAGCTCGCGCACGCGCCCCGCCGCGTATCCCACGAGCGAGTAGACGAGCGCCGAGATCCCCAGCGTCTGCGCGAATGCGAGGTCGACGAAGATCCCAACGCCGAAGCCGAACAGCGCACCCGGCAGCGCGCCGGTCAGGAATCCCGCGGCGGCGACGACGAGCGGCGAGAGGTCGGCGTTGACTCCGAGGATCCGCAGCTGCGCGACGCCGGCGATCTGGACGAGCACGGATACGAAGGCCAGCACCGCCAGCCGCAGCGTGATGTTGGTGGTGTCGCTCATCCCCCGGGCACCTTGGTCAGCACCTGGACGTTCTGCAGCGAGGTGAGGTCGGCGGCCGGAGTGACGGTGATCGAGCCGGACGGGTTGGCGGCGGACGGGACCGCCGTGACCTTTCCGATCAACAGGTTCGCCGGGAACAGCGACGCGTTGGCGGTGGCGCGCTCGCCGGCGGTGACGATCAGGTCTCCGACCTTGACCTCGCTCGGGCGCGAGACGAACGACATCACGAGCTCGCCCGGGCTGCCGGGCTGCGGGCCGATCACCCCCATCTCGCGACTCGCGCTATCGCGCGCCGAGACACCCGATGAGGGGTCGTTGATCAACGTCACGATGGCGGACGCTGCCGCGACCTCCGTGACCGTGCCAATCAGGCCGTCGGGGTCGATCACCGGGTCGTTCACGCCCACGCCGTCCCCGCTTCCCGCGTTGATCGTGACGTGGCTGACCCAGAGGTTCTCGGGTTGGGCGATCACGCTGGCGTTCCGCGGACCGTCCGGTGCGAGATGCCGCGTGGTGTCGACGCGCTGGAGCTTCGCGGCGTCGCGGGTGGCGCTCTGCTGGGCCTGGAGCGCGATGATCGTGGCGTTGGCCTGGGCCAGCTCCTTGCGCAGCTTGTCGCGCTGGCTGCTCGCGTGGAAGACGTCGCCGACCCAGTTGAACAGGTCGTGCACCGGGGTCAGCGCCTTGCTGGCGCCGGTCTCGACCGGCGAGAGCACGTCGAGGAACCCGCTCTGCACCGTGTGCAGAGGGCCGCCGCCCGAGCTTCCGAAGCTCGCGCTGATCAGGATCAGGGAGAGGACGACGAGCAGCGCAAGCACTGCACGACGTCGGCGAACGGTCTTGTCATGCACAGTGAAGAGGGGGTCGCGTTACAGAGTAGGGGCGCCACGACTCGCGTCGCGTGAGTCGGCGGCGCTGCCATCAGCGTCGGTGGCGCCGGTGGTTGTTGCGCCCGGCGCGGTTGGAGCGATGGATCACTTCGAACTCCTCGAGCGAGCGGCCCGAGCCGACGGCGACACACGTCAGCGGCGATTCGGCAAGATGCGTCGGGATCTGGGTCTCGTCGCGCAACCGGTCGGCGAGGCCCTGCAGCAGCGCTCCGCCGCCGGCGAGCACGATCCCGCGGTCCATGATGTCGGAGGCGAGCTCGGGGGGTGTGCGGTCGAGGGTCACCTTGACCGCGTCGATGATCTGCGAGAGCGGCTCCTCGATCGCGGCGCGAATCTCCTCGCTGGTCAGGACGACGGTCTTCGGCAGGCCGGACACCATGTCGCGACCGCGGATCTCGGCCTGCAACTCCTCGGCCATGGCAAACGCCGAGCCGATCTCCAGCTTGAGCTCCTCGGCGGTCTGCTGGCCGATCAGCAGCTTGTACTCGCGTTTGGCGTAGTTGATGATCGCCTCGTCGAGTTCGTCGCCGCCGATCCGGATCGACTGCGAGACGACGATGCCGCCGAGGGAGATGACCGCCACCTCGGAGGTGCCGCCGCCGATGTCGACGACCATCGACCCGGTCGGCTCCCCGACGGGCAGCCCCGCGCCGATCGCAGCGGCCATCGGCTCCTCGATCAGGTACGCCTGGCGCGCGCCGGCCGACAGGCACGCCTCCTCGACCGCGCGCTTCTCGACGCCGGTGACGCCTGAGGGCACGCAGACGACCACCCGCGGGTGCGCGAAGCGGCTCTGGTGGACCTTCTGGATGAAGTGGCGCAACATCTCCTCGGTCACGTCGAAGTCGGCGATCACCCCGTCCTTGAGCGGCCTGATCGCCGAGATCGTCCCCGGCGTACGCCCGAGCATGCGCTTGGCCTCGATCCCCACGGCGTGCACCTCGCCGGTGCGCGAATCGATCGCCACGACGCTCGGCTCGGACAGGACGATGCCCCGCCCCCGCACGTACACGAGCGTGTTTGCCGTGCCGAGATCGACGGCCATGTCGCGGCCGCCAAACCCGGTCATGTAGCTGAATAGACCCATCGTCGAGAGTGCGCAAGGCGTGGATGGAGCGGACACGCCGCGCCGCCTGCCCTCTCAACTGCACGGGGACGGCTCTACGGAGGGGGCCCCCCGCCTTGGGCCTGCAGTGTAGCGGACGCCGGGTTTGCGCCCGGGCCGGCTTCGATGCTCGCCACGGGTCGGTTAAGGCTGCAATTCGCCGCTATCTGGGCCGCTGAAGCGATTGTTGCCCGCGGCCAGCAGCGCCGGGTGCAGATCGAGCAGAGTGCCGACCGGCAGGCCGACGACGTTGGTCCAGTCGCCCGAGATCGACTCGATGAGCGCGGCGCCCGCGCCCTGGATGGCGTACCCGCCGGCGCGCTCGCGCCATTCGCCGCTTGCCAGGTACCAGTCGATCGTCGGCCCCTGGAGTGAGCGAAAGGTCACCTCGGTCACGCACGCCGCGACACGCGGCGAGTCCTCCAGCCCGACCAGCGCGAGCCCGCTGACCACGGTGTGCGTGGTGCCGGACAGCGCCTGCAGCGTCTCGCGTGCCGCCGCGGCGTCCGGCGGCTTGCCGTGGAGGCGTCCACCGAGCGAGACGACGGTGTCGACGCCGAGCACCACATCACCGGCTGCACGCTCCACGGCCAGCGCCTTGCCGAGGGCGTTGGCCTTGGCCACCCGCTCCCCGGCGCCACTGCCGGCCTCGGAAAAGGCGGCCTGGCGGACGACGAACGCGACACCGAGCGCCTCGAGGATCGCGCGTCGCTGCGGCGAGCGCGACGCCAGCACGAGATGACGCCCGCCAGCGACCACCTCGTCTACAGATCGGGAAAGAAGATCGCGATCTCGCGGGCCGCGGACTCGGGCCCGTCGGAGCCGTGCACGAGGTTCTCGCCGGTGGCGATCGCCAGCTCGCCGCGGATCGAACCGGGCGCGGCCTCGATCGGGTTGGTCGCCCCGATCACCTGTCGCGCCGCGGTGATCGCCGAGGGCCCCTCGAGCACCATCGCGACGAGCGGGCCGGAGGTGATGAAGTCGGCCAGTTCGCCGAAGAACGGCTTCTCGAGATGTTCAGCGTAGTGGCGTTCGGCGAGCTCGCGGCTCATCGTCAGCACGCGCAGTGCGACGGGCACGAGGCCCTTGCGCTCGAAGCGAGCGAGGATCTCGCCGCTCAGGCGGCGGGCATAGGCATCGGGCTTGGCGAGAACGAGCGTGCGTTCCATCGGGACGGTCTCCTTGGGTCGTGAGTCGCTGCCGCGGCGAACGCTAACTGCTGGGCGGCACCTCGCCGGCGAGCGCCTCGCGCCGGCGCCGCGCTGAGGGGCTGCGGCCGCCGGCGACGGGCGCCTCGCAGTACGGACAGACGCTCCAGGTCATCTCGAGCGGTCGCTGGCAGCTGGCGCATGGGTCGCGCAGGCGGCTGTGGCAGCTTGGGCAGATCAGGTAGTCCTTCTCGACCTCCTGGCCGCAGTGCTGGCAGGCGAAGTAGGAGAGCTGCGCGAGCCGCCCCTCCGCGGCCTGCATCTCCAGCTCGCGCTCGCGAATGTCCTCGAGGTACTCGGGCGGGCGCACGATCATGTAGACGATCGCCCCGACGAACGGGAACAGCGCCGAGGCCGTCGCGCACACCACGAGCACCGGATCGGCGATCCGGCGCTTGGCGTCGGAGCGGGTCCAGTAGATCATCGCCAGCCAGATGATCACGAGGAACAGGACCAGCAGGTTGATGGCGAGATTCACGCCGTCGTTCGCGATTCCAAAATATGCGAGCGTTGCAGGCATCTTTTGGCGAGTGTAGCGGGCCGACCTACAGGACCAACCGACCGAACAGGTAGCCGAGTCCGACGAACACGAGGATCACCAGCGCGACCACCAGCGCGACCGCGCCGATCATCAGTATCAGTGACGGTCCGTCGTCGTCGTTCACAGCGTCGAGCCTCCGCGCGCGCCCTCCGGGCGCAACAGGTCGGCGATCAGATAGATCGAGCCGGTGGCCAGGACGACGCCGTCCTCGCCGGCCAGCTCGCGCGCCCGCGCGAGCGCGCGGTGTGGCCCCATGACGACCGTCGCGCCAACGTCGCCGATCTGTCCGACGAGCGAGGCGAGCGTCGCCGCGGGGAGCGCCCGCGGGCTCGTGCAAGCCGTACACACCACTGCGTCGCAGTGTACGAGCAGCCGGCGAAGCATTCCCGCGGCATCCTTGTCGTCGAGGATCGAAACCACCGCGACGAGCCGCCGGCCGGCCGCGAATCCGGGTAGCGAGGCCGCCAGCGCCTCGATGCCCCCGTCGTTGTGGGCGCCGTCGAGCAGCGTCACCGGCGTGCCGTCGAGCACCTGGAAGCGGCCTGGCACCACCAGCGCCCCGGCCACCGCCGCGACGGCGGCGGGGTCGAGCTCACGCCCCAGAAACACCCGCGCAGCGCTGCACGCGGTGGCAAAGTTGCGGCTCTGGTAGCCGCCGCCGGCTCGAAGCTCAACCTCAACCTCAGCCTCAGCCTGTAGCAAGGTCGCGCCGCGCTCGGCAACCGTCGACCGCGCCAGCGCGAGCGCGTCGGGGTCGATGTCGGCACCGAGCACCAGCGTCGCTCCGGGGCGCACGACGTCGAGCTTCTCGCGCGCGATGGCGGTCACCGTCGGACCGAGGTAGCGCGTGTGCTCGAGCCCTACGTTGGTCAGCACCGCGACCCGCGAGTCGACGACGTTGGTCGCGTCGTAGCGCCCGCCGAGGCCGGCTTCGAGCACCGCCACATCGACGCCAACCGCCTCGAACTCGCACAGCGCGGCGGCCGTGAGCAGCTCGAACTGTGTCACGACGTCGCCGGTCGGCGAGGCGGTGCGATCGACCAGTTCGGCCGCGTGCACCGTCCGCGCGATCGCCGCCGCGAACGCCTCGGGCGCGATGTCGCGCTCCCGGATCCGGACCCGCTCGCGGTAGCTGAGCAGGTGCGGCGAGGTGAAGCAGCCGGTGCGCAGGCCGCAGCGCTCGAGCAGCGCAGCGGTCATCCGCGTCGTCGAGGATTTGCCGTTGGTGCCGACAACGTGGATCGTCGGGAACGAGACCTCGGGCAGCTCGAGCACGTTGAGCAGCCGTCGCATCCGATCGAGGCCGAAGCGCATGCCGAATCGCTCACGCCCCAGCAGGTAGCGCTCGGCGTCGACCGCACTCCAGCCGACACGCGGATCGGGCGAGCTCACAGCGCGTCAAGCTCCGCTTCGAGTCGCGCCAGCTTCTCGCGTTCCGCGGCGACGACGGCGGGCGGGGCGTTGGCCACGAAGGCATCGTTGGCGAGCTTCGCCCGCAATCGCTCGATCTCCGCGGCGAGCCTGGCGCGTTCGCGCTCCCGCCGCTGCTCGTGCGCAGCGAGGTCCACCCCTTCGAGGATCGCCAGCGCGCCCCCCGGAATCGCCACGCTGGTGACGCCGTCGCCGCCATCCTCGCGCAGGTCCAAGCGCGCGATCCGCGCGAGCAGCGGCCGCAGCTCCGCGTAGCCGTCGGCCTCGAGGCGCGCGGCGACGGTCACGCCCGGCGCCACGCCGACCTCGTTGCGCCAGCGCCGCACCGCCTGCGTCGCGCCGATCACCCGCTCCAGCGCCGCCTCCGCGTCGGCGTCGATCGCCGAGCCCTCGCGCGGCGCGCGCGCCACGCCGGCGAGCAGCCCCTCGTCCGGCTCGCGCACGTACTGCCACAGCTCCTCGGTGACGAACGGCATCACCGGATGGGCGACCTGCAGCGTCTCGCGCAGCACGAAGCGCAGCGTGGCGCGCAGCTCCGGCTCCTCGATCCGGCTCTTGACCAGCTCGATGTACCAGTCGCACAGCTCTCCGTAGACGAAGTCGTAGAGCGCAAGCGCGACGCGGGGGAAGTCGTAGCTCTCGATCCGCTGCGCAAGCTCAAGCTCGAAGCGCTCCAGGCGCGAGAGGATCCAGCGGTCCTCGACGGCCGTCGGGATCGGCGCCGCGGGTCCGGGGTGCTCACCGATGCCGAGCAGCACGAACCGAGCGGCGTTGAACAGCTTGTTGGCGAGCCGCTCGCCCTGTTCGATCTTCTCGACGTTGTAGCGCACGTCCTGGGTCGAGGACATCGCGAGCATGCCGAAGCGAACGGCGTCGGCTCCGCGGCGCTCGATTTCTTCGAGCGGGTCGATCCCGGTGCCCAGCGACTTGGACATCCGCCGCCCGTCGGGTGCCTGGATGACCGCGTGCACGTACACGTCGGCAAACGGCACCTCCCCGGTGAACTGCAGGCCCATCATGATCATCCGCGCAACCCAGAGGAAGATGATCTCGCGCGCGGTCACCAGGGCATCGGTCGGGTAGAAGGCCCGCAGCGCGGCCGTCGGCTCAGGCCAGCCGAGCGTCGCGAACGGCCACAGAGCACTCGAGAACCACGTGTCGAGCACGTCCTCGTCCTGGCGCAGCGGCCCGTCGCAGGCCCCGCAGCGCTCGGGTCGGACACGTGCCACGTAGGTCTCCTCGCAGGCGTCGCAGTAGTAGACCGGCAGCCGATGGCCCCACCACAGCTGACGCGACACGCACCAGGGCCGGATGGCGCCCATCCAGTCGAGATACACCTGCTTCCAGCGTCCCGGGTGGAAACGCACGCGGTCGTCGAGCACGCACTCGATCGCCGGGCCCGCGAGCTCGTCCATGCGCATGAACCACTGCAGCGAGATCAGCGGCTCGATCCGCGCACCGGAGCGGTGCGAGTAGGGCACCGCGTGGGTGTAGGGCTCACGGCCTCGCAGCGCCCCCTCCTGCTCGAGCGCCGCGACGACCGCCGTGCGCGCCTCGGCGACGGTCAGCCCGGCGAACGCCTCGCCTGCCTCCGCGGTCATTCGCCCGTCCTCGCCGATCACCGAGTACTCCGGCAGCCCGTGGCGACGGCCGATCTCGAAGTCGTTGGGGTCATGGCCGGGCGTGACCTTGAGCGCCCCACTGCCGAAGTCGGGCTTGACGTAGTCGTCGGCGATGACCGGCAGCCGTCGTCCGACCAACGGGAGCACCGCCTCCGCGCCGACCAGCTCGGCGTAGCGCTCGTCCGCCGGATTGACCGCAACCGCGCTGTCGGCCAGCATCGTCTCCGGGCGCACCGTGGCGACGACCAGCTCGCCGGAGCCGTCGGCCAGCGGGTAGGCGATCGAGTACAGGGTGTCGGTCTCCTCGCGCTCCTCGACCTCGAGGTCCGAGATCGCCGAGCCACTGCCCGGATCCCAGTTGACCATGTAGTGATCACGGTGGAGGTAGCCGCGCTCATGGAGCTCGACGAACACGCCCAGCACCGCATCGGCGTAGTCCGGGTCGAGGGTGAAGCGCTCGTCGCGGTAGTCGCAGGAGGCCCCGAGCCGCTTGTACTGCTCAACGATCGTCGCGCCGTAGCGCTCCCGCCAGCTCCAGACCCGCTCGATGAACGCCTCGCGTCCGAGCTCCTCTCGGCTCGTCCCCAGGCTCTCCAGCTCGCGCTCGACCTGTCGCTGCGTCGCGATGCTCGCGTGATCGGTGCCGAAGATCCACTTCGTCCGCCGCCCCAGCATCCGGTGGTAGCGGATCAGGGTGTCCTGGATCGCGCCGTTCAACGCGTGCCCCATGTGCAGCGCACCGGTGATGTTCGGCGGCGGGATCGCGATCGAGTAGTTCTCGGACGCCTCTCCCTCGGGCTCCGGGTGGAACAACCCGGACTCGAGCCAGGCGCGGATCAGCGCCGGCTCGACCGCTGCCGGTTCGAAGCGGGTGCGCGTCCGCAGCTCGGAGATCGCGCGCGGCTCAGAGCTCATCCCGAGGACCGGGCAGACGTGCACGAGGCGTTTTCGCAGCGGCTCTCAACCACGGGCCGAGAGTCTACGGGCGGCCTACGGCAGGTATCCGTGGCTGGCGGGCGGCCGCGGAACCGGCTGGGAGCATCAGCCCGCTTCTTCGAGCGAGTCGCCCGCCGCGGCGGGCTCCTCCGCCACCGCCTCGGTCACGAGGGTCGGCGTCAGACCCTTCTCGACCGTCTCGCGCGTGACCACGCACTTCTTCACGTCGCGGCGCGAGGGCAGCTCGAACTGCACTTCGAGCAACACCTCCTCGATGATCGAGCGCAGCCCACGCGCGCCGGTCTCGCGCTCGAGCGCCTTCTCGGCGACCGCGACCAGTGAATCGTCGGAGAACACCAGCTCGATTCCGTCGAAGGAGAAGAAGCGCTGGAACTGCTTGACCAGGGCGTTGCGCGGTTCGGTGAGGATCGCGACGAGGTCGTCGTGGGTCAGTTGGTGGACGGCTGACATCACCGGCAGCCGGCCGATGAACTCCGGGATCAGCCCGTAGAGGACGAGATCCTCCGGCAGGCAGTTCTCGAAGATCTCGCCGGTGTCCTTGTGCTCGCGGGAGGCGATCGCGGCGCCGAAGCCGATCCCCTTGTGGCCGATGCGGCGTTCGATCACGCGGTCCAGGTTCGCGAACGCCCCGCCGCAGATGAACAGGATGTTCGTCGTGTCGATCGTCAGGAACTCCTGGTGTGGGTGCTTGCGCCCGCCCTGCGGCGGCACCGAGGCCGACGTTCCCTCGAGGATCTTGAGCAGCGCCTGCTGGACTCCCTCCCCGGAGACATCGCGGGTGATCGAGGGGTTGTCGGCCTTGCGCGCAATCTTGTCGACTTCGTCGATGTAGATGATCCCGGTCTCGGCCTTCTTGACGTCGTAGTCGGCGGCCTGGATCAGCTTCAGCAGGATGTTCTCGACGTCCTCGCCGACGTAGCCCGCCTCCGTCAGCGCGGTGGCGTCGGCGATCGCGAACGGCACGTTGAGGATCCGTGCGAGCGTCTGCGCCAGCAGCGTCTTGCCGCAGCCGGTCGGGCCGAGCAGCAGGATGTTCGACTTCTGCAGTTCGATCTCGGCGTCGTCGACGGCCATCATCTGGACGCGCTTGTAATGGTTGTAGACCGCCACCGAGAGCGTGCGCTTGGCGTTCTCCTGCCCGATCACGTACTCGTCCAGGACGCTGTAGATCTCGCGCGGCTTGGGCAGATCGGAGATGTCGAAGCTGGGCGGCGCGACCAGCTCCTCATCGATGATCTCGTTGCAGAGGTCGATGCACTCGTCGCAGATGTAGACGCCCGGGCCGGCGATCAGCTTCTTGACCTGGCGCTGGGACTTACCGCAGAAGCTGCACAGCAGCTGCTCGTTGGAATCGGTCGGCCGAGCCATCGTGCCTAACTCAATGCTCCGTGATCACGCGGTCGATGATGCCGTACTCGGTCGCTTCCGCCGAGCTCATGAAGTAGTCGCGTTCGGTGTCCTTCTTGACCTCTTCGACGGACTTGCCGGTGTGCAGGGCGATGATCTCGTCGAGGCGGCGGCGCACGTCGATGATCTCGCGCGCGTGGATCTCGATGTCGGTCGCCTGGCCCTGGAAGCTCGAGCTGACCTGGTGGATCAGGATCTTCGCATTCGGCAGCGCCATCCGCTTGCCATGAGCGCCGCCGGCGAGCAGCAGCGCCCCCATCGACATCGCGATCCCGACGCAGATCGTCTGCACGTCGGGCTTGACGAACTGCATCGTGTCGTAGATCGCCAGCCCGGCGTAGACCGACCCGCCGGGCGAGTTGACGTACAGCGAGATGTCCTTCTCGGGATCCTCGCTCTCGAGGTGCAGCAGTTGCGCGACGATCAGGTTGGCGATCTGATCATCGATCGGCGTGCCCAGAAAGATGATCCGCTCGTTGAGCAGGCGACTGTAGATGTCGAACGCGCGCTCCCCACGGGAGGTCTGTTCGACAACCATCGGGATCAGTGGGCTCATGGTCCTCGCTTTGTTTCGCTTGCCCGGCTCGATTCCTCCCGGCAAGTGCAAAGCAGCACCGCCTCCGAGCCGAGTCTACCAACCGCGCTTCGTCGCTCGTGACGGTGCTGGACGTTGTCCCGATATGCCGGGTGCGCTAGGACCCGGGCGTCCAGAGCTTGCCGCGCGCCGCGGCACGCTCCGGGGTGATCGCGACGGCCGACGCGACGAGCCGCTCCAGCGCCTGTTCGGCGGCCACATCGTCGCGGAGATCGTCGAGCCGCCCGGACCTGCGCACCTGAGCCAGCAGTTTCTTGGGCTCCGGGACGCGCCCGTTCTCGTCGGGCTCGACGCTGCGCTCGAGCGCGGCGAGCAGCTCCTCCTCGGTCGGCTCGATCGCCTCGGCCGCAACGATCGCTGCGATCACCGCCTCGGCGCGCAGCGCGCGCTCCGCGCTCGGTCGCGCGGCGGCCAGCACCTCCTCCTCGCTCGAGCCGCTGATCTGCAGGAAGGCGTCCTTGCTGATGCCGCGATGCGAGAGCGCGTGCAGCCGGCGTTCCCACGCCTCCTTCGCCCGCGCTTCGATCAGCGCGTCGGGAACGCTGATCGTGGCCGCGTCGGCGGCGGCGTCGAGCACGGCTTCGCGAAACTCGCGCTCGGCGGCGCTCGCGTCCGCCTCGAGCAACCGCGCACGCAGATCCTCGCGTAGCTCCGCCAACGTGTCGAAGCCCGCGGCGTCGACGGCGAAGTCGTCGTCGAGTTCCGGTAGCACCTTTTCCCGCACCTCCGCGACGCTGATCACGAAGACCGCGTCGCGCCCGGCCAGCTCGGCGGCGCCGTACTCGTCCGGGAAGCGCAGCTGGAGGGTGCGCTCCTCGCCGGCACGTGCGCCGAGGAGACCTTCCTCGAAGCCGGGAATCAGGCGACCCGCACCGAGTTCGACCAGCTGGGCACGAGCCTGTCCGCCCTCGATCGCCTCGCCGTCGATCGTGCCGGCGTAGTCGAGCACCACGAAGTCGCCGTTGGCCGCGGCGCGCTCGACCGTGTCCAGGCGCGCAAGCCGCTCGCGCGCCTGCTCGATTTGGAGATCGACCGTCTCCTCGTCGACGGCCGGCTCTCGACGCGGCGCCTCGATGCCGCGCCAGTCGGCGAGCGACGCCACCGGCCGGACGCCGATCTCGATCGAGAACGTGAACGGCTCGTGCTCAGCCGGCAGCTCGCCGAGCTCCAGCTCCGGCTCGCCGATCGCGACGATCCGGGCGTCACCGATCGCGGCCGTATACCAGCGGCCCAGACGCTCGCGCACCGCCTCGTCAAGGACCGCCTCCCGTCCCATCCGGCCGATCACCACGGGCGCCGGCACCTTGCCCTTGCGAAAGCCGGCCAGCTTGAGATCGCGGCCGATCCGCGACGCCGCCGCGTCGAGTGCGCGCGCTACCTCCCCAGGAGGCACCTCGACCTCGACGCGCACGCGCGAGGCGGGCAGCTCGGTGACCTTGGTCGTGACGGCGGCGGCCATGGCTGCGCAACGATACCTCCACGCCGCGCGTTGCCCCCACCCGCGCGGTGTGCCGCGGCGCTGCTCCACCGGATGGTTGAGGGGCTCCTCCGCCGCGCGGCCGATGCACGGCGGTGCATGCCGGGACTACGCTTCGGTCGTGAGATCACCGCCACGGCCGCTTCCCGGTTGGCTCGCGGAAGCCGCCATCCTCGTCGGGCTCGGCTTCGTCGCGATGGGAGCGATCGTGTTCGCCGGCCCCGACCACGCGCCGGTCCTGCACGCCCGCTCTTTTGTCAACCTGGCGACCGCGCTGCTCGCGGTCGGAGCACTGGCCGTCCGGCGCCGCCATGCGCTCGCCGTCCTCGTGCTGATCGGTGCCGTCGCGCTCGCGAACCCCAACACGCCCGCGGTGACCCTGCCGCTGCTGTTCGCGACGTTCAACGTCGCGCTGCGCTGCGACCGTCGCGAGGTGGCGATCGCCGCGACCGCGACCGTGCTCGCGCTGCTCGGCGGCCTTGCCCTGCACGGCACGTTGACGAGCGGCTTCCAGCCGCTCGTCTCAAAGGTGATCGCGGTCGGCCTGGCGATCGCCGCCGGGCTCTACCTCGCCGCGCGTCGCGCCTACGTCGGTTCGTTGCAGGACCGGGCCAGCCAGCTCGAGCGTGAGCAGCTGCTGCTGACCGAGCACGCCGTCGCCGACGAGCGTGTGCGGATCGCGCGCGAGCTGCACGACGTCGTCGCCCACGGGGTCAGCCTGATGGTCGTGCAGGCGCAGGCGCTGGGCGCGCTCGAGGGCGCGGCGCGCGATGCGGCGGGTGCGCAGATAGCGACGATCGGTCGCGAGGCGCTGACCGAGATGCATCGGATGCTCGGCGTGCTGCGCCCGCAGAGCGATGCGGCGCCCGAGCGGGCGCCGGCGCCGGGGATCAGAGACGTGCCCGGGCTGCTCGAGCGCGCCCGCGGCGCCGGCCTGCAGGTCGCGCTCGCCGTCGAGGGCGAGCCGCGCTCGTTGCCGGCGGGCGTCGATCTTTCGGCCTATCGGATCGTGCAGGAGGCGCTGACCAACGTGATCAAGCATGCGCGGGCGCTGCGCACCGACGTGCGCGTGCGCTACGCGAGCGACGCCCTCGAGCTCTCGGTCATCGACGACGGTACCGGCGCGAGCACGGACGGCGGGCCGGGCCATGGTCTCGTCGGGATGCGTGAGCGGGTCGCGCTGTTCGGCGGAACGCTCGAGGCGGGCCGCGGTGCCGACGGACGCGGCTACGCCGTGCATGCGGTGCTGCCGCTGTGAGCCCGCGCCTGAGGTTGCTGATCGCCGACGACCAGCCGCTGATGCGCGCCGGTTTCCGGGCCGTGCTGGAGGCCACCGGCGACATGGAGGTGGTTGGCGAGGCGGCGGACGGAGAGCAGGCCGTCGAGCTCGCCCGCCGTCTGCGGCCAGACGTCGTGCTGATGGACATCCGCATGCCGGTGCTCGACGGCATCGAGGCGACGCGCCGGCTCGCCGGTCATCGCGTGCTGATCCTGACGACCTTCGGGCTCGACGACTACATCATCGAGGCGCTGCGCGCCGGTGCGAGCGGCTTCGTCCTCAAGGACGTACCGACCGAGGAGCTCGTGCGGGCCGTGCGCATCATCGGAGCCGGCGAGGCGCTGCTCTCCCCGGCCGTCACGCGGCGGCTGCTGGACCGGGTCGGACGGCGTCTGCCGGCCAGCGCGACAACCACGCCCGCCGCGTTCACCGAACTGACCGAGCGCGAGCGCGAGGTCTTCGAACTGCTGGCCCGCGGCCTCAGCAACGCCGAGATCGCCGAGTTGCTCGTCGTCGGCGACGCCACGGTCAAGACGCACGTCTCCAATGTGCTGACGAAGCTCGGCCTGCGCGACCGCGTGCAGGCCGTCGTGCTGGCCTACGAAAGCGGCCTGATCGCGCCGGGCGCATCCGCCTGACGGGGGAGGCGGTCGCCGAGCGCTCCGCCCAGCGCCGGAGCCGACGATCATTCGTGCCGGTGATGACAGCGTCCCGCGCGAACGCGACACTCCAGTCCAGATGTCCACTGACGCCATCATCGAGACCCGCGAGCTCACCAAGCGATTCGGCGAGCGTCTCGCCGTCGACCGCGTGACGCTGAGCGTCCCGCGCGGCTGCGCCTACGGATTTCTCGGGCACAACGGCGCCGGCAAGACGACGACGATCCGGATGCTGCTCGGCCTGACCAGCCCGGACACCGGCACGATGACCGTGCGCGGTATGGCCGTCCCCCAGCACCGCTCGGTGGCGCTCTCGCGCGTCGGCGCGATCGTCGAGGAGCCGCACTTCCACCACCATCTCAGCGGCCGCGAGAACCTTCGGCTGCTGGCCGCGGTGCGCGGGCCGGAGACGTTCGCCCGCATCGACGGCGCGCTCGAACGGGTCGGCTTGGCCGAGCGCTCCACCGAGAAGGTCGCGCGCTACTCACAGGGAATGCGCCAGCGGCTCGGGGTTGCGCGCTGCCTGCTCGCCGACCCCGAGTTGCTGATTCTCGATGAGCCCACGAACGGTCTCGACCCCGCCGGCATCCTCGAATTCCGCCAGATGATCCGCGCGCTCGTCGGCGAGGGCCGCACGGTGTTCCTCTCCTCGCACCTGCTCGATGAGGTGGAGAAGGCCTGCGATGCGGCGGCGATCATCGACGGCGGCAGGATCGTCACCTCCGGGCCGATCGCCGAGCTCGCACGCGGCACGCGCGTCGAGCTGATCATCGACTGCGACAACCCCGATCGTGCCCTTGAACTGCTGGCGGGCGCACCGGAGGTGCTCGAGGCGGAACGCACGGGCGCCGGCTTGCGACTGACGCTGCGCGCCGCCGGCGACGGCGCCGAGCTCAACCGCCGGCTCGTCGAGGCCGCCATCGCGGTCTCGCGCCTCGAGCCGGTGCGCAGCACCCTCGAGGAACGCTTCCTCGAGGTCACCTCGCGGCTGCAGGCCGTCGCATGAGCGCGATCACCTTCGCCCAGATGCTCTCCGCCGAGTTGCTCAAGCTGCAGCGAAAGCGCGCGATCATGGCGATCGCCGCGTTCTTCACGGTCGGCGTGACGGTCCTGTACTTCGGGATCAGCGAGGTCCAGCACCTGGCGGACCCGGGGCGCTACGGCCCGGCCGGTGGCATGCACAACTTCAACCGCGCGACGGTGATCCTCTCGATCTTCTTCGGCGCGCTGACGGCGATCCTCGTGGGCACCGAGGCCGGGACGACCGACACGGCAAGCGGTGTCTTCCGCGACATCGTCGTCACCGGGCGCGAGCGCGCGTGGCTGTTCGCGGTCCGGGTGCCGGCGGCGCTGATCGTCACGCTCACGCTCGGCCTGTCCGCGGTGGGCCTGGCGCTGGCCGCGACCTACGGCTTCGCCGGCGGCCTGCCCACGCCGGACGCCACCTACGTCGTCGACTCGGTGCTGTGGGTCGGCGGGTCGCAGGCGCTGCTCTGCGTCATCGCGGTCGGGCTCGGCTCGCTGACCGGATCGCGGGCGGGGTCGCTGACCGCACTGCTCGGCTGGCAACTGGTCGCCGGGCGCCTGCTCGCGATGATCACCTTCCTCGGCGGCGCCCGCGACGCGATCCCGAACATCGCCCTGGGCGCGCTGAAACCCGGCGAGCAGCTCCCGGACACCAACGGGTTGACGATGAGCAGCGCGCTCGCCGTGCTGATCATCGCGCTGTGGGCCGTCGGGTGGCTCGCGCTCGGCGCCTGGCGCACGCGCACCCGCGACGCCTGAGCGGCGCGGCGAGGTCAGCCGGGTCGGTCGGCGTTCCCCTGATCGTGTTCGCCCGACCCCGCCTGGCTGCCTAGGTGAACTGCAGAGCGACGAACAGGACATAGAGCGATACGAGGATCGCGCCGCCGAGTCTTCGCACGCCGTCACGCCGGGCCAACAGCGCGAGCGTCGCCATCGTCGCCCCGACCAGGACAGCCAGGTCGAGCTTGTCGGTCGTTGAGTGCACGGTGAACGTGACGAACAGCGCCGGGACCGCAACGCCGGCGACGAGATTGATCGTGTTGCTGTTCAGGACCTCGGTGACGAGAGCCGCGCCGCGTTCGGCCAGACCGAGCCGCACGCCGGTCAGCGCGTTCGGCAAGCTCGTCAGCGGGCCGAGGACGAGCACCCCGACCAGCGCCGGTCGAATTCCCCAGCGGTCGCCGAGCGACAGCGCCGCCTGCACCATGCCGACGCTCCCCAACACGATGAGCAGCAGATCAAGCGCCATGAGCGCGATTTGGCGCTGCGTGGCGAAATGCACCCCGGAGTGCGGAGCGGCGCGGTGCTCGCCCTCCTCGACCGCGCCTGCGATCACGCGGTCGAGGACCCCCGGCAAGCGCAGGCGAGTCGCCAACCGCGGACCGCCGATCACCAGCGCGAGGTACGGAACGAGCACGCCGGCGAGCAGGGCCACGGCGAGGACGCCAGACAGGGCGCCCAGCAGGAGCGCTGTGACAATCGCGGTAACCGCCAGCCCGACGCCGCCCTCAACGATCAGCGTGCCGCGTCGGACCCGGACGCGTCCCGCAAGCAGTGCGCTCAGCCCGACCATCGCCGCCAAGTTGAACGCGTTCGAGCCGACGATCACGCCGACGCTCGCCTCGTGCGCGCCCTTGAACAGCGCGACGAGCGCCGATGACACCTCCGGACCGTCTGCGGCCAATGCGGTCAGCACGCCGATCAGCACCTCTGGCATACCGAACCGCGCGCCGAGGCGGTCGAGCCGGCGGGCAAACGTCGCCGCGGCGCCCAGCGTCACCACGAGGGAGACAAGGAACAGCGGCAGAGCGATGGCAGGCGCCATCAGGGGGCCTGCAGACGGGGCGACGGATCTGCGAGCACCCGCGCAGGCGGGGTATCAACCCGCCGCACTGCGCCCCACCCGGCCACTCGGGAAGACCATCACGCTCCACGGTCGACAAGACGAACGCCGACCAGTCTTCCCGGCTCACCCAGCGGGAGGATACGCACCTCGAACCCGGGCTGCGGTCGTTGTCGCGAGCGGCTCGCATTCGGTCACGGTGTGGCGGCGCACGCGCAGCACTCCCCGAGCGATCCGGCGCGTCACGTCAGCGTGTCCACGGGCGGGCTCTGATCATCCACGCCGCGCCGCCAGCCAGCAGCACCGCACAGAGGACCCACCCGAGCGCGGACGTGCCCAGGCCGACGTACTTGAGTCCGGACGCGAAGATCACGAACGTGATCGCCGGTCGCACGTAGCGATCGGGTGCGCTCGAGGACACCAGCGAGCCGACGAGCACCGCCGGCACGCTGCCGAGGATCAGCGAGATCGTCACGCCAACCTGGACGTGCCCGAAAGCGAGCGCCCCGAGCGCCGCAGCGAGCGTCAGCGGCACCGCCTGCGTGAGGTCCGTGCCGACGAGCTGGTTGGCCCCGAGCAGGGGATAGACGAACAGCAGCAGCACGATCATCAACGAACCCGAGCCGACCGACGTCATGCCGACGACCACGCCGCCGAGCATTCCGATCGCCACCGTCGGCAGCGGACGGGGATTGACATGCTCGATCACCCCCGACCGCGTCTGCCCGGCCCGGCGGTCGAGCACGTAGCGCAACACCATCGCCGCCGCGCCGACCAGCAGCGCCACGCCGAGCGCGACCTCGATGTTCTGCTGGGCTGTCTTGGAGTGGCCCATCACGTGCAGCAGGTACGCGCCCAGGAACGCCATCGGGACCGAGCCGAGCACCATCCAGCCGACCAGGCCGCGATTGACCGTCCCGCGCCGCAGATGCACCGCGGCGCCGATCGGGCGCATCACGACCGCAGCGACAAGGTCGCTCGATATCGCCGTCGACGGCGTCACCCCGAACAGCAGGATCAGCATCGGCGTCATCAGCGCCCCGCCGCCGGCGCCCGTCATGCCGACGAGCATGCCGACCACGGCGCTACCGAGAACGATGAAGGGATCGACGTGCGTAGGAGACTCCCCGCGAGCTGGCAGGGCCGCTGCCGGGCCCGGACGGGGCATCGTAGACGACGCCGTCGGCTGCGCGGTGCCGCCGCTGTGCGTAAGCTGCCGCAGGTGTCGAGCAGCCTGGCGCCCTACACCGATCTGGGCGCAACCGACATCGTCCGCTTGATCCGCGAGCGCGCGATGAGCTGTGTCGAGGTAGCCGCGGCCGCCAACATCGCGATCGCCAAGCTCGACGGGCCGATTCACGCCTTCGCGGCCGAGGCGGGCGACCACGCGATCGACCGTGCCCGCGAACTCGACCGCCTCTCGCCCGCCAGCGCCGCCTATCTGCCGCTGCTCGGCGTGCCCGTCGCGATCAAGGACGTGTTCGACACCGCCGATCTGCCCACCGAGTACGGCTCGCCGATCTACCGCGGACACCAGCCGCGCGCCGACGCCGCGCTCGTCGGGCTGCTGCGAGCCGCCGGCGCGGTGGTCGTCGGCAAGACCAAGACCTGCGAATTCGCGTGCATGCACCCGACGGACACCCGCAACCCGCTCGACCTGGACCGCACTCCGGGGGGATCCTCGAGCGGCTCGGCCGCGGCGGTGGCCGCGCGGATCGTGCCGCTCGCCGCCGGCACACAGACTGCCGGATCGGTCGTCCGGCCGGCGTCCTATTGCGGCGTCCTCGGTCTGAAACCCACGTTCGGGGTCGTGCCGCTGGCCGGGGCCTTGCCGACCTCGGCCTCGCTCGACACCGTGGGGCTCTTCGCCCGCAGCCCCGACGACCTCGAGCTCGCCCTCGGCGCCGTCTCCGGCGCGCCCGCCGGCATGGCGAGCGTGCGCGCGAGCCGCTGCATCGACGGAGCAGGCGAAGCGAGCGACGGCGACCTGGGGCGGCCTCCGCGGCTGGGCGTCCTGCGAATCGGCTGGGATCTGCTGGAGCCGGCCGCGCGCACCGCGATCGACCGCTACGTGGAGGCGGCAGCCGCAGCCGGCGCATCGATTGAGGACACCGAGCTGCCGCTCCCGTTCGAGCGAATCGTCGAGGCTCAGCGGGCGATCCAGGCCGCCGAGACGGCATGGGCGCTCGGCGGCGAGGCCGACTGGCACGGCGAGTTGGTCAGCGTGGCGCTTCGCTCGTACATCGCCGAGGGTCGCGCGGTCGCCCGCGACGACTACCTGGCGGCACGCCGCGTTGGCGACGAGCAACGCTGGCGCTGGAACGAGGGCATCGCGCAGCTCGACGCGGTGCTCGCGCCGAGTGCGCTCGGGGTGCCCCCGTTGGGTCTTGACTCGACCGGCGACCCGCTGCTCTGCCGCCCGTTCACGTTCCTCGGGGTGCCGGCCGTCGCGCTGCCCGGCGCGTGGACGCCAGACGGACTGCCGATCGGCGTGCAGCTGACCGGTGCCTCGCACGGCGACCGGCGCGTGCTCGCTGTCGCGCGCTGGCTGCTTGCGCAGGTCGGTGCGGGCGCGCCGCCGCGTTGACCGTGCTCGCGGCCGCCGGCGGCTCCCACGCGCTGGGCGGCGCGCGATAACAGGTAGAGTCGTACCAATGACCGAGCACGCGAATCCCGAGTACGACGCCGAGCTCGCCAAGCGCCGCCGCGAAGAGCGCCGCGCGGTCGAGGAGTCCGGCGGCGGCGAGTCCGAAGGCTTCGAGCTCGCCGAGCAAGAGCTGATCGAGCACGCCTCACACAGCGACCAGCACACGCCGGCGCAGATCATGCGCGACGCTCAGGGCATTGACGAGGAGCTGACCGACTCGGTGTACGGCGACGCCGACGAGGAGCACCTCACCGACTGAGCAGCGTGGCGGCAAGCCAGCCGAGCGCCGCCGGCAACGCAGCCGGGTCGATCTGGTGGGCTACCTCCGACTCGTGATAGGCGACATCGATGCCGCCGGCCTCGAGCAGATCGCGGGCGCGGCGCCCAAAGCCGACGTCGATCACCGGGTCGCGACGCCCGTGCGCGATGAACGCGCGCAGCCCGGTTCGACTCGCCAGCTCCGGCTGCCAGCGCTCGACCGTCGGCACGAACCCCGAGAACGCGAGGACCCCGGCCGGGACGGGTCGGTCGGCTCCCAGCGCGAGCGCATAGCTCATCACCGAGCCCATCGAGAACCCGCCAAGCACCGTGCGTGCAGGAGTGATCCCCGTGCGCTCCCACAGCCTGTCGTGGAACGCGGCCAGCTCGCCGTAGGCCGCGTGGAACGTCTCCGGGTCCGGGTGGCCGACCCGCGGGACGAGATACCAGTGGCGGCCGGGCAGTCCGGCGAGCGACAGCGGCGCCCGTGGCGTCACGACGTGCAGCCGCCGTGCCGGATCGAGGGCTTCGCCGAGCGGGAGCAGATCGTGCTCGTCGGCCCCGCGGCCGTGGTGAAGCACGAGCAGTCCGTCAGGCTCGCCGGCAGCCGGGCGCTCGCGGAAGCCCAGCGGCGTCATCACCGCGGGCGAGCCTGGCGGGCGAGCGCCGCGCCGACACGCACCGAAGCCTCCGGTTGCCTGCGCGCCGGCCGCCGACGGACACCGCATCCGTGATCTCGAGATCCCACCAACGTGACCGCGATCGTAGTGCGATTCGTGGCGCTCCGCCGCGATCGGCGCCGGCCATGCACGGATCCGCACTGGACGCGCTACTCTAAAAGCACTCAAATGGCAGCGCGCCGGTCGGACCGGCCGAACGCACGGCCAGGAAGGGGGCAAGAATGCTCCCCACCGCCCTCCCTCGAACTGGACGAGCGTCTTCCGCCGCCGGAGCGACGCCGCGCCCCCTGCCTGAGCGCCAGCCCGACCGGCCGCCCGCTCGGCGCCGGACCAAGCGGCCGACGGATCGCCCGCGCACGGTCGTTCAGGCCAGGTCCGGGACCTGTGACCGGGCCTCCCCGAAGGTCGCCGACAGGCCCAACGACACGCCTCTCGTGCGGGTTCGCCAGGCGATGTCCCGCCACCAGGTTGACGCGATCCTCGTACTGAGTCGCGAAGAGGGCGCGCCGCTGCGGTGGGTGACCCGCGACGGCCTCGTACGCAACGCGGGGCGCAAGCCGTCGGCCCAGGGCGCACCCCAGGCGGTCGGCGACCTGGTCACGCACCTGCGCGACCTCACCTCGCTCGCCGAGTTGCGCGAACTCATCCGCGAACCCGATGTCGCGCGCGTGCTGATCTGGTGCGACTCGGCGCCGCTCGCGATCGTCAGCGCTGACGAGCTGTTCGCTCACACGCGTTCCGCCCCGAGCGGCTCGACGCCCGCCGTCCGGCTGCGACGCGCGCCGGCGCCCTCGACCGCCGTGCCCGCCGAGCCGCTAGCCGGACATGGCCGACGGCTGCTCGGGCTCGTCGCCCGCGCCCAACCCGACGCCGACGGCTGGACGTCGGAGTCCCAGCTCGAGTCGATGGTCGCCGGGGGGCGCCTGGAATGGCGGGTCCAGGCACTCGAGGTCCTGACCGCCGCGGGCCTGCTGGAGCGCGTGCAACGCGACGGCCAGTTCGACTACCGGCTCACCCTGCGCGGGCTGGAGCTCGCCCACGCCCACAGCGCGGCCAGCAGCGGCGGCGCCCGCCGGCCGCTTCAGCGGCGTTAGAAACGCCGGCGCTTCACCCGGCCACGACACGCTCGCGATCGGCGCGCGCGCCCTGCGCGAGCGCGCGAACGCGGCCCAGTCGCGGATCGTCGGGAGCGCCCGCGAGATTCAGCTCGGCAATCGACACGCCGGCGCGGGCGACCGCCTCGGCCAGCACCGCGGCGGTGACCGCCTCGCCGCGAATGCCGCCGCGCGCGTCGCCGGCCGCGTCCGCGGCCAACCGGGTCAGCTCGGCGGCCACTTCGACGATCGCGATCGGCGGGTCGGCCGCCGCCCCGAGCGCGTCGCGAAGGCGTTGCGCGTGGCCCGCCTCCCCGCGCCGCCGGCCCACCGCGAGCACGTCCCGGTAGGCCGCGATGTCGCGCTCGGCGAGCGCCAGGGCAGCGGCACGCAGTTCCGCCGCGCGTTCCCGCCGTGCCTCGACGGCGCCCCCGGCGTGCGGTTCCTTGCGCAGCGCGACAGCGCTGACCATCTCCACCAGCGCGGCGGCCAGCGCGCACGTCCACGCGGCGCTCGGACCCGCACCGGGGGCCGGGTCGCTCGCCGCGACGCGCTCGAGCAGTGCCGCCAGCGAGCTGTCAGCCAGGGCGTCGATGTCGAGAGGATCGCACAGCGGGGGGCGGCGGGCCGGGCGCGAGCAGACCCTGCACGACCGCGTCTTGGATTGGCTGGCGTGCTGCGACCGAGCCTCGATCGACGCCAAGCTTCCTGTTTCCGTCCGACAATCAGGCATTTCACGAGCTAGCATGCCGAGCGTGGTCGCGGGGTTGCGACGCCACCGCTCAGGCCGCGGTCAGAGCAGCGGCGCGGCACCCCGGATGTCCACCCACCGCCCGGTACCGCGCAACGGGCACGACAGGAGCCAGTTCGCGATGAATAACCTGCTCGCCGACACGCATACGCTCGCGCGCGACGCGACGCGGGCGACCTACCGGGGGCGCTCACCGCGCGGACCGCTGCCGGGTGCACGGGTCCACCACGGCTACTTCGCCGAGATCCCGGTGATGTCACAGCCCGAGTTCGCCGCCGTCAGCGCCGCCTTCGAGGAGCCCTTTGTCGGCATCACCACCGACGGCACGCTCGTGCCGGGGCTGTTCTCGGGCTCGGCGGCCGGAGCGCCAACGGACGCGATCGCGGCCGCCGCGCACGAGTTCCTCGATTCCCTCGACCAGCCCGACCAGCGCCGCTTCGCCGAGCAGCCCTTCGACAGCCCGTACCGGCGGCGCTGGATCAACGCCTTCTACCACTGGATGCCGCCGGGCCTGTATCTCGACGACGCCGGCGTGCGCCAGCGCGAGGCGGCGATGCGGGTCGTCCAGGCCAGCATGAGCCCGTCGGGCTTCGCCGAGGTGCGCGCAGCGATGCGCTCCAACCAGGCGCTTGGCGACTTCATCAACTACTGGAAGGACACACTCCGCGAGTACGCCTACGTGTTCACGATCTTTGGCGAGCCGTCAACCGAGACGCCGTGGATGTGGCAGCTGATGGGCCATCACGTGGACCTGCACTGCACGATCGTCGGCGACCGGATCTCGCTGACGCCGCAGTTCTTGGCGACCGAGATGGCCGAGGTCGACCACGGACCGGACGCCGGCACCAAGCTGTTCGCCGAGCAGGAGCAGCGCGCGCTGGCGTTCACGGCGACGCTGACGCCGGCGCAGCGCCAGACGGCGGTGCTGTATCCGTCGATGCTCTCCAAGGACCTCCCGGCGGAGCTCGGAAGACCGACCAACGGCCGCCATCGCGCGGGCGCCGGTCAGGACAACCTGGTGCTGCCGCTCGAGGGACTGCGTGCCTCCGAGCTGTCCGGTGATCAGCGCGAGGCGCTGCTCGCGCTGCTCGACATGTACCTCTCGCGCTGGCCCGACGGCCACCGCGAGCGCGAGCGCGCGCTGGTCGTCGAGCACCTCGACGAGACCTACTTCGCGTGGATCGGCGACACCGCCAGCGCCCCGTTCTATTACAAGCTGCACAGCCCGGTGATCCTGATCGAGTTCGACCACCACCCCGGCATCTTTCTCGACAACGATGAGCCGGAGCCGTTCCACGTCCACACGATCGTACGAACGCCGAACGGCGGCGACTACGGCTTCGGCCTGCTGCGGCGACCATGAGCACGCACCACCCGACACAGGGACGCCGATGAAGTACCTGCGGAACGTGGATTTCGGCGCTTACGAGCGCCGCGGCTATGAGGCGCAGTACCTGTACCACGGCGAAAGCGCGATCGTGATCGGGAGCAACGTGCCGGTGGGCGCCGCCGCGCCGCCCCACCACGTCCATCCCGTCGACCAGCTGTATTACGTGATCGAGGGGGAGATGCAGCTGCAACTCGGCAGCGACCGGCACGTCGCCGGCGCCGACACGCTCGTCTACATCCCGGCCGGCACGCCGCACCACAACTGGAACGAGGGCGATGTCGACGAGTTTCACTTCGAGGTCCTCGCGCCCGCTCCGGCGCCCAACGTGGTGCTGATGACGCCGACCGACTCGACCGAGCTCGGCGATCGGCCCTACCGGATCGCGCCACTGGCCGCCGACGGCTTCACCGAGGTGCTGCCCGGCTTCGCGATGCAGAAGCTGCTGCAACGTGCCCACGGGTCCGAGCACGTGTCGCTATACATCGCCACCGTCGAGCCGGGCGGCGCCGGGCCCGCGATCCACGTGCACGCCTTCGATCAGTTCTACTACGTGCTCGACGGGACGATGAGCCTGCAGATCGGGCTCGAGCGCTACACCGCCAGCCGGCACTCGCTGGTGATCCTGCCAGCCGGAGTGCCGCACGGCCAGTGGAACGACGGGCCCGAGACCGAACGCCACATCACGCTGCTCGCGCCCGAGCCGATGCCCGGGGAGGAGCCGTGGGATGTCGGCGTCGTGCTGACCGCCTCCGGCGTGGTGCACTCCTGAGCTGATCGGCGCCGCGGCCCGCTCACCCGGGCCGCGGACCTCAGAGCGGATGCGCCGCCGGCTGGTTGCCGTCAGCTCCCGGCGAGCGCCGCCAGCCCTTCGTAGAGATCCGTCGAGGGCGCGCGCTCGCCGCGCTCGAACTGGTGGACAAGCTCGACGACTCGCGCGTTCACCGGTGCCGGCAGCCCGTGTGCGGCGGCCCGCTCGACGACGGCGCCGTTGATCACGTCGACCTCCGTCAATGCCCCCCGCTCGACGTCCTGCAACATCGACGCCTTCGTCGCGCCCGCCAGCGCCAGCGCCGTCTCGAGCGCCCCCTCGATGCGCACAGAATCCCGCCCGACCTGCGGTCCGTCACCGGCGATGACGAGCGCGTCCGCCGGGATCCCGAGCACCGGCTCGAGCTCAAGACCCTCGGCGAGACCGACGCGGTGGCCCTCGCTCCACAGCGCACAGAGCGCACGTCGGCCGGCGGCGTGGGCGGCGACGTCGCGATAGAGCACGCCACCGACCACGCCGAGCCCCGAAAACGCGCTGTTGACCAGCAACTTCGACCAGATCTGCCCGCGAATGTTCGTGCTCACACGTGTCTCGGCGACTGTCCCGAGCACGCGCGCCAGGCGGTCGGTTCGCTCGCGGGCCGCCCCATCGAGCTCACCGACGACAAACACGTTGCGCGTGGTCTGGCTGAGGTGACCGGGAGCCAGGTTGGTTGCCCCCCACTCGACGATGCCGGCGACCAGTCGCTCGCGGCCGACGAGCGCCGCGACTCGGTCCTGCACGAGCCCGTTGCCGAGGCCGACGAACACGTCGACGAGGTCTCGCTCGACGATCTCCGGCAGCGCCGCCTCGAGGTTCTGCGCCTTCAGCGTTATCAGGCCGAAGTCGAACGATCCGTCGAGCTCCGCGACGGACCGGTACGCCTCCAGCGGGACGAGCCGCTCCGCTCCGAGCTCGTCGAGGCGCAGCCCTGGATCCCGCAGCAGGCTCACATGCTCGCGGTTGGCGTCGAGCACGGCGACGCGGCGCACATGGCCGGTCATCAGCCCGGCGGTCACGCCGCCGATCGCGCCACCGCCGACCACGAGGACGCTGGCGTCGATCACGGAAACGTCTGTCCGCCGTCGAACTCGAGCGGCGGAACCCGTGCGAGCAGTTCGCTGAGCGCGGCATAGCGGCGGTCTCGCTCGACCAGCAGGCGACCGGCGGCATCTGGCTCGTAGTCGTAGAAGCCGGCCCCGGCACTCGTTCCGCAGCGACCCTGCCGGACCAGTTCGCGCAGGGCCTCGGGTACCCGGAAGCGCTCGCCGAGACCCTGCTCATGCTGTTCGACGACCGCCTCGTAGATGTCGAGCCCGGCCATGTCGGCGATCTGGAACGGACCGAAGAACGGCAGCCGGAAGCCGAACGAGCTGCGCACCACCTCGTCGATCGCCTGAGGCGTCGCGAGCCCCTCCTCGACGCAGCGAGCTGCTTCGCAGAAGAGCGCCATCTGCAGGCGATTCGCGATGAAGCCGACGCCTCCCGAGACGACGCTCGGTCGCTTCCCAACCGCGCGGAGGAGGCCGACGACACGGTCGGCGACCGCTGGGTCGGTGTGCTCGCCGAGGACGACCTCGACACCGGGCGTCCATTCCGGGGGGTTGAACCAGTGCATGCCGAGAAACCGGGCGGGCCGCTCGACGAAGCGAGCGAGGGCATCGATGTTGAGCGACGAGGTGTTGCTCGCCATGATCGCCGCCGCCGGGGCTGCGGCCTCGCAGGCGCGCAGCACACCCTCCTTGACATCCATGTCCTCGGTCACCGCCTCGATCACGAGATCGGCGTTCTCGACCGCGCTCGGGATGCCGTCGGCCGCGCGCACCGTCGTTGCCAGCCTGGCGGCCTCGCGATCGATCAGACCAGCCTCGGCGTGGGCGTGCATCCGCGCGACGAGCCGCTCGCGCGCCGCCCGACCGAGCTGGGGCGTGCCGTCGGTGACGACGACTTCGAAACCGGCGAGCACGAGACTCTCGGCGATCCCCACGCCCATCCGCCCAGCACCGACGATCGCGATGCGCCGGGGAAGAGCCTCCAGATCATGCTCGTGGATAGTCTGACGACCAGGCACGCGGTCTCCGGCTCAGCCGTTCGGCGCGGTCGCACGGTCCAAGAGCGGCATGATCTTCTGCTCGATGTCAGTCACGACCTCGCGGGTCAGGCGTGGTGGCACGGGGAACGCGACGTTGTTCAGGCCGGCCGCCTCGAGGTCGCGCAGGACGCCGGCGATCTCCTCGGCCGTGCCGGTGAGCGTGGTCATCCGCACGATCTCGTCGGTCAGCACGGCAGCCTCGCCGTCGAGCAGGTGCGAGAGGTGCCCGCGGTGGGTCTCCTGGTAGGTACGGTCGCGTCCGACCCCAAAGCGCGAGAGCACCTCGCGCTCGTAGACCTCGAGACGGTCGCGGAGCGGCGGCGGCAGGAACTCGGCGATGGCCGGATCGTCCGCGTAGGCGTGAAACGGCATCATCGCCCCGGCGCCGACGCGTTCGAGCGCGCGCTCGGACATCGCCGACTCGCCCGGTTCGAGCACGCACACGCTGATCGACCACATGTTGTACGCACCGGCCATCGAGCGGCCCGCGGCCGCGGCCGCCGCTTCGACGCTTGCCAGCGATCCGGCAAACACATCTCGGCTGTTGCTCATCGTGTTGGCGTACATCAACGACGCGATCCAACCGTCGGCGGCCTCCCCGACGGCGGCGAGCGCCTTGGGCCCGTCGGCGGCGATGAAGACCGGGGTGCGCCGCTCGATGTCGATGTAGCGCCCATCGGTCTGGCGAAATCTGATCGGCTGCTCGTGGCGACCCCACCGATGCATGACCTCGTCGCCGTCGAGCAGCGCCCGGCACTCCAGTGCGTAGTCGCGCAGCCGATCGGCGGGCAGACGCGGCATCCCGAACACGGCACGCCCCGTGAACCCGCTCCCCAGTCCCAGGAACGTGCGCCCCGGAGCGATGCGGTTGACCGTGGCGATCGCGGCCGCGGTCGTTGGCGCGCGGCGCAAATCGGGGATGGCGAGCATCGTCCCGACCCGCATACGCGTGGTCGCCTGAGCGGCCAGCGTCATGCACACGAAGGGATCGCCCGCCAGCAGCGGCGAGTCGACGAAGCCGGCGGTCGCAAACCCGTGCTCCTCCGCAAACGCGACGTCATCCCAACATCCGTGATAGCCCATCAGGACCAGCCCGAAGTCCACTGCTCTCCTTGTCCTGCGACCGGGCGGCGAGCGTAGCAGGACCGGTCCCCAGGTTTGCCTTGACCGCGGCCGGCAGCAAGCTCGATGCCGGCGTCCAGGGGAGAGACGCCCGGCGGGTCTGGCGCTAGCCCACACGAACCCGCGTGCTGCGCAAACGGCCAAGGACTCGTGCACGCCCGGACAAGCGCTGCGGCGGGCAAAGGCTGAAACTTGCGAATGTCGCAAGGGTCGCCGCTCAGCCGGCCGGCAGGCTGGGCGGTTGTACGATGCTCGCGGAGGGGAACGGCAGACGGCAGCTCTTGTGCTTCCGCCGCGCCTGGGCAGCAACCCCGAGGAGGGACCCAACGCGTCGAGGACCGGGTTTCGACACAACAACACGTGTCGCCCATCGGTGGGGGACGCGAGAGGGAGAAGAGAAATGGGAAGTGTGAGACGCAGGTGGCGGATCACCGGTGTCGTCGCGGGGGCCATCGCCCTCGCCGGCTTCGCCGTCGGCGGAGCGTCCTCGAGCGCCGCACCGAAGACGGTGCAGATCGCGTTCTTCAGCTACAACACGACGCCGTATCCGCTCTCGGGGTTCAAGGCCGCCCAGGCCGAGGCGGCGAAGGTCGGCGCGAAGGTCACGTTCCTGAACTCCAACAACGATCCGACGTTGCAGGCAACCCAGATGCGAGACGCGATCACCAGCGGCAAGTATCAGGCCTTCTACATCTGGCCGAACAACGCGGTGGCGCTGCAGCCGCTCGCCGTGCAGGCGAACAAGGCGGGGATCAAGGTCGGTGCGGCCGACGCCACGCTGGGCAGCACGGCCGACCAGGCCACGCTGAAGACCGAGCCGGGTCTGACGATCACGGCCGGCACCGGGCTCAAGGAGGAGGCGCAGATCGCCGTCTCCGAGATCAAGAAGGCATGCGCCGCGAAGGTCGGCGCAGGCAAGGCGTGCAACGTGGCCATCATGCCCGGGATCACGGCCTTCCCGCCCGACGCCTACCGGATCGGATTGATCCAGCCGGCGTTGGCTGCCACCGGACACATCAAGTCGACGCTGATGCCCCAGGGCATGTACTCGACACCGGGCGCGCAGGCGTCCACGCTCAACTTCTTCCAGTCGAAGCCGAAGGTGGACGTGCTCTACTCGTTCGCGGATCAGATGATCGCGGGCACGCTGACCGCGCTCAAACAGCTGAAGCTGACGCCTGGAAAGGATCTCGAGCTGATCGGCTTCGGTGCCTCGACCGAGGCCGTCGCCGGAATCAAGGCCGGCACGTGGTTCGCGTCGCAGGCGCTGTACCCGGCGACGGAGTCGAAGTTGGCCGTTCAGTACCTCGTTCAGGCGGTCCACGGGAAGAAGGTTCCCGCGGTCGTCGACACCTACAAGCTCCCCGGCGCGTTGCCGGTGATCGACGCGGGTGCGCTGAAGGCGCATCCGAGCTTCAAGCCCGACTGGAGCTATGCCGGGTAGTGAGGCTGGCGGTGGGACGGATGTGCGCCACCCGGCGCACATCCGGCTCGCCGGGATCGTCAAGAGCTACGGCGGCAAGCGGGCCCTCGACGACGTGGCCCTCGAGATCACTGCCGGGACGGTCCACGCGCTGGTCGGCGCCAACGGGGCGGGAAAGTCGACCCTCGGCAAGATCATCGCCGGCGCGATCCGTCCGGACGCCGGGGAGATGTACCTCGACGGGCAGCCGGTGCGCTGGGCCGACCCCCACGACGCGCGGCGCCACGGCATCGCGCTGATCGCCCAGGAGCTCGCACTCGTGCCGCACCTGAGCGTGATGCAGAACGTCTTCCTGGGGATCGAGCCGCGCCGGATCGGCCTGGTGGCACGCCAGCGGCTCGCGCGTCAGTACGGTGAGCTCGTCGAGCGCTGGGGCTTCAAACTCGACCGCGATGCGCCGGTCGGCCAGTTGCGTCTGGCCGACCAGCAGATGGTCGAGATCCTGCGCGCCGTGGCCACCGGCGCGCGAGCGATCGTGATGGATGAGCCGACCTCCTCGCTCACGCACGTGGAGATCGAGACACTGCGAACGATGGTCCACGATCTGCGCCGCGGCGGGACGACGATCGTCTACGTCAGCCATTTCCTCGACGATGTCGTCGAGCTCGCGGACACGATCAGCGTGTTGCGCGACGGGCGCCTGGTGCACACCGTGCCGGCGGCCGAGGAGACCGAGGCAAGCCTGGTGCGCGCGATGTTCGGTGCGACGGTGGAGGCGCAGCGCGCAGAGACGCCAGTGCGAGCGCCGGGCGCCGTGGTGCTCGAGGTCCGCGGACTGCGGCGCGGCCGCGTGCTGCGCGACGTGTCGCTGTCGATCCGTGAGGGCGAGATCGTCGGGCTCGCCGGGTTGGTGGGAAGCGGACGCTCAGAACTGGCGCGAGCGATCTTCGGCGCCGATCACGCCGAGGCGGGCACGATCTCGGTCGACGGCGTGGAGCGGCGCGTTCAGTCTCCGCGCGACGCGATCCGGGCCGGCATCGCCTTCGTGCCGGAGAGCCGCAAGCACGACGGCCTGTTCATGGAGCTGTCGCTCGGGCCGAACACCACCATCGCCCACGTCCGCTCGATCGCGTCGAAGATCGGCGTCGTCAAGCGCGGCGCCGAACGCGCGCACGCCCGGCGCCTGATCACGGAGCATTCGATCGCCGCACCGTCGCCGGCAGCCAAGCTCAGCACGCTCTCGGGCGGCAACCAGCAGAAGGTGCTGTTCGCGAAATGGCTGTTTCGCCGCCCGCGCGTGCTGCTGCTCGACGAGCCGACGCGCGGGGTCGACGTCAACGCGCGCGCAGCGATTCACCGGCTGATCAACGACCTCGCCGGCGAGGGCGTCGCGATTCTCCTGATCTCCTCGGAGATCGAGGAGGTGCTCGCCCTCGCGCATCGGGTGCTCGTCATCGCAGCGGGTGCGATCACCCACGAGTTCGCTGCCGATCCGCCGCTCGCCGACGTGATGGAGGCGGCGTTCGGCGTGGACGCCCCCGAGGCGATCGGGGCATGACCGCCGACCCGCCCGGCGCGGCGCCGATCGCCGAGCCCGCGTCGGCCGACGCCGCCGCGCCGCGGCGCCTGCGCATACGCGCCGAGCACATCCGCGACTACGGGGTGCTGGTCGCCTTCGCGGTCCTGTTCATCGCGCTGTCGCTCGGTTCGGCGCCGTTCCTCTCGAGCAGCAACCTGCTCAACATCCTCTACGAGAATGCGCCGCTCGGGATCATTGCCTGCGCGGTGACGCTCGTCGTCGTCGCGGGGAACTTCGACCTCTCGCTCGGCGCGCAGTTTGCGCTGACCGAGGTCTGCGCGGTCGAGATCGCGATCCACTGGGGAGTCGGCTTCGGGCTGGTCACCCCGCTCGTCGTCGGCGCCGGATGTGGGCTGGTCAACGGCCTGCTGCGCACCAAGCTGCGGGTCAACTCGTTCCTGGCGACGCTGGCAACGTCATTCGTCTACGTGGGCGCCGCGACCGCGATCAGCGGCGGCCTTCTGTTGTCGGAATCGAGCAACACCTTCCTCGCGCTCGGCCGCGACAGCGTCGGCTCGGTCCAGTACTCGGTGATCGTCTTCGTCGCACTCGCGGCGCTGCTGCAGTTCGTGCTGGCGCGCACCGTCTTCGGACGCTTCTGCTATGCGGTCGGCGGCAACCGCGACGCCGCGCGGCTATCGGGCATCCGAGTCGACCGGATCGTGATCGCCACGTTCGTGATCGCCGGCGTCGCCGCCGGCATCGCCGGGCTGATCGAGGCATCCACGACCGGCTCGGGAAACAGCAACGACGGTACGACCCTCGCGCTGCAGGCAATCGCCGCGGTGGCGATCGGCGGGACCAGCATCTTCGGCGGTGTCGGCTCCGTGTGGCGCACGGTCGTCGGCGTCCTGTTCCTCGCCCTGATCACGAACGGGATGGATCTGCTTTCGGTCAACTCCAACCTGCAGCCCATCGTCACCGGCGTCGTGATTGTGGCGGCGGTGGCGATCTCGTCGCTCGCGACCGCCGAGGGCGCCTGAGCCGGCGGCTACTCGTCGGGCTTGGTGCTTCGCGCGGTCAGCCCGAAGGTCGTCACGGTTGCGCCAGGACGCGACGGCGTCCCCGGAGCGAAGATCTCCTGTGCGCGCGCCGACGCGTCGAGCACGATCTGTGCGTCGATCTCGTGGCGCGTCAGCGGAATAGAAGCTGCCGACCACTCGCACACGAACGCCATCGGCCCTGTAGGCGGCAGTGGCCACACCCAGTAGCCCATGCGCCAACTGCCGGGAGCGCCTCCTCCGCCCTGAGGGTGGAGCACCGGAGCTTGCGGCTGCTCGTGGCGCCCAGCAAACCCCGGGGCCGCGCCGACATTCGTCGCCTTCGAACCGTCGGAGAACTGCACGCCGAGACGCAGTTGCGTGTCAACACCACCCCCTCGGCCTCGGCGGTGACGGAACCCCATCATGTGAGGGTCCAGGTCGTCACTGGCGTCCGCCGCGCTCACCGTGAGCAGCTCGAACGCAAAACCGTTCGCATAGGCCGAGATTCGCGTGATGCAGACGGCGGCGAGGTCGGACCGAGCGAGCAGGAGTTCCAGCGGAGCGACGCCTGGGAGCGTTCCCGTCGGCGGGCCGAACCAATCGGGCTGCGGCTCCGGCGGCGGCTCCGGCGGGGGCTCCGGCACCGATCCGAAGAAGTCGTCCTCACTCATGGGGACTGATCACCTCCCGGCCGTTGACACCAGCTCACACAAGCTTCGCAGAGCCTCGCACAGTGCTGCTCTGCGCGAATCCGACAGCGCGGCGCGTCTGCCGTGTACGGGGTCGGCGGTGGATGAGCGATCCTGGTGGGTATGGCCACCGCGCGATTGTCGATCGAAGCGCGAGCTTTCCGAGCTGCGCACAGCGCGATCGCTGTCGCGTTCCTCGTTGCGATCGGCTACGTGTGGTGGTGTGCCCTCACCGGCCGCCGCGACCCGCGGTTGCGGCTGGCCGTTGGGGCCCTGGTGACCGAAGGAGCGCTCGTGGCGGCCAACCGAGGGGACTGCCCGCTTGGCGGGCTGCAAGACCGTCTCGGAGACCCCATCCCGCTGTTTGAGCTTGTGCTCTCACCCACCGCGGCTCGACGCGCGGTACCCGTCCTCGGATTGATCGCCTCTACGGGAATCGTGCTGCTCGCTCGCTGCAAGCCCGCCGCGATCTCCGGGACCACTGTCGCCATGCACACGCAGAGCAACAGCGATGGCGCAGATGTGAGTGTTTCCTCAACGGCGTAGGGACGCCGGCTTAGG
>DATLQS010000047.1:0-3700 GCA_035535075.1 Solirubrobacteraceae bacterium
GGCGCCGCATCGCACGCCTATCTGTTCCACGGCCCGGCCGGAGCCGGCAAGCGCGCGGTGGCGCGCGGGTTCGCCGCGGCCCTGCTGGCCGACGGCGCCGACGACCCCGTCGACGCGGCGGAGCGAGTGCTCCGCGGCTCCCATCCCGACCTGACCTGGGTGACGCCGAGCGGCTCGTCGGAGATGCTCGTCGCCGACATCGACGAGCCGGTGGTGGCGGCCGCGACCCGCACGCCGTTCGAGTCGCGCCGTCGCGTGTTCGTGATCGAGCGCGCCGAGACGATGCACGACGCGACCGCGAACCGGCTGCTCAAGACGCTCGAGGAGCCCGCCCGGTTCGTCCATCTGATCCTGCTCACCTCGCGACCGGGCGAGGTGCTGCCGACGGTCTCCTCGCGCTGCCAGCACGTCCGCTTCGAGGCTCCGAGCGCGGCGCGCCTGGCGGCCCGCCTCGAGGAGGCCGGCGTGGCGCCGGCGGTCGCGGCGGCGTGCGGGCGGCTCGCCCTCGGCGACGGCGAGCGGGCCGTCGCGCTCGCCTTGGGTGACGGGCCCGCGCTGCGCGACGCCGCCCAGGCGTTCGCCGTCGGCGCGCTGCGCGGCGGGCTCGAGGAGCGCCCGTGGATGGCCCTGCTCGAGCTGGCCAAGCGCGCTGGCGACCACAGCGCGGCAGAGCTCGAGACACGCCACCGCGACGAGCTCGAGTTCGTCGCGCGCTCCGAGCGCTCGCGGCATGAGCGCGAGCACGCCGAGCGCGTCAAGCGGGCGCAGCGGCGCAGCTCGGCGAGCACGCTCGACACCGGCCTGGGGCTGGTCGAGCTGTGGTACCGCGACGCGAGCATGATCGTCGAGGGGTCGAGCGAGCTGGTGCACGCCACCGATCGACTGGCGGAGCTCGAGGCGACCGCCGAGGGGCGATCGCCGCGCACGCTGCACCGGGCCCTCGAGCTGGTCGTCGACACCCGGGAGCGGCTCGCGCTGAACGTCACCGAGGAGCTGGCGCTCGAGGCGCTGGCCTATCGCCTGGCGGGCCTGGGCGCAGCTCAGTCCGGGCACGACGCCGCATAGAGTCTCGTGCCGCGACGCGGTGGCGCCAGCGCGGCGCCCGCGCCAGAACAGCTCGAGCGAAAGGACCGATCATGCCCGCATATGTCGTCGCCTGGGTTGCCGTCACCGACCCCGAGTCGATGGGCCGCTATGGAGCCGCGGTGAGCGCCGTCACCGAGCGCTATGGCGGCCGCTACCTGTTCAGCGGCCCCGGCGCCAGAGCCCTCGAGGGTGACTGGCAGGCCGACGGCATGGCGATCATCGAGTTCCCGACCCACGAGGACGCGCGCCGCTGGTACGACTCGCCGGAGTACGCCCCGCTGCGCGAGCTGCGCCAGGCGGCCGGGCCCACGTCGCTGCTGATGACCCCCGATACCGCTCCGGCCAGCTGACCATCGCGCCGTCGGAGCGCGAGGCGCCCGGCCGCCCGCTCGGTCGGGCGCCCCTGCCGCCCCCGCAGCTCCTGCTGGTCGTCGGCGCGCTCTCGCAATACGCCGGCGCCGGGGCCGCGGTGCTGCTCTTTCACGCGGTAGCGCCGTCGGCGCTCGCGTGGCTGCGCTCGCTCTTCGCTGCGCTCGTGCTGTGCGCATGGCGGCGCCCGTGGCAGTCGAGCTGGACGCGGCGACGCTTCGCCACCGCCGCCGCGTTCGGAATCACGATCGCGCTCGTCAACGTCGCGTTCTATCTGGCGATCGCGCACATCGCCCTCGGCACAGCCGTGGCGATCGAGTTCGTCGGACCGGTCGCCGTGGCGGCGGTCGGCTCGCGTCGCCGGCGCGACGTCGCGGGCCTGGTGATCCTGCTCGTCGGTGTCGGCCTGCTGACCGGCGTGCACCTCTCCGGCAACGCGGTGGGCGTCGCCTGGGCGCTCGCGGCGGGCGTCGGCTGGGCCGGCTACATCGTCTTCGGTCACCGGCTCGCGCTGGCCTCGGATCTGCGGCCGCAGGACGGACTCGCCGCCGGGCTCGCGATCGGCGCGTTCGCGCTCGCGCCGCTGTTTGCCTGGCGCACGGGACGGGTGTTCACCGACGTCGACGTGTTCGCCCGCGCGCTCGTCGTCGCCGTGACCTCCACGGTGGTGCCCTACTCGCTCGAGCAGCTCGCGATGCGCCGCCTGACGCGGCCCCGCTTCGCCGTGATGCTCGCATTGCTGCCGGCGACCGCGACGCTGATGGGCGTCGTCGTTCTCGGACAGCTGCCCTCGGTCGCCGACGGCACCGGCATCGCGCTGGTGATCGGAGCGATCTGGCTGACGGCATAGCACCGCCCGCCCGGCGAGCCCGAGGCGCACCCGCGCGGGCGAAGCCCCCGCGATAGCCCCTTAGTCAACTCTTCACCCGCCTTCAACGTTTTCTCAGCCCACGCTTCGAGACTCCCCGCGAGCAATCGACAGGAGTCCAGATGACCGCGCCCGCCCTTCCCTTCACACGCATCGCCGTCTTCGGCGCGGGCGCTCCCGAGCGCGCGCCGGCGTTGCCCACCGACGCGCAGGAGCTCTCCCCGGCGGCGCGCGCCGTGCTGGAGCGCGTGCTCGCGTCGATCGAGTCGAGCGCGTCCTCGATCGCCCAGCCGATCCTCGATCGCGCCGTCGAAGCGGGACTGATCACGCGGGCCGAGCGCCACGGCCTGCTGCGCGAGCTGAGCGCGCCGAGCGGCCGGGACGACGCCCCGGCTCCCGCCGGGGCGTCGCCAACGAGCCTTGCCGCTCGCCGCGTCCTGCGCGAGGCGCTGGCGGCGATCCGCCGCGCGGCGCCCGGGATCGCCCAGCCGATCCTCGACGAGGCGGTCGACGCCGAGCGCCTGACGGCGGCACAGCAGAAGCGGATCCTCGAGCGGTTGCGGATCAACCCCTCGCAGATCCTGCGACCCGCGGCGCGAGGCGGCGCGGCGCTGCCCGCGTGACCTGATCGACCGGGCCTCGGTGGCCCAGCGTTGAGCTTCGCGCGCCGAACGCGCCGGCCACCTCGGCGGCGTATCCTGAGCGGATGAGCTTTCTCAGCGATCTGTTCAAGGACAAGACACGAATGGTCGCGGCCGACCGGGCGCTCCCGGGCCGCGCGAGCGAGCTGGCGGTCCCCGAGCGCCACTTCGTCCTGGGCACGCCGCTGCGCCCGCCGTTTCCCGCGGGCCTGCAGTCGGCGGTCGTCGGCATGGGCTGCTTCTGGGGCGCCGAGCGCGTCTTCTGGCAGGCCCCGGGCGTCTACACGACGGCGGTCGGCTACGCCGGCGGATTCACGCCGAACCCGACCTACGAGGAGGTCTGCTCGGCCTCGACCGGCCACACCGAGGCGGTGCTCGTCGTGTTCGACCCGGCGCTGACCAGCTACGAGGAGATCCTCCGCCTCTTCTGGGAGAGCCACGACCCGACCCACGGGATGCGACAGGGCAACGACGTCGGCACCCAGTACCGCTCGGCGATCTACTTCCACGACGCCGACCAGCAGGCCGCCGCCGAGCGCACCCGCGACGCCTACGCCGCGGTGCTGCGGGCGAGCGGCCACGGCGAGATCACCACCGAGATCGCGCCTGCCGGCCCGTTCTACTACGCCGAGGAGTACCACCAGCAGTACCTGGCCAAGAACCCCGGCGGCTACTGCGGCCTCGGCGGGACCGGCGTCAGCTGCCCGATCGGGGTCGCCGCGACCGGCTGAGCGCT
>DATLQS010000048.1:0-66241 GCA_035535075.1 Solirubrobacteraceae bacterium
GCCGCGCCGCGTCGCGACCGAGCAGCGCGACCTCGCGGGGTGCGCTCGCCGCCAGCTCGCGCACGATCGCCAGCGCGATCTCCGACGTGCCGCCGAGGACGACGACGCGGCGACCGCTCGAGCCGGTGGGCGTCATGACGCCGTGGCGCACAGGCCGAGCCGGCGGCCGAGGTCGGATCGCAGGACGCGATCGGGGTCGACGAGCCCCCGCTGTGCATGGAAGCGGTGCAGGTTGGGATCCATCGCCGCGAGCAGGTCGCGCCGCAGTCGCACGTCCGTCGCGAGAGACACGCGGCCGCCGTCGCGTGCGCTCACGCCACCCACCGCGGCGCGCTGGGAGCTCAGCGCCGTCGCGACCTCGCCGGCGTGGCGAACCTCGCGAACCTCGATCGCCTCGGCGCGGCTGAGGGCAACGCGGCCCCACCCCGAGCGGGTGCGTTCGTGCCGGCTTCGCTGGTGGGAGCGATCGGTCGACGCTGACTCGGTTGGCACGCCGACCGTGGCGCGGTCAGCGTCCGACATAGATCCCGCAGAGGAACAGCACCGTCCACGCGAGACTCAGCAGGAGCAACGTCCAGTCGTGGAGGATCAGCTCCTCCGGCGCCTCGCCGTGCCCACGGCGCAGCAGCATGCCGTAGCGGCCGAGCCAGATCACGAACGGCACGATCGACAACTCATACCACGGCCCGTGCTCCGGCCGCCGGAACGCCCACACGCCGTACGCGACGAGCGCCCCGCCCGCCGCGGCGGCGAGGACCGCGCGCAGGACAGGGCTCGAATAGCGCCGCAGGGCGACGCGGGTGAGCGCCGGACGGGCGCTGTCGACGAGCTCGGCATAACGTTTCCCGGCGACGACGAAGACCGCGCAGCAGGAGGTCACGACGAGAAACCACCGCGACAGCGGCACATCGGCCGCGACGCCGCCGGCCACGGCACGGACCACGAAACAGCCCGCGACGGCGACGATGTCGAGCAGGATCACCCGCCGCCACCACAGCGAGTAGCTCGCGGTGAGCGCGAGGTAGGCGCAACCGACGCCAGCGAGCTCGAGGCGCACGGCGGCGGTCAGCGCGAGCCCGCAGATCCCCAACGCGGCGGCGAGCGCGAGCGCCGTGCGGGGCGACAGCTGACCGGCCGCGACCGGGCGGTCACGCTTGCGCGGATGCAGCCGGTCCTGGTGGCGATCGCGCACGTCGTTGAGCAGGTAGGTGGCGCTCGACAGCAGGCAGAAGCCGATGATCGCCACCGCGACGTCGCGTCCGACCAGCGGGACGGCGATCACGCCGGCCGCGCCGGGGGCGGCCAGCAGGAGCAGGTTCTTGCTCCATTGGCGCGGACGGCATGCGCGCACCAGCACCCGCAGGATGCCCGGGTGCGACGTGTCCGCACGGGCGGGCGGCGGCTCCGCCTCGCGCGGAACCCACGTCTGCTGCTCGGGTTTGAGGATCTGAACTGAGCTCATAGCGACCACCGTCCGGGCGGCGAGGCTTACCGATGCCGCCCGTCGTACACAGGATTCCACATCGACGCTCGACTTCCGGTTAGGGGTTCGCCGAACCCAGTTAGAGTTCTCTTACGCAAAAATCCGGCGGGCTGCGCGGCGCTAAAGCGACGGTAACGCCTTGGTGAGAGTCCGCTTAGTCGCCACGGCGGCGGCGGGGATCGCGTGGTCGCTCGGCGTATATTGATGCCAGCATGGCGTCGACCGTCTTCGCACCGTCTCGACGAGCACAGCACGAGGCGTCGCGGCGCGGCGACCGGGTGGCGAGCCGGATTCGACGCATCGCCGTCGTCGCCGCGCTCGTCGCGCTGCTGCCCGCGGCTATTTCCTACGTCAGCGCGATGACCGGTCCGTCCAACACCGCGCTCGGCGTGCGCAGCGTCGAGTGGCTGCGCGATAACGGTGCGGCCGGGGTCGTCGCGCAGATCGAGACGTGGTACTACTCGCTGACCGCTCCGAGCAAGGGTGGTCCGACGCTGAAGGCGCTGCCGAAGGTGGGCCACGCCCCGACCGTCGCAGTCGCCCCACGCCTGCCGGTGGCCGAACGGCCGCAGAGCGTCGTCGCGATGATTCATCCCGCCCTGGCCGGCGAGGGCGTGTGGCGCCCGACGCGCGCGGGGCTGGGCACCGCTCCCCCGCTGCTCGTCACGACCCTGCGCGACGAGCCCGCCTATCCGCGGGTCGTCATCGGGCTCGCGTGGATCGACACCAGGCGCACCCAGATCAGCCTCTACGCCGGTCGGATCGAGCCGACGGTGGCACTCCCGACGCGGGCGATGGAGGTGCCGCTGGCCGCCCGCAGCCGCCTGCTCGCGACGTTCAACAGCGGGTTCAAGTTGAGTGACTCGCTCGGTGGTTACACGATTTACAGTCACACCTATGCTCCGATGAAACGAGGACTCGCGACATTCGTCGGCTACCAGGACGGACGGGTGAATATCGTCAATTGGACGCACGGGCCAACCGCGCCGCGGTCGGTGTCCTACGCACGGCAGAACCTCCCGCTGATCGTCGACCATGGACAGCCCAACCCGGCGCTCGGTAACAGCGCGGTGTGGGGGGCAACCATCGGGGCCGCGGTTCTCGTCTTCCGGTCGGGTATCGGAATCGACCGGCACGGCAACCTGATCTACGCCGCGGGTAACGACCAGACCGTGGCGAGCCTCGCCGCCGCGCTGATCCGCGCCGGCGCGGTCCGTGCGATGGAGCTCGACATCAATCCCTACTGGGTGAGTTTCATCACCTACAGCGGCTTCGGCGCGCTGGGGCCGTCGAACCTGCTGCCCGACATGAACCGGGTGGCCACCCGTTACCTCACCCCCGACGATCGGGACTTCTTCGCAGTGTATTTGCGTAAGTAGCCGTTTCCGTCAGTTCGCCCGGCGGCAGTCGGTTTTCGAACGCTGGCAATCCCCTTCAGCGATCTTTATCTGCGGCGAAGGGGGCGCGGTTAGACATCGCCCGTGCCAGCTGACTCGCGGCGGGCGAGACCCGCGCAGATCGTCGTTCTCCTCGCCACCTGCACGGGCGCGATCGTCGCCGGCGTGCTGCTCGTAGGGCCCTCGAGCGGCGCCTCGAGCGGCACCGAGATCCGCCTTGCGACGGTCCAGCGCGGGGTGGTCCAGGCGACGGTCTCGGCGAGTGGAAACCTCGAGCCGGCCACTGAGGTGGGACTCAACTTCAAGGCGAGCGGCATCCTCACCGAGCTCTACGTGCACCCCGGCGAGCATGTCAAGGCCGGCCAGTTGCTCGCCGAGATCGATCCAACCGCCGCGCAGGTGAGCCTCGAACAGGCACAGGCGTCACTGAAATCGGCACAGGCGAACCTCGCCTCGGTTCAGGCCAATCCCTCGGGATCCGCCGCGAGTTCGGGATCGGGGGCGCGGGGCGCAGCGACAACCGCCGCGCTGCGATCGACACCGACGGCCTCGGATGCCGCCGTTGGAAGCACGGCGACGATTCGCACCCGCCGCGGCGAGGGGATCGACCGGTTCGCCCGCGGCGTGATCAGGTGGGCCGGGCGCACGGGCCGCGCCGCTCAGAGGCCGAGCAACCGGTCGGCGTTCTCGTGTGCGATCTTCGCACGGTCCTGCTCGCTGATCGCCGCGGCGTCGAGGAAGCGCCGCCCCGTGGCGTTGTCGCCGAACGGGTGGTCGACGGCGAACAGGATCCTGTCGGGGCCGATCACGTCCAGGGCACAGCGCAGGGGCGGGTCGGTGAAGAACCCGCTCGTCGAGATGTAGCAGTTTCGGTTGAGGTACTCGGCCGGTGTGAGCTGCATCCGTGTCGCGATGGCGCCGAGGGAATTCGCTCGACCGAGTACCTCGCTCGCTCGCGCGATCATGAACGGCAGAACCTCGCCCATGTGGCCGAGGATGATCTGCAGCGCGGGGAAGCGATCGAATACGCCGGCGAGCATCAGGCGCACTGCGTGCAACCCCGTCTCGACGTGCCAGCCGAAGGCACCGGCGCACAGCGCGAAGCCGACCTCGTCGCCGAAGCCCGCGTAGTACGCGTCGTAGACCGCCTTCGGCGGCGGCATCGGGTGCAGGTACAGCGGCACCCCCAGGGCCTCCGCGCCTTCGAAGATCGGCCAGAAGAACTCGTCATCGAGAAAACGCTCCAGCGTTCGGCCGTTGACCATCGCCCCGCACAGCCCGAGCCGGCCGACGGCGTGCGCGAGCTCCGCGGCGGACGCCTCGGGATCGGCGGTCGGCAGCGCGGCGAAGCCCGCGAAGCGGTCGGGGTGAGCCGCGATGGCCGCGGCGATGCCCTCGTTGAACGCGCGGGCGACGGGGATCGCGCGGTCGGCGGTGATGTGCTCGAGCCCCGGCTGGGCGGTGGAGAGCACCTGGACGTCGATCCCGCCCGCGTCCATCTCGGCGATTCGGCCCTCGCCGATGTCGGCGAGCTTGGCCTCGAGCGCCGGTGGCCAGCGGTGCACCGGGTAGTAGGGATGGATCTGCTCCCCCAGCACCGCTCGCAATTCCGGGGTCAGGCAGTGCTCCTCGACGGTGACGGTGCGCACCGTGGCACTCTCGCACACGCCGGCGTGCGGGTGCGCGCCCGCGATCGGGCCGCTAGCTTCGCTTCGTCTTCCTGCGGCGCGGCTGGACCTGCAGGGTTCCGCTCGCCGGCGTGTAGATCGTTTCGCGACCGTCTTCCCAGCGGACGCGGTAGCGAGGCGAGGGATCGCCGCGCAGCACTTCCTCGATCACCCCGGGGCGCGGGCCGCGCGTCGTCGACTGTGATTGCGCTACGACGTTCGTGCCAACTGCAAAGGCCATGGTTTCTCCCTGATGGTGTGCGTGCCAGGATAGCCTGCGGCGCTAATCGCGGCCGCCCGGCGTCGCGCGGGTCACACGCCGGGCGGCGTTCAGTCAGCGCTCGCCGACCAGCCCGACCAGCGCTCGACATCGATCGCGAGCACCGGCCCGCCGGGGGGCTGGCGGCGGTACTGGTGGTAGCGCGCGGTCAGCAGCTCAAGCGCGTTGCGAGCCTCGTCCTGAGCGACGTCGAGGATCCGGCCGAGACCGTCGGCCCGGGCCCACCACAGCGAGTCCCAGTCCTCGCTGTAGTGGTCGACGAGCGCCGAGACGTGCGGGTTGGCGGCGACGTTGGCGAGGCGGCGCAGTGCGGTCGTGCGCTTGGGCTTGGCGTCGACCGCGCTGTAGATCGTCTCGCCGCGAAGCACGAACACGAACGGCACGACGTGCGGCCGGCCGCGCTCGTCGGCGGTCGCCAGGTGGGCGAGGGTTGCCGCGGCGAAGCGCGCCCGCGCCTGCTCGTCGGTCACTCGCCGTTCAGCTGCGCGATCGCCGCCTCCCAGCGCTCGAGCGCGGCTTCGACGGTGCTGCGGCTGCCCGCCGGGAGCCAGTGCAAGGCGCGGCGCGCGCCCGCGTCGCGCACGCGCTCGAGCTCGTGCGGATCGGCCGGCATGCCGAGGATGTGAGCCTCGATCGGGCGCTCGGCGCGGGCCTGCAGCTCCGACAGGCGTGCGAAGAAGTGCTCGTCGCCAGCGTAGTTGGGCAGCCAGCCGTCGCCGAAGGCGAGTACGCGATCGAGGACCGTCGGGCCGTGACCCCCGACCAGGACCGGGGGGTGCGGACGCTGGGCGGGCTTGGGATGCGACCAGATCCGCTCGAACGAGACGTACTCGCCGGCGTAGCTGGCCTCCTCCTGCGTCCAGATCGCCTTCATCGCCTCGACCCGCTCGCGCATCAGCGCCATCCGGGTGCGCGGGTCGGTTCCGTGGTTGCGCATCTCCTCGCGGTTCCAGCCGGCGCCGACGCCAAACAGCACGCGCCCGCCCGAGAGGTGATCGATGCTCGCGACCTCCTTGGCGGTGACGATCGGGTCGCGCTCGACGATCAGGCAGATCCCGCTGCCCACCCGCAGCCTGCTCGTCGCGGCGGCGGCGGCGGTCAGCGCGACGAACAGGTCGTAGCAGTGCCAGTACTTCGGCGGCAACTCGCCACCGGCGGGATAGGGGCTTTCGCGGCTCGCCGGGATGTGGGTGTGCTCGGCGAAGACCAGCGACTCCTGGCCCCGTTCCTCGACCATCCGGGCCAGCGGCCCCGGGCCGATGCCGTCGTGGGTGGGGAAGTAGCCGACACCGAAGTCCATCGGCCGGAGTGTACTTTGGGCCACGAGCCGGCGGTCGCGTGCGCGTTACCGCCACAATCTGGCGCTCGCAGCCAACAGGGAGCCCGCGTCGCGCGTCGGGCCGGAATGGAGAGCGGCACATGGCGCATCACTCGGCATCGTTCAGCCTCACCCTTCGGGTCCGCCTCGACAATCGGCCCGGGAGCTTCGCCGACCTCGCGCGCGCCATCGCCGACGCCGGTGGCCTGCTCGACGCGATCGATCTCGTGCGGGTCAACCCGGGAAACAAGACGCGCGACGTCAGCGTCCTTGCCACCGACGACGCGCACGCGCAGGCGATCATCGCCGCCTGCGAGCGGATCGACGGAGTCGAGGTGGAGCACGTCTCGGACCGAACGTTCCTGCTGCATCTCGGGGGCAAGATCGCGATGGAGTCAAAGACGCCGATCAAGACGCGCGATGACCTGTCGATGGCCTACACCCCGGGCGTGGCGCGCGTCTGCCAGGCGATCGCCGAGGATCCCGAGAAGGTCTGGAACCTGACGATCAAGCGCAACACGGTGGCGGTCGTCACCGACGGCAGCGCGGTGCTCGGGCTCGGCGACATCGGGCCCGCCGCAGCGATGCCGGTGATGGAGGGCAAGGCACAGCTGTTCAAGGAGTTCGGCGGCGTCGACGCGTGGCCGATCTGCCTCGACACCAAGGACACCGATCGGATCGTCGCCACCGTCGAGGCGATCGCTCCCGGATTCGGCGGGATCAACCTCGAGGACATCGCCGCGCCGCGCTGCTTCGAGGTCGAGCGGCGGCTGCGCGAGTCGCTCGACATCCCGGTGTTCCACGACGACCAGCACGGCACGGCGGTGGTCGTGCTCGCGGCGTTCCTCAACGCGCTGCGCGTCGTCGACAAGCGCATCGAGGACGTCCGGGTCGTCGTCGTGGGCGTGGGCGCCGCCGGCGTCGCGGTCACCGACACGCTGCAGGCGGCCGGCGTGCGCCACGTGATCGGCGCCGACCGCACCGGCACGATCCATCGCGGCCGCCCCGGGCTCAGCGAGGTCAAGCAGCGCTACGCCGAGACGACGAACCCGGACAACGTCGGCGGCTCGGCCGACGACGCGCTGGCCGGGGCCGACGTGTTCATCGGCCTTTCGGCCCCGGGGGCGGTGACGGTCGCCGGGATCCGGTCGATGGCGCCCGAGGCGATCGTCTTCGCGATGGCCAATCCGACACCCGAGGTCTCGCCCGACGAGATCGCCGGGCTCGCGGCGGTCGTCGCGACCGGTCGCAGCGACTACCCCAACCAGATCAACAACGTGCTGGCGTTCCCGGGCATCTTCCGCGGGGCACTCGACGTCCGCGCGCGCGCGATCACCGAGCGCATGGAGGTCGCCGCCGGCCACGCGATCGCCGCCAGCGTCGGCGACGACGAGCTTGCCGCCGACTACATCGTGCCGAGCGTGTTCAACCGCGACGTCGTGGTCGCGGTGGCGGCCGCGGTCGCCGCGGCGGCCGACGAGGACGGCGTCTCGCGGCGCGGGCACGAGCCGGTCGAGGAGGCCCGTTAGCCGAGGCGGGCGTCCTGGGGCGGCGTCCCTGCCGTTTGCGTTCGCGCATGACGGTAGAACGGCTGGCCGATCGGCGCGAGCGGAGTGTTGCCGCGGATCAGATCGGCGGCCTTTTCGGAGAGCATCACCACCGGCGCGTAGATGTTGCCGTTGGTGACATAGGGCATCGCCGAGGCGTCGACGACCCGCAGTCCGTCGAGGCCTCGAACACGCATCGTCGCAGGGTCGAGGACCGCGTCGGCGCCGGTTCCCATCTTCGCCGTGCACGAGGGGTGAAGTGCCGTCTCCGCGTCCCTTGCGACCCAGTCGAGGACCTCCTCGTCGGTCGCGACCGACGGCCCCGGGGACAGCTCGCCCCCGTTGAACGGGTCGAACGCGTGCTGGGTGAGGATCGAGCGCGCGCAGCGAACCGCCTCCACCCACTCGCGCCGGTCCTGATCGGTGGAGAGGTAGTTGAAGCGAAGCGCCGGATGCACCCGCGGGTCCTTCGAGACGATCTTCACCGAGCCGCGGGCGTCCGAGTACATCGGGCCCACGTGCACCTGGTACCCGTGTCCCTGGGGCGCCGAGCCGTCGTAGCGGATCGCCACCGGCAGGAAATGAAACATCAGGTTCGGGTAGGCGACGTCCTCGTTGCTGCGGATGAAGCCGCCGGACTCAAAGTGGTTGGTGGCGCCGGGCCCGCTGCGGAACAGCAGCCACTGCAGCCCGATCCGGGGTCGGTTTCGCCATTTCAGTGCCGGGGCGACCGAGACGGGCTGCGTGCTCACGTATTGGACGTAGACCTCGAGGTGGTCCTGGAGGTTCTCGCCGACTCCGGGGAGCTCGTGCACCGCAGCGACCCCGGCGCGTTTCAGCTCCTTCGGGTTGCCCACGCCGGAGAGCTGAAGCAGCTGCGGTGAGTTGATCGCACCGCCGCAGAGGATCACCTCGCCGGCCAGGACGTTGCTGGACCGGCCGTGCTCGACGACCTCCACGCCGATGGCGCGCCCGCTCGCGCCGAGCAGCACGCGGTTGACGAATGCACGGCAGCGGACCTCGAGGTTCTTGCGTGCGCGCACGGGGTGGAGGTAGGCCCGCGCGGCGCTGAGCCGGTGCCCGCGAAAGATGTTGCGATCGAATGCGGCGAAGCCCTCCTGTCGGTAGCCGTTGACATCGTCGGTGAGCGGGTAGCCGGCCTGCTGGACGGCCTCGAAGAAGGCCCGACAGAGCGGATTGGTGGCCGGACCCCGCTCGAGCTTCAGCGGGCCGTCGCCGCCGCGCCACTCGTCCGCTCCGGCCAGGCAGTTCTCCATGCGTTTGAAGTAGGGCAGGCAGTGCGCGTAGTCCCAGCCGCCCATCCCGGGATCGGCGCCCCAGCGCTCGTAGTCGAGCGGGTTGCCGCGCTGGAAGATCATCCCGTTGATCGAGCTCGAGCCGCCCAGCACCTTGCCGCGCGCGTGGTAGATCCGCCGCCCGTGCATGTTCGGCTCAGGCTCGGACTCGTACTTCCAATCGTAGAAACGGTTGCCAATCGGGAACGAGAGCGCTGCGGGCATGTGGATGTAGAGGTCCCACAGGGAGTCCGGGCGGCCGGCCTCGAGCACGAGCACGCGCGTGGAAGGGTCCTCGCTGAGCCGGTTGGCGAGCACACAGCCCGCCGACCCGCCGCCGACGATGACGAAGTCGTAGCTGCTCACGGAAATGCCTCCTCCGCCGAGCGCGTCGGCGCATCGAAGTCGCGCACCCTAGGTCGACCACTGATATATCACATGGATGCGCGGCGGTGCAACGGGGCTTCGCGACGGCAGCTGCCACAAGCCACGATCGACGACCGGCGCGGCCTCGGCGATACTTGCCCGCCCCGTGGCGCTCGCACGAACCGAGATCCCGTATCGCTCGCAGTACGCCTCACCCGAGCTGGCCGGCGAGATCGCGGCCGGCCGGGTCGCGCTCGAGCAGGACCCACGCTGGCACGAGACCGGCGCACGCGACCGCCAGGAGTACGTGCGCTGGGCGCGCTGCGGCTGCGGGATGGCGTGCCTGCAGATGATCCTCGCGGCGCGCGGCGGCCCGGTGCCGCCGCTTGTCGAGCTCGGCCGGCGAGCGATCGCCTACGGCGGCTATGAGGCGCGGCCCTCGCGCGGGTACGGGCCGCTGATCTACGCAGGCTTCGTCGAGTTCGCGGCCGCCGAGTTCGACCTGGCCGCGCGCGTCGCGGCGCCGCTGCCGCTCGCCGAGCTGGTGGCGGCCGTCGCCGCCGACGAGGTCGTGCTCGCCTCGGTCAGCGCCGAGATCCGGACCCTGGCGGCCGAGCCCGCGCGGCGCGGCGGGCATCTCGTGCTGGTCATCGACAGCTCCGCGGACGGCCGCCGCCTGTGCTTCCACGACCCGGCCGGCGATCACGCCGCCGACAGCGCCCGCGCGGTCTGGCTCGAGCGCGAGGGCTTCGCCCGCTTCTACGCCGAACGCGGGGTCGCGGTGACGCTGCCGCGCGCCTAGCGGTGTGCCATCGTTGCGGTCGTGATCGTCAACCTCGGCGCGTTCATCGCGGTTTCGGCGCTGCTCATTCTCGCGCCCGGGCTCGACACGGCGCTGATCACCAGGAACGCGGTGCTGCACGGCCGCCGTGCCGCGGTCGCCACGGCGCTGGGCGTCAACACCGGCATGGCCGTGTGGACCGTGGCGTCCGCGGCGGGGCTCGTCGCGCTCGTCGAGGCCTCCGCCGTCGCCTTCACCGTGCTGAAGCTGGCCGGCGCCGCGTACCTGGTCTGGATCGGCGTCGCGACGCTGTTCGCGTCATGGCGGCCAGGCGGTGCCAGGCCGCAGCGCCAGCCGCCGCGCCGCGAGCTCGCGCCGCGCACCGGGTACCGCCAGGGCCTCGTGTGCAACGTCGCCAACCCGAAGGCGGCGGTGATCTTCACCAGTCTGCTGCCCCAGTTCGTCTCCGGCCACCACCCGTCGGGCGTCCTGTTTCTCGAGCTCGGCGGGATCTTCGTGCTGCTGGCGCTCGTCCTGCAGGGCACCTACGCGGTGCTCGCCGCGCGCGCCTCGCGGGTGCTCTTGCGCGGCCGCTTGCGGACCGGCCTCGACCGGCTGACCGGGATCGTGCTGATCGGGCTCGGCGTCAGGCTCGCGACCGAGCGCCGTTAGCCGCGCGACCCGGCCGAGCGCTCCAGCGCCTCGAGGCGGTCGGCGAGAAACGCGCGCTCGACGGCGTTCTCGGTCAGCAGCAGCGCCTCCTGATAGGCGGCGCGCGCCTCGGCGCTGCGGCCGAGCCGGCGCAGGAAGTCGGCGCGCGCAGCGCCGAGATAGCGGTAGGTCGCGAGCCGCGGCTCGGCGGCCAGCGCATCGAGTTCGCGCAGGCCGGCGGCGGGCCCGTCGGCGAAGCCGATCGCGGCGGCGCGGTTGAGCGCCACGACGGGCGACGGCCAGACCTCGCCGAGCAGGTCGTAGAGGGCAACGATCTCGCGCCAGGCGGTCTCCTCGAAGCTCGCGGCCTCGGCGTGCACGGCGGCGATGGCGGCCGTCAGCGCGAAGCGGCCGGGCGGTCGGCGGCGCAGCGCCTCGCGGACCAGCTCGCGGCCCTCGGCGATCGCCTCGCCGTCCCAGCGTGAGCGGTCCTGCTCGGCGAGCAGCAACAGCTCGCCCTCGGCCGAGACCCGCGTCGCGCGGCGCGCGTCGGTCAGCAGGATCAGGGCGAGCAGGCCGGCGACCTCGCGGTCCGCGGCGAGCAGCGAACGCAGCATGCGGGCGAGGTCGAGCGCTCGCTCGACCAGGTCCTGGCGGACGAGCCGCTCGCCGGCGGGCGCGGTGTGACCGGTCGTGAAGACCAGGTGCACGACGCTCAGCACGGCGTCGGTACGGGCCGGGAGCTCCTTGGCGCTGGGCACGCGGTAGGGAATCCGGGCCGCCGCGATCTTCTTCTTGGCGCGGGTGATCCGGGCGGCCATCGTCGTCTCGCTGACGAGGAACGCGCGGGCGACCTCGGAGGTGCTCAGGCCGCACACCAGCCGCAGGGTCAGCGCCACCTGGGCGGACGGGGCGAGCGCCGGATGGCAGCAGGTGAAGATCAGTCGCAGACGGTCGTCGGCCACCTCGTGGACCGGCTCCTCGTCGGGCTCGTAGGGGTCGTCGAGGAGCAGCGGCAGGGAGCGCGCGAGCCGCGCGCTGCGCCGGTGCAGGTCGAGGGCGCGCCGGCGCGCGACGGTCGTCAGCCAGGCCCCGGGACTCGCCGGAATGCCGCTGCGGCCCCAGTGCTCGAGCGCGCGGGCGTAGGCGTCCTGCACGCACTCCTCGGCGAGGTCGAGGTCGCGCGTCACGCGGACGGTCGCCGCGAGCACGAAAGCCCATTCGCGGCGGTGGGCGTCGGCGATCGCGGCGGCCAGGGGGGAGCCGTCGGCCATGCGCCTGCGCTCAGTCGAAGACCCGGATCGGGCGCACCTCGACGCCGCCGGCCCTGACCGGCACCTGCTTGGCGATCGCGATCGCCTCGTCGAGGTCGGCGGCCTCGATCAGGTAGTACCCGCCGAGTGCCTCCTTGGTCTCGATGAACGGTCCGTCGGTGACCGCGAGCTCGCCCGCCGCGTCCCGGCGGATCGAGGTCGCCGATTCGGTTGAGCGCAGCGCGTTGCCGCCGCTGATCGCCGCGCCATTGGCGGCGCCGAACTCGCGATGGGCTTCGAGGAGGGCGCGCGCCGACGCCTGGTCGGCGCGCTCCAAGGCCGCCTCGTCGTCGTAGATCAGGATCAGGTAGCTCGCCATCAGGTCATCCTTTCGGTCGCGGCCCGAGAATCGGGCCTCACACTCTCATACGACGAACGCGAGTGCCGCGAATCGACAGCGGTGTGACCGGGCGGTCCCGCGGGCGCTCAGTCCTCGCCGCACCCGCGCGAGGCGTTCGCGTCGTATCCTCGCGTTGCCCCGTCGTCTCAATATGTCCAGCAGCTCGCGCCGCGCGCGCCCCCCGATCCCCAGACCGATGACCACGCTGCAACAGGCCCGCGCGCTGGCGCTGGCGCTCCCCGATGTCGAGGAGCGCGATCACCACGGGCGAGCCTCGTTCCGGGTCGGTGGGCGGATCTTCGCGACCGTGTGGGACCCGGAGCACCTCAACGTGATGGTCGATGAGCCCGGGGTCCGCAGCTACGTCGCCCGCGATCCCGAGGTCTACGCGGAGGTCTGGTGGGGTCGGCGGCTTGCCGCGGTCCGCGTCCGGCTGGATCGCGTCTCGGCGGCCGAGCTCGGCGAGCTGCTCGCCGACGCGTGGGAGGGCAAGGCGCGCCGACCGTCGCGCGCGGCGGACTAGAATCGGCGCGATGGCGGACCTGACGCTCGGCGAGGCTGCGAAAGCGATCGGCGTGAGCGTCGACACGTTGCGGCGCTGGGACCGGCTCGGGCGTGTTCGGACCGAGCGCGACGCGCGCAACCGCCGGCTCGTGCCGCTCGAGGAGGTCCAGCGCCTGCGCAAGCATCCGCAGCGCCATCAGGCGGGCGACCAGCTCTCGGCGCGCAACCGCTTCCCCGGTCGCGTGGTCTCGGTCGAGGTGGATGGCGTGATGGCGCTGGTCGAGATCCAGGCCGGGCCGCACCGGATCACCGCGGCGGTGACGCGCGATTCGGTCGAGGAGCTCGGCCTGAGCGAAGGGCAGCGCGTGTGTGCCCGCGTCAAGGCGACCAGCGTGATGGTGGAGCGCGACGACGACGGGCCGTTCACCGGGCGCGCGTAGCGGCCCGTGTTACCGTAGCGCCCTATGCGTGCCGTTGGCGTCCCTCGCTTCGGCGGCCCCGAGGTGCTCGAGGTCGTGGAGCTGCCGGAGCCCGTCCCCGGGGAGGGCGAGGTTCGCATCAGGGTGGCCGCGGCCACCGTCAACCCGACCGATATCGGGTTGCGCGACGGCCACCGGGCCGAGGCATTGAAGGATCTGCCGCCGCCGTGGGTTCCCGGCATGGAGCTGGCGGGCGAGATCGACGCGGTCGGGCCGGGCAGCGAGTGGTCGCCCGGGCAGCGGGTGATCGCGATCGTGCTGCCCTTCCGGCCGCTCGGCGGCGCCCAGGCGGAGCTCGTGGTCGTCCCCGGCGCGTCGGTGGCCGAGGTCCCCGACGGGGCGAGCATCGAGCAGGCCGCGACGTTGCCGATGAACGGCCTCACCGTGCGCCGGGCGCTTGACCTGCTGGCGCTCGATGCTGGTCAGACGCTCGCGGTGACCGGCTCGGCGGGTGCCGTCGGCGGCTATGCGATCGAGCTCGCGAAGCTCGAGGGCCTGCGCGTCGTGGCCGACGCCGCGCCGGCCGATGAGGCGCTGGTGCGAGGCTTCGGCGCCGATCTCGTGGTGCCGCGCGGCGCCGGTTGCGCGCAGGCGATCCGCGCCGCGATTCCCGGTGGTGTCGACGCCGTGCTCGACGCGGCGCTGCTCGGCCCGGCGATTCTTGGGGCCGTGCGCGACGGCGGGCAGCTGGCGGCGGTGCGACCGTTCCCGGGGGAGAGTGAACGGGGCATCGAGATCCGGGCGGTCGCGGTGTCCGAATACGCCACCAACCAGCAGGCGCTGCGCGCCCTCGTCCGCCGGGCCGGAGCCGGACAGCTGACGTTGCGCGTCGCCGAGACCTTCGCCCCCGAGCGCGCCGGCGATGCCCACCGCCGGCTCGAGGCCGGCGGCGTCCGCGGGCGTCTGCTGATCACCTTCTGAGAGCGGCTCCGCGCCGGCGCGCGGGCGGTGCTGCGGTGGCCGTGCTCTAGAGTCGCATGTCCATGCCATCCGTCCCCGCCCTCTCGCTGCGCGCGCTGACCAAGCGCTACGACGGCGGCCTGCTGGCCGTCGACAACTTCAACCTCGAGGTCGCGGACGGCGAGTTCTTCGGCCTGTTGGGACCCAACGGCGCCGGCAAGACGACGCTGATCAGCGCGATCTGCAACCTGATTCGCGTCAGCGCCGGCGAGATCCTGATCTTCGGCGTGGACCACCGCGAGCCGGCGGCGCGGCGGATGATCGGCGTCGCCGAACAGGACGTCAACCTCGACCGCTTCCTCGACGTCGAGGAGACCCTCGTCTACCACGGCGGCTACTACGGGATGAGTCGCGCCGACGCGCGACGGCGAGCCCGCGAGATGATGGACGTCTTCGATCTGCGCGCCAAGGCGGGCGTGCGGGCGCCCGCGCTGTCGGGCGGGATGCGGCGACGGCTGCTGCTGGCGCGCGCGCTGATGCACGAGCCGCCGCTCGTGATCCTCGACGAGCCGACCGCCGGTGTCGACTTCGAGCTGCGCATGGAGCTGTGGCGCTACATCCGGCGGCTGCACTCGCAGGGCACCACGATCCTGCTGACCACGCACTACCTGGAGGAGGCGGAGGAGCTCTGTGAGGACATCGCGTTGATCCGCGGCGGACGCCTGCTCGCCCGCGACAGCGCCCCGGCCCTGCTCGCCGAATGGGACGCCGACTCGCTGGCCGACGTCTACGTCAAGGCGATGGCCTCGTGAACGACCTCGCGCTCGAGCGCGAGGCCGCGCTCGGGATCCTGGCGCGGACCGTGGTGCGCCGCCGCGGCCTCGGCGCGCTCGCCACCCGCGAGGTCCATCGCGTGCTGAAGCTGTGGAGCCAGACGATCGCCGCCCCGGTCGTCGCCGCGTTCCTGTTCATCCTCGTCTTCGGACTGTCGCTGAGCGGCCGCATCAAGCACGTCGACGGCGTCCCCTACGAGCAGTTCATCGTCCCCGGGCTGATCATCATGGCGATGGTCCAGGCCGCCTACGCCAACAACTCCTCCTCGGTGTTCCAGGCGCGCCTGGATCGCTACCTCAACGACGTGCTCGCGTCGCCGATGCGCAACTGGGAGGTCAACCTCGGCCTTTCGCTCGGCGGGGCGGTGCGCGCGATCGTGATCGGCCTGGCGCTCGCGGCGCTGTCGCTGCCGATCACCGGCGTGCCGCTGCACGAGCCGGTCGTGCTGGTGGTGGCGGTGGCGCTCGGGGTCACGCTGTTCTCCTCGCTCGGTGTCGTCGTCGGCATCTATGCCAAGACGTGGGACCACGCCGGGTTCGTGCAGAACATCGTGATCGTCCCGTTGAGCTTCCTCGGGGGCGTGTTCTATGTCGTGACCAAGCTGCCGTCGCCGTGGCGCGAGATGTCCCACGCCAACCCGATCTTCTACCTCGTGCAGGCCGTGCGCTACGGGTTCCTCGGTTCAAGCGACGTGCCGGTGGCCCTGGCGCTGGGCATCACCGCCGCGCTGACCGCGGCGACGGTGGCCTGGAGCGCCTGGCTGTTCAGCACCGGTCACAAGCTCAAGCCCTGAACCGGCGGCTCGAGGGCGGCGACGCCGGCGCGGGGCTCTGGCGCCGCGAGCTCAGGCGAGCGGCGATGCCAACTCGACGAGCGCGCCGAAGGGGTCGCGGTGGTAGGCCAGCTCACTACGGCAGCGGAGCGCCGGCGAGGGCGGCGATCACGCCGATTGCGCCGGCGGCGAGCAATGTCTGCACGACGCCGCGCCGCGCCAGCAGCAGCGCGACGGCGGCGGCGGCGAGCACCGCGAACTGCCAGTCGCGGTGCAGTGCGCCGGCGAGCGTGATCGCGGCGCCGAGGATCGCGCCGATCGCCGCGGGGCCGGCGCCGTCGAGGAAGGCACGGGCGTTCGCGTTTTCGCGCAGACGCTCGAAGCGCCCGCCGCCGAACACGATGAAGGAGAACGACGGGCTGAAGGCGACGAGCGCAGCGAGCAGTCCGCCGAGCAGGCCGTGCGCCGCGTAGCCGACCGCGGCGACGGTTGCGACAACCGGGCCGGGTGTGATCTGGCCCAGCGCGACGGCGTTCAGGAACTGGGCGTTGGTCATCCAGTGGTAGGTGTGGACGGCGTCGCCCTGCATCAGCGGGATGATCACGAAGCCGCCGCCGAACGAGAGCGCGCCGACCTTGAACGCCGTCCAGGCCAGCGACCCGAGCGCGCCGGAGCGCGCGACACCGTGTGCCAGCGCCGCCAGCGGTCCCCAGTGGAATGCCGGCGTGGCCGATGCGCGCCGCCGCAGGGCCAGCTCGATCAATCCGCAGGCGAGCAGCACGAGGACCAGGTAGGGACCGATCAGCGCCGCCGCCGCGACGCCGCCGGCGAGGTAGCCGAGCCAGCGCCGGGTCCGTGCGCGGTCGTCGCGAACCCGACCGAGGCTCGGCCCGAGCAGCCCGCGCGCCGCGTGGACGGCCACCGCCGCGACCGCGGCGCCGGCGCCGGCGCCGGCGCCGCGCACCCACAGCGGCGGGGCGTGAGCGAGGAACACCAACGACAGCGCGAGGATCAGCACGATGGCCGGCACGACGAAGCCCAGCCCGCCGACGATCGCGCCGCCGACGCCGCCGACGCGGTAGGCGCAGAAGATCGCCAGCTGGGTCGACGCGGGCCCGGGCAGCAGGCCGCAGGCGGCGTTGGCGTCCTCGAACTCGCGCGCGTCGAGCCACTCCTCGCGTTCGACGACCAGGCGGCGCAGCAGGGCGATGTGTGCGGGCGGCCCGCCGAAGCCGGTCAGCCCGATCCGCGTCCAGGCCCTTGCGACGGTGCCCAGGGAGACCGGCACTACGGGCGGCGGCGTGGCCGGTGACGGGGCCATCGGCGTGCCGGCGGCGCGCGGGCCGCTAGCCGGCGGCTCGCGGCGCGCGCGCCGACGCGACCCGCGCGCCGAGGTTGGCCGCGACGGCGGGCCATTCGCGGTCGAGGATCGAGTAGATCGCCGAGCTGCGCCGGGTCCCGTCGTGGAGCAGGCGGTCGTCGCGCTTGATCCCCTCGAACTGGGCCGGCAGGGCCTCGAGCGCCCGGCGCGCGCGCTCGTTGCGCTCGTTGGTCGAGAACTCGACGCGCTGGCAGCCGAGCGCCTCGAAGGCGTGACGGAGCAGCAGCCGCTTGGCCTCGGCGTTCGCGCCGCCGCGCCAGGCGGCGGGGTTCAGCCAGGTCCAGCCGATCTCCAGTCCGGCGTGCTCGGGTCGCAGTGTCAGGTAGCTGGTCGCGCCGATCGGCCGGCCGGTGTCCGCGTCGAGTGTCGCGAAGGGCGCGCGCGTCCCCTCGAGACCGGCGCGCAGCGCGTCGTCAAACCAGCGGCGAACCGCCGCCTCGCCGTCCATCGCAACCGTCCACCAGGTCCAGATCTCCGGCGGGCGCGCGGCTTCCAGCAGCCCGTCGAAGTGCTCCTCCGCCAGCGGTTCGAGGATCACGATCTCGCCGGCCAGCCGGGGGGCGAGGTTCCACATCGACGGCATCTTCCCAGCGCGCGCGCCCGAATGCCCCGAGGCCGGACGGGGTGGGCGCTCGTGAGCGGGAGCCAGACTCAGGCGGCGACCGAGGTGTGCGCCGCCTGCGCCTCACGGACCCAGCTGCTCACGATGTCGCGCATCGAGAGGATGCCGACCAGCTCCGACCCCTCCAGCACGATCACGTGGCGAAAGCCGCCGGCGGTCATCTGCTCGGCGGCGCGTTCCAACGGCCAGTCGGCGGCGGCGTAGACGACGTTCGCCGTGAGGTGATCGCCGACCAGCTCACGGTCGAGGTCGCCGCCGTGACCGGCGCAGCGCAGGATGTCGCGCTCGGTGACAATCCCGGGCGCCGGCAGGTCATGGTCGATCACCACCGCTGCCCCGGTTCGTCCTTCGGTCATCCGGCGCGCTGCCTCGCGCATCGTGTGGCCGCTGCCGACCGTGACCCCGACCGGGTTCATCGCCTCGCGCACCGTCATCGTCGCCTCCTGTGGATGGTTGCGGCACTCTGCTCGTGAGCGGAACGCGATTGTAGCAATCGCCACGTGATCTTGCTACATCCGATACAAACATGAGAGTGCGTCTCAGCTTTGGATCGGCGGCGCTCGGCCGGTCGTGGCGCCCCGGCGGCGCCGGCGGGGCTCGGAGGTGGTCTAGCCTGTGGCGCTCAGCCACGGCGCGCGAGCGGTCCGCGCGCGGCAGCGAAGGGATCACGGCATGCGGATCGGGCTCGCGTTGGGAGCAGGCGGAGTGGTTGGCGCGTCATGGATGATCGGCGCGCTCGACGCGCTCGAGCAGCAGACGGGTTTTCGCCCCGCCGAGGTCAGCGAGGTGCTGGGGACCTCGGTCGGATCGCTGGTCGGCGCAATGGTGGCCGCCGCGGTCCCGACCGCGGCGATGGCCGACTACGCGAGCGGCGGCAGCGGGCCGGGCGGTTCCGACGGCCACGATGCGATGCGGCTACGGCTCGGTCGCGTGCCGCTGCCGATCGGCCCGGGCTCGTGGCGGATGGTCCTCGCGGCCCGCAACCGTGCGACGCTGTTCACCGGCCTGCTGCCGCGCGGCGCGGCGCGCACCGACGCGATCAGGCGGCTCGTCGAGCGCGCCGTCGGCCCGCAGTGGCCGGACGGCTGCGACCTGCGGATCGTCGCCTGCGACTACACCAGCGGCGCCCGGGTCGAGTTCGCCCGCTCGCGCGGGCCGGTGGCGACGCCCGGCGAGGCGGTGGCCGCGTCTTGCGCGATCCCGGCGGTCTATGAGCCGGTGGTGATCGGTGGCCGCCGCTACATCGACGGCGGCGTGCACTCGCACTCCAACCTCGACCTGTTGCTCGACGCCGAGCTCGACGCGGTGATCGCCCTGAACCCGATGTCCTCGGGCGCGTGGATCGCCGGCGGCGGTGTCCGCGAGCGTCTCGCCGGTGCGCGCCGGCGCCACTCCGGCGCGCTGCTTGCCGCCGAGGTGCGTGCCCTGCGCGCGCGCGGAACGCAGGTGCTCGTGCTCGAGCCGGCGTTCGCCGACCTCGCGGCGATGGGCCCGAACCTGATGGCCCGCGACCGTCTGGCTGCGGTCATCGAAGCCGGCCGCTCGAGCACCGAACGCGCGCTGCACCGGCTTGGACCCAAGCGACTGCGCTCGGTCGGGCTGGCGGCAGCAGGGTAGGGGCTCCCAGCCCGCGCGAGCGCTCCCAGCGGCTCAGGCGGACACCGCGGCGAGCACGTCTCGCGCCACGACAGCCGCCCGCTCGATGTCGGTCGCGTCGGCGGCCTCGAACGGCGTGTGGCTTTCGCCCCCACACAGCGGCACGAACAGCAGCAGCGTCGGCGCCAGGGCGGCGATGTGCTGCGCGTCGTGTCCCGCGCCCGACCAGGTCGCCACCGCGGCGATGCCGTGGCGTTCGGCTGCGGCGAGCGCGGCCCGAGCCAGCGTGGCGTCGAGGACGGCGGGCTCACCCGTTCGCAGCACGCGCAGGTCCGCCTCGATGCCGCGGCGGCCGGCGATCTCGATGATCGCCGCTCGGACCGCGTCGTCGAGTCGCGCGAGCGACTGCGCGTCGATCGCGCGGGCGTCCAGCCCCAGGCACACGCGCCGCGGGATCACGCTGACCGCGCCGGGCTCGACGACGAGCGTCCCGACCGTCGCCACCGTCTCGGTCGGCTCGCGTCGCGCGGCCTGCTCGATGGCGAGGACGACCTCGGCGGCGGCGGCGAGCGCGTCGCGGCGGACCTCCATCGACACCTCACCGGCGTGGCCGGCGCTGCCGCGCAGCTCGATCTCATAGCGGTGGGGGGCGGCGATGCGCTCGACGACGCCGAGCGTGCCGAGCCCGCGGCGTTGGGCGATGTGCACCTCGGCGTGTGCGCGCAGGCGCCCGAGTGGGGCCTCGAGCTCGGGCAGATCGACCGCTGCGCGGTAGTCAGCGCGCGCCTCCGCCGCGCTGACGCCGGCGGCGTCATGGAGCTCGTCGAGCGCGCGCTCGGTCAGCGTACCCGCCAGGCAGCGCGAGCCGATCGTGCCCGCGCCGAAACGCGGCGCCTCCTCGGCGGCGCAGACGAGCAGCGCGGGCCGGGCCCCGCCCGCCGTGCCGGCGCGCAACTCGTCGGCAAGCTCGAGGCCGAGGACGGTCCCGAGCGCGCCGTCGTAGCGGCCACCGTCGGGCACGGTGTCGACGTGCGACCCCGACGTCACCAGCGGACCGGCCCATCCCGTCGGCAGCGCCCAGAGGTTCCCATGGCGATCGAGTCCGGGCTCGAGGCCCGCGGACTCGGCCCAGCCGGCGACGATCCGCATCGCCTCAGCCTCGCTCCGCGAGAACGCCGGCCGATCGGCGCCGCCCCCGGGCCCGTGCGCGATCTCCCACAGCGCGTCGAGGCGCGCGGCGATCCGCGCGCCGTCAAGCAAGGGCGTACTGCGCGAGCGGCTTGCCGAGCATCGCCTCGACTTCCGGGTAGACGCTCGGCTCCTTGACGCCGTCACCCAGCGGGACGTTCGCCTTCGGCACGTGCAGCACCGCGACCTCGTCGCCCGGCTTGATGTCGGCGATCGAGATGATCCGCCCGCTCGCCAGCGACAGGGTCGCGATCACGTCGGGGAAGGTGCCTCGGCGCTCGCCGTCCGCCTCGGCGGTCATGTACTCGTTGACGAAGCCGAGCTCGAGATCCGCGACGGCGATCGACCCGATGTCGAACGCGTGCTCGGTCCGCAGTTCCTTCGCCCGCACCGCTCCGCGCGTCAGCACCGTGCCGCCGAGGTGTGCGGCGGTGGCGTCGATCACGGCCTCGGGCCCGGCCGGCTCCGCGGCCAGGATCGCCTCGCCAAGCGCGAGCGCGAAGCTGATCGCCCCGACCGCCGCGTGCTCGGCGACAAACGCGGCGGGCAGCGGGTTGCGCGCCGCGGCGATGAAGCCGCCCGACTCCTCCGAGGCTGTGCGCAGGACATTCGCGGTTCGCCGGACGGTGCCCCTGGTGACGAGCTCAAGGTAGCGTTGCTGGGCTCGGTTGCCGCCCGCGACCGCCTGGACGGTCTGGTAGTCGGGGCTGGCGGCGAGGCCGAAGGAGCCCATCTTGCCGGTCGGGTGCGCGCGGCCGTCGCCCGCCGCGTCGATCACGAGCGTTCCGAGCACGGCCGAGGCGACCCAGCCGTTGCATGTCGTCGAGGAGCCGTTCTGCGCCGTGATCGTGCCCACGATCGGCTCGTCCACGGCGTCGATCAGCAATTCGAGCGCACGCACGTAGTCGCGCGGTCGCATTTCCCACTCGCGCGCCGCCGGCGCGCCGATCGCCGAGACCGTCGCCAGCAGTGCGTCTGGATCGACCTCGTCGAGCGTGGCCAACAGCGGCCTGCCGTACTGCACGGCCGTGGTGCCGACCAGCAGGCCGTGGTCGACCCAGCCACCGCCGCCCGCCGCGAGCACCGAGCCGCCGGCGACCGCGGCGTGGACATCGCGTAGGTCGAGTTCCCTCACGCCGGCAACCCGAGTCCGTGCTCGCGTGCCGCCGCCTGCGCGTCCGCGTAGCCGGCGTCGGCGTGGCGCAGCACCCCGAGCGCGGTGTCGGCGTGCAGCGCGCCACGGAGGCGCTCGGCGGCGTCGTCGCTGCCGGTGGCGACAACCGTCATGCCGGCGCTCTGCGAGTAGCCGGTGTAGCCGCCGCCCCCGGCGTGCAACGCGACCAGGTCGGCGCCCGTGGCGGTCATCAGCAGCGCATTCAACAGCGGCCAGTCGCTGATCGCGTCCGAGCCGTCCGCCATCCGTTCGCTGATGATGTTGGGGTGAGTCATTGCCGCACCATCCATGTGGTCACGGCTGAACGCGATGGGCCCACGCAGGCGACCCGAGGCCACCGCCGCGTTGGCGGCGATGCCGAGCGTCGTACGCTCGCCGTGGCCGAGCCAGGCGATCCGTGCCGGCAGGCCTTGGCGCGGCACGTAGCGCCGCGCCAGCTCGATCCACTGCGCGATCCGCGGGACGTGGCCGAGCTCCTCGAGGCAGATCTCGTCCATCGTGGCGCCGTCCGCATCCTCGCCGGAGACGCACATCCAGCGGAACGGGCCGATGCCGCGGCAGAACAGGGGGCGAATGTAACGGGCGGTGAAGACATCGATCGACAGCGCCTCCGCGAGGCCGGCGGATGCCGCGTGGGGACGGATGTTGTTGCCGTAATCGAAGACCACCGCGCCGCGGTCGCGCAACGTCAGCATCGCCTGCACGTGGCGCACGATCGTCGCCTGGGCGAGCGACTCCAGCTTGCCGGGGTCGCCGGTTCGCAAGGCCGCGGCCTCGACGGTGCCCATGCCCGAGGGAATGTAGCCGTGTCGCATGTCGTGCGCAGAGGTGAGATCGGTCACCACATCGGGCGTCAGGCCACGCTCCAGCAGCGCCTCCAGCAGCTCCGCTGCGCCAATCGTCACGGCCACGGCGACGCCCTCCGGTCGCTCGATCACCAGCTCGAGCGCGGCGTCGACCTCGTCGCTGACCGCGTCGACGATCCCCTCGCGCAGGCGTCGCTGTGCCTGCTCGGGATCCACCTCGGCGACCAGGCAGGTGCCGCGCAGCATTCGTGCCACGGCGAGCGGTTGCGCCGCTCCCATCCCGCCGAGCCCGCCGGTGACGATCAGGCGGCCGCGAAGCGAGCCACCGAAGTGCTCGCGCGCAACCTGCGCAAACGTCTCGTAGGTGCCCTGCAGCACGCCCTGCGAGCCGATGTACTGCCAGCAGCCGGCGGTCAGCCCGCCCCACATCAACAGGCCGCGCGCCTCGAGGTCATAGAAGACCTCGGGCGTCGAGAACCGCCCCACGAGGTGGCCGTTGGCGATCACGACCGCCGGCGCGCGCGGGCCGGTCGGGAGCACCCCGATCGGCTTGCCGGACTGGATCACGAGCGTCTCGCGCTCGTCGAGCCGCTCGAGCGCGCTGACGATCGCGGCGAGCGCCCCGTGATCGCGGGCCGCCTTGGCGTGGGCGGCGTAGACGACGAGCTCGTCGCGATTCTCCGCCAGCTCGAGGTTGTTCTCAAGCAGGCGCAGGAGCGCCTCGGCGCGCCAGTTGCGACAGCGCAGCTCAGCCACGCGTACCAGCCACCGCGCGCTGCGAGGGGACGAAGGTGCCGTCGCCGGCTGCGCCGGTCACGGTCTGGCCGTCCCAGACCTCGACACCTCGCGAGAACGTCGCGAGCACGCGTCCGCGTACCGTCCGACCCTCGTAGGGGCTCCAGCCGACGGGCGTGACCAGGGTTGCCGCCCGGATCTCCCATTCGAGGGCAGGGTCGAGCACGATCAGGTCGGCGTCGGCGCCCGGGAGCAGACTGCCCTTGCGCGGCCACAGTCCGAAGCGCCGCGCCGGCGCTTCGCACAGCAGCCGCAGCAGCGCACGCGGCCCGAGCGCGTCGTGGATCAGGGGCACGATCAGCTCGACCCCTGGAGCGCCGGACGCGAGCGCGAAGATGTTCTCGCCGTGCTTGCGTTCGCGCGGCCAACCGACGTGGTCTGAGGCGATCAGGTCGATCCCGGTGGGGGAGAGCGGCGCAGCGCGCAGCGGCGGGTTGATCTTGGCCTCGCCTCCGCGGCGGACGAGCTCGGACTCGTCCAGCAGCAGGTAGTGCGGGCAGCTCTCGGCGGTCACGTCGAGGCCGGCCGCGCGAATCAGCGCCACGCCGCGCGGCGTCGAGACGTGACAAACGTGCAGGCGCACGCCCGTTGCGCGCGCGAACTCGAGGCAGCGTGCGATCGCCTCGTGCTCGGCCACCGGTGGACGCGAGCGCGCGTGGGCGAGCGGGTCGCCGCCGTGGCCGGCCGCCTGCTCGGCGGCGATCCCTGCGCGCACGATCTCGTCGTTCTCGGCGTGGACGCCGGCGAGCCCGCCGGCAGCGGCGATCTGCTCGAAGGCGGCGAGCAGCTGGCCATCGGGGATGCGCGGAAAGCGCTCCGGGTGGGTCTCGAAGGTCGAGAGCTTGAACGCGGCCGCGCCGGCCGCAACGAGCTCGGCGACGTACTCGATCGCTCCGCGGGGTGGCACCGTCGCCCAGAGCGCGACATCGACGTGCGCCTCGCGTTCGACGGCGGCGGCCTTGGCCGCGAAGGCGTCCGGTGTCTCGATCGGGCCGCTGTGGTCGTAGGGCATGTCGACGATCGTGGTGACGCCGCCGGCCGCAGCCGCGCGCGTGCACGCCTCGATGCCCTCGTCCGGGCTGCTGCTCGTGTGCACGTGCACGTCGACGCCGCCGGGGAGGATCAGGGCGTCGCCGACATCGAGGCCGCCGCGCTCGGGCGCTCCGATGGCGGCGATGCGCCCTTCGTCGATCGTCACGGTCGCGCGTTCGGCGGCACGCCCCGCTGGAACGATTCGGCCAGTGATCTTCTCAATAAATGAGATAGAATTACCGTACCACACATGTTGGATCAGGAGCCAGTCTCAGCTCACGAGACGATCACGCTGACGGGCGATGGCCTGACGGTGGACGACGTGTGCGCCGTTGCGCGCGAGCGGGCGCGCGTCGAGATCGCCCCCGAGGCACTGCGTCGAGTGCGCGAGGCGCGCGACGTGGTCGATCGCGTGCTGGCCAGCGGCGAGGAGGTCTACGGGATCAACACGGGCCTCGGCTCGCTCGCTCGTTACAGCATCCCGGTCGAGGAAATCCGCGCCTTCGCGTTCGCCACCGTCGCCGATCAGACCTCCTCCTACGGGCGCCCGCTCGAGACCGACGTCGTGCGAGCGATGATGCTCACGCGCGCAAACGGGATGGCCAAGGCGGGCGTCGGCGTGCGGCGCGAGCTCGTTGAGCTGCTCGTGGCGGCGCTCAACGCCGGCGTGCACCCGACCGTGCGAATGGTCGGTTCGGTCGGGCAGGGTGACCTGGCGGAGATGGCCGACATCGGCAAGGTGCTGATCGGGCGCGGCTACGCCGAGTACAAGGGGGAGATGATGCCCGGGGCCGCGGCGCTCGAGCGGGCCGGCCTCACGCCGATCGAGCTCGAGGCCAAGGAGGCGCTGGCGCTGATCAGCTCGAACGGCCTGACGATGGGACGCGGATCGCTCGTGCTCGTCGATACCGCGGACCTCATCGAGAGCCTCCAGACGGCCGCCGCCCTGAGCTTCGAGGGGTTCCTCGCGAACCTCTCGATCATTCATCCCGCGGTCGCGCAGATGCGACCCCACGCCGGCCACATGACGGCTCAGGTTCGCCTGCGCGATCTGCTCGCCGGCAGCCACCTGTGGAGCAGCGGCGCCGCGCGCAACCTCCAGGACCCGCTCTCGATCCGCTGCGTGCCGCAGACCCACGGCGCGCTGTACGACGCGCTGTCGGTCGCGCGCGGCACGATGGAGATCGAGCTCAACTCGGCGAGCGACAACCCGCTCGTCGTGGTCGAGGACGAAGCGATCGTCTCGGTTGGCAACTTCGACATCGCCGGCCTGGCGATGGCGTTCGACTTCCTCCGCCTGGCGCTCGCGCACGCCGCACAGATCGCCAACGAGCGCGTCCAGAAGCTGATGTGGCGACACTTCAGCGGACTCCCTACCGGCCTCGCGCCTCGCGATGGCCCGTCCGGCGGCCTGAAGCCCCTCGGACGCTCCTTCGCGGCGCTCGCCGCCGAAACGCGCTTCCTCGCCAACCCCGTCTCACTCGACTATCGCGGCCAGCTGGCCGAGGGGATCGAGGACCACGCGAGCATGGCGCCGCTGGCGGTCAGCACCACCTCGCAGCTGGTCAGCCTGATGCACCGCCTGGTGGCGCTCGAGCTCCTGATCGCGGCCCAGGCCATCGACCTGCGTGGAACCGGCGATCAACTCGGCGAAGGCACGCGGCTGGCCCACGCCTTCGTACGCGAGCACGCGCCGACGCTGATCGACGAGATGGAGTGGAATGTCGACATCGACGTGCTCGCTGTCCTCGTCGGCGAGGGCGAGCTCGCACGCCGCGTCGCGCGCCGCGTCGGCGGTCGCCTGCCGCTGTCCGATCACGAGGCGCCGGCGATCTGATGCCGGCCGGGGCGCTCGAGCGCGCCGTTGACCTGCTCGCGCAGCTCGGCGACGACCGCTCGGCGCCGACGGTGACCGAGCTTGCGAGCAGCGCGGGCGTGCCGACGAGCACCGCATACCGCCTGCTCGCCGAGCTCGAGTACCACGGCCTCGTCCGGCGCGAGGCGGACGGGACGATCGCGCTGGGGACGAGGATCCTCGCACTCGGCCGCCACGCCGAGGCGAGCCTGCGGCTGTGGCTGATCGACCCGGCCGTTCCGGTCATGGAGCGACTCGCGAGTGAGCACGGCGAGACCGTGATCCTCACGGCGCCCTGCGGACTCGAGGCGATCGCGCTCCACGTCGTCGAGACGACCAAGCCGGTACGCCTGTCACACGCGACCTACCGCCGAGCGCCGATGTACCTCGGCGCCTCCGGAAAGGTGCTCGCCGCGTATCTCGAGCCCGCTGAGCGCGACCGTCTGCTCGCAGCGCTCGACGATGACGCGCTGGCCGGAGCCCTCGAGCAGATCCGGGCCCGAGGCCATGTCATCACCAGCGACGAGCTCGACGAAGGAGCGACCGGCATCGCCGCGCCGCTGCTCGACCCGCGCGGACGCCTGCTCGCCGGACTCAGCATCGCCGGGCCGACCGAGCGGATGCGCGCCGCCGGCCTCGATGCCATGGTCGCTGCGGTGCGCGCCGCGGCGGCGCAGATCGAAGCCCGAGTCTAGTCGGCGCGCCGCCGACGGCGTGCCGACGCCGGCGCGCCGGAGAAGCGGGCGACGAGCGCTCTCATGCGAGGTGGATCCACGTCGTCTTGAGCTGTGTATAGGCGTCGAGCGCGTGCAGCGAGCGGTCGCGCCCATGGCCGGAATCCTTCATCCCGCCGAACGGCGTCGCCATCGAGGAGCGGTCGAACGAGTTGACCCACACCGTGCCGGCACGGAGCCGCCGGGCCATGCGGCCCGCCGTCGTGAGGTCCGAGGTCCAGAGCCCGGCCGCCAGCCCGTAACGGGTCGAGTTGGCGAGCGCGAGTGCGTGATCGGCGTCGTCGGCGGTCTGGATCGCGAGCACGGGACCGAAGACCTCGTCCTGGACGATCGCCAGCGCCGGGTCGTCGGCCTCCACGAGCGTCGGACCGAGGTAGGCGCCGCCGGCGACCGGCTCCGCGGGCTGGCCGCCGTAGAGGACGCGGGCGCCGTCCCTGCGGGCGCGGTCGATGTGGTCCATCACGTTGCGCAGGTGCTCCGCGCTGACGAGCGACCCGAGCTGCGTCGCCGGGTCGAACGGATCGGCTGGCGCCATGGCGCCGGCGAACGCGGTGATGCGCTCGACGAGCTCCTCGCGCACCTCGCGAGCCACGATCAGGCGCGAGCCGGCGTGACAGGTCTGGCCGGCGTTGTAGAAGATTCCCCAGCCGATGGCCTGCGCGGCGGCCTCGAGATCAGCGGCGTCGGCGAGCACGATCTGCGGGCTCTTGCCGCCGAGCTCGAGCGAGACCGCCTTTCCGTTGGACTCGCCCGCATAGCGCATGAACCGGCGGCCGACCGCGACCGAGCCGGTGAAGGCGATCTTGTCGACGTCGGGATGGCGGCCGAGCGGCTCGCCCGCCTCCTCGCCGAATCCGGGCACGACGTTGAGTACCCCGTCGGGCAGCCCCGCCTCGCTCGCCAGCTCGGCCAGGCGCAGCGCGCTCAGCGGTGACTGCTCTGCCGGCTTGAGCACGACCGAGTTGCCCGCGGCGAGCGCCGGCGCGAGCTTCCAGCTGGTCACGATCAGCGGATAGTTCCAGGGCACGACCGCGCCGACGACTCCAAGCGGCTCGCGCCCGACGAGCGCGAGGTCGTCGGGGCCGGTCGGGGCGATCTCGCCGTAGCGCTTGTCGATCGCCTCGGCGTAGAACCGGAAGCAACGGATGGCGTTGACCACGTCGACCGTGCGTGCGTCGGATATCGGGTGGCCGACATCGACCGACTCGAGCCGCGCGAGCTCCTCGCTGTGCTCGGTCATCAGATCGGCGAGGCGCAGCAGCACCAACCGTCGCTGCGCCGGATCGGCGAGGGCCCACGCGCCCTGCTCGAAGCACCGGCGCGCGGCGCGGACCGCGCGGTCGATGTCCTCGCCGCTGCCGCGGGCCACCTCGGCGATGACGCGGCCGTCGCGTGGCGAGGTGTCCGCGAAGGTGCGCTCGTCGGCCGCCGCGACGAAGGCACCGTCGATGAACGCCCCCGTGCGCACGCTCACTCCGGCCAGCGGATCGCCTGCCGGCAGGCCGTCGGTCCTCATCATTCGCCGCCGTAGAAGGGGCTGCGCAGGGCATCGCGCCGCGCGACGAGCGCTCGGGCCGCCTCGGGGTCCCGCCCCTGCACCGCCATGCCGATCGCCTTGCGCACCGCCGTGCGATTGGCCTGGCGCACGGCGGTTTCCTGCGACGCGCCGGGGTCGACCCACACCGTGACGAACACGACCACGTCGTCGGTCGGCGCGAGCAGCCCGTCAGCGACGGCGTCGAGCACGCCCTGGGCGATGCCGAGCTGGGCGGCGCCCCACGTGATCGTCTGGTGCAGATCCTCGAGCGCCGTCGCCTTGTTGATCATGACCGTGGGCGGCCAGACCGGCTCGTACTCGTCCTCCTTCTCGCCGACCACGACGAGGATCGGGGTGTGTCCAGGGCGAGGCGCGGTGAAGGTGCCCAGCAGCGCGGCCGCGGTTGGCGTGCCACGCCGGGCGAGCACCACATTGACGTGGCTGCCGTCAGGCTTGGTCCCACTCCAGCCTTCGCCGATGCGCCCGTCCAGGTCGATGTCGGTGTTCATGGGGTTCCTCCGTTGGTTCGCGGGGCAGCGAGTGCGTCGATCGAACGGACCGCGGTCCCGGCGGATGCGCCCGCCAACTCGGCGTCGACGATCGCGACCGACCGTGCACCCTCGCCGCGGCGCAGCCGGTCCATCGCTTCCTGTATGCCATCGAGCTCGATCAGGTCGGAGACCACGTCGGCGAGGTCGAGGCGTCCGGCCATCAACAGTGTGACCAGGCCGGGCAGGAACTCGTGCACGTCGGCCGAGCCGTAGTAGCTGCCGCGGATCGTCTTCTCGCTGAGGAAGTCGATCGCCGGGATCGAGACCTCGACGCCCCGCGGCGCGAGCCCCACGACGATCGCGGTTCCGCCGGGGCGCAGGACCTCCCAGGCCTGGCGTATCGTCGCCGAGGCCCCGACCACCTCGAAGGCGTGGTCGACGCCGCCCCCCGTACGAGCCCGCACCTCGCTGGTGACGTCGACGGCCGTTGCGTCCACGACGTCGGTGGCGCCCCGATGGCGCGCGAGCTCGAGCTTGCCGGTGTCGCGGTCGACCGCGACGATCGTCGCGGCACCGGCGAGCCGCGCCCCGGCGATGACCTGCAAGCCAACGCCGCCGCAGCCGATCACGCAGACACTCTCGCCGATGCCGACGTGCGCGGCGTTCGTGACCGCGCCGATCCCGGTCACCACGCCGCACCCCAGCAGCGCCGCCTGCCACAAGGGAACCTCCTGCGGAATGACGACGGCCCCGGCCATCGGGACGACGGCGTGTTCGGCGAAGCAGGCGACCATCAGGCCGTGCTGGATGATGCTGCCGTCCGGACTGCGCAGGCGCGAGGATCCATCCATCAGGGTGCCCGCAAGTGCTGCGGCGCCGGCGGGCTCGCACAGGTTCCGTCTGCCGCTGCGGCACGCTCGGCAGGCGCCGCAGGCGGGGACGAAGCAGAAGGCCACGTGGTCGCCGGGCGCGAGCCCGGTGACGTCCGCTCCGATCGCCGTGACCACTCCGGCGCCTTCATGCCCGAGCACCATCGGCCAGCGCCCCCGGCCCAGGCTGCCGTCGGCCAGGTGCACGTCGGAGTGGCACACGCCGGCGGCAGCGACGCGCACCAGCACCTCGCCCCGGCGCGGAGGCTCGAGCAGCACCGTCTCGACGCGCACCGGCAGGCCCGGCTCGCGCAGCACCACGGCGCGCATCGACACGGTGTCGCTCATCGCCGGCTCCGTCGTCGCCGCGGCTCAGCCGCGGTCGTCGCCGCCGGTCGGCTCGCACGCCCGTTCGAGGCGCTCACGCCGCAGTCCAGCCACCATCGACCGGGATGACTGCGCCGGTCATGTATGCCGCCTCGTCGGAGGCCAGGAAGCCGATCACGGCCGCGATCTCGACAGGCGTCCCGGGTCGTCCGAGAGGCAGGCGGCCGCGGGTTCGAGCCATCTCGAGATCATGCCAGACGCTCGGCGCGCTTCCGGCTTCGCGCATCGGTGTGTCGACGGGGCCGGGGCAGACGCAGTTGACGCGGATGTTCTCCTCGGCGTGATCGAGCGCCATCGCACGCGTGAGGCCCGCGACGCCGGCTTTCGCGGCGACGTACGCCGGGCTGCCGATGCAGCCGACGAGACCGTATTGGGAGCCGACGTTGACGATCGAACCGCCGCCGCCGTCGCGGAGATGTTGGATCGCGTAGTGGCAGACGAGAAACACGCCGGTCAGGTTGACGTCGATGACGTTCCTCCAATCGGCCGCGGTCGTGGCACCCACATCGCCGGTGTAGCCGCCGATCCCCGCGACGTTGATCACGGCATCAAGGCCGCCAACCGACTCCACAGCCCGGTCGACGGCGGAGAAGACCTGCGCCTCGTCGCTCACATCCGCCGCGATCGCGACCGAGCGAGGCGTCGCCAACAGCCGCATCGCCCGGTCGAGCTCGTCCCCGTCCCGGTCGACCCCGGCGATGAGCGCGCCTCGCTCGGCGAGCCAAGCGCTCGTCGCGCGGCCGATGCCGGATGCGGCACCGGTCACGAGCACCCGTCGCCCGGCGTGGCCTCCGTCGCCGGCGGGGACGCTCATCCCATTACCGGGAGGTCTCCGTAGTTGTCGAGCCAGTACTGGGCGATGTCGACGCGTCGCATGAAGCAGACGCCATCCCGGCCCGCCACGTACTCGACGAAGTCGCGGACCGCCTGGGCGCGAGATGCCTGGCCGCTCCAGCGCGAGTGCAGCCCGACGGTCATCATGCGGCCACCGCATCCGCGCTCGGCCTCGCCCAGCATGTACTCGACGCCGAGGCGAAGGCTTTCGAAGAAGTCATTTGGCGTCGAGTAGGTGGGTGCCAGCAGGTAGCGCACGTCGTTGTAGACCTTCGAGTACGGCAACACGAGAAAACGCGTGCCCTTGACGTCGGCGAAGTACGGCAGCTCGTCGTTCGAGGCGTCCGAGTCGTAGAGAAAGCCGCCTTCCTCGACGAGCAGCTCGCGCGTGTTCACGCTCGGCATCGAGCGGACGATCCACCCGCGGACGCGTTGGCCGGTGGTCTTCATGACCGACTCGATCGCGAGGCCGAGGTACTGGCGCTCCTCGTCGCGTGTCATCGTCGAGTCCTCGGTCCAGCGGTAGCCGTGGCCGATCACCTCGATGGTGCCGTCGCGCAGCCATTCGGCGACCGCCGGGTTGCGCTCCAGCGCCAGCGCCGGTGCATCCAGAGAGCACGGGACCCCGAACTCCTCGATGATCCGTGCGATGCGCCAGATGCCGACGCGACTGCCGTACTCCATGTGGGTCTCGGTCGCCATGTCCCGCACCGGCGGCGGTATCTCCCGCGAGTACTCACCCCAGGTGTCGTTGATCGGGTCGCCGTCGAGCAACGAGTACTCGGCGCCCTCCTCGTAGTTGATGACCAGGCTCACCGCCACGACCGAGCCATCCGGCCAGCGGACCTTCGGCGGGTTCGGACCGTAACCAACGAAGTCGCGCTTGGGTCCCACGGGCGCGGCTCTCCGGGCAGCGATATCCATGCTCGTCCTATCTGTCGTCGCGTGTACCGCGAGGCGATGCTTACCACGGTCCGCGCCCGGTCGTTGCGTCGGTGCGCCGCCGAGGCGGCCATCGGACACAGCGCAGGGCCGGCGGGCGGTGCGGCAGTCAGCCGTCCGGCCACACGCGCGCGGCCGTGCGAGTGATCAGCTCGAGCTTGCGCCGCTGGTCCTCGGGGGTGATCCGGTTGCCGACGACCGATGTCGAGAAGCCGCACTGCGTGCCCAGCGCGAGACGGTCGAGGTCGATCACGCGGGCCGCCTCGGCGATCCGCGCTTCCAGCTCCTGCGAGGTCTCGAGGCGGCCGGTCTTGGTCGTCACGAGTCCGAGGACGACCAGCTTGTCCTCGGGGACCTGCGCGAGTGCCTCGAAGCTGCCGGAGCGCTCGTCGTCGTACTCCAGGAGCAGGCGCTGAGCGGCGATCGCACCGAAGATCGGCCGAGCGATGGCGTCGTAGGCGCCGGCCACCAGCCAACGCGAGTCCTGGTTGCCGCGGCAGAGATGGAAGCCGAAGGTCACCCCCGGGGCGGCCGCGATGACCGCGTTGTCGAGCTCGATGCCGTAGGACAGCCAGCGCTCCAGCGTCCAGCCCCGGTCCTCGTAGAAGCTACGCCAGCGCGGATCGATCAGCAGCGGGTAGTGCGGAGCGTCGAGCTGCACGTAGACACAGCCCAGGCGCTCGAGCTCTCGCACCTCGTCGACGAGGATCTCGACGACGTCGTCCATGAAGTTGTCGAAGCGCGGGTAGGCGGCGCGCGAGCGCACCGGGTCCCAGAGGTTGGCAAACAGCGTCGGACTCGGCAGCGTGATCTTGGCCACGCGGGTGGTGGTGGTGCGCAGGAATGTGAACTCCTCGCTGGCGAGGAAGCGCCGCCGGCGCAGTCGCTCGGTGACCGCCAGATCCGGCGGACGCCCGACCGTTTTGTCGCCGGCGGTCCCGGAGTGCCAATCTCCCCACAGCCAGGCGTCGATGCCGACGCCCTCGACCCCTTCGACCGCCGCCGTCAGCTCGCTCTGAAAGGACTCGCGGCGCAGTTCGCCGTCGGTCACGACCTCGCAGCCGGCCGACTCCTGAATGGCGACCACCTCCCGGACCGCCCGATCCTCGACGGCCTTGAACGCCGCCGGTTCAAGCTCACCCGCCGAGCGCGCAGCGCGCGCGTCCAGCAGCTCGCGTGAACGAAGCAGGCTCCCGACGTGATCGACGCGCGACCTCACCACGCCGAGCACCGCCCCGCGGAGGCATGACGCGATCGTTGGTGAGCACCGTTCAAGGCGGCGATTGTCGCATGCGCCGTGCCCGTGGATGGTGACGTGAGCCGGCGGCTCCCGCGGCGGAGCGGCGTCGCTCGCGCGCGCTGGATCGTCGGGCGGCCCGCTAGATGCCGGACACCGGTACGGTGGCACCGCTCGCGATTGCCTCCTCGCAGGCGAGCGCGACGGCGAGCGTGCCCGCCGCATCGAGCGGCGTGCAGAAGACGGCGGCCTGGTCGCCGGCCCGCGCCGCGTCGAGGAAGCGCTCGACGGTCCGGTCGCTTGGGTGTTGACGCATGGCCGCATGGACCGGCCGACCGCGCGAGCGGCCGCTCAGCGCGAACCCCGGATCGAGCTCGAGATGCAGCGAGGAGTCGCTCCCCAGCACATCGAGCGAGTAGACGCCGGGCAGCTCGTCGCGGGTCCAGGCGATCTGAATCGTGCCGATGCCGCCGTTCGCGAGATGGAGGACGAGCGCGGCCGCGTCCTCGATATCGCCTCGGTCGCCACCCGCGCTCTGCGCCAGCGTGACGCTCGCGGCAGCCGCCTGCACGGCGACGACCTCGCCGCCGACCGCGCGCTCGAGGTCGATCTGGTGACTCGCCCGTTCGAGCAGGTTGCCGCCGCCCTGGGCACGGTCGAGAAACCACGGCCTGCTCTTGGTCGGCCCGGTGGCGATACCGATCAGCAGCCCGAGCTCCTGCCCCTCGAGCGCCTCGCGCAGCGCGTCGAGCGCCTCGACGGCGCGCCACTGGTAGCCGATCGCGCAGACCGCCCGGGAGCGACCGGCGGTCTCGACGATCGCCCGCGCGTCGTCGAGACCGCGTGCGATCGGCTTCTCGAGGTACACGTGGATCCCCTGCTCGAGCGCCGCGACCGCGATCTCCCGATGGGTCTGCGGTGGCGTGCACACGAACACGACTTCCGGAGACTCGCCATCGACCAGCGCCCGCCAGTCGGTGTAGACGGTTGCCGAGCCGGCGAGTGCGCGGGCGCGCTCCGCGTCGAGGTCGCACACGCCGACGAGCTCGACGCCGACGGCCGCGCGCAGGCGCGCGACGTGGTCGGTCGCGATCCACCCGGCACCGATCATTCCGACACGCATGCGTTGCTCCTCTGTTGAGCCCGGTCAAGGTCCGGCCCGTGTCCCGGCGAGGTCGGTTGCCCTTTGACCCCCTGGGTGAAACGGGCTATATTCGCGACCAATTTACATACGCCGATGTGGGATCGGATGCTGGAGGTGGCTTCCGCCCAAGGTCACCGGCGATTCGGCCAGCATCGAGAGAGCGAGGGCATGATGGATCGCGAAACACGTCGGCAGCTCGAGCGGTATCGGCAGGACGAGGCGGGGCCGTTCGAGAGCACATTCATCGACGACGTCATCGCCGGGGAGTTCGACCGCCGCGAGCTGCTGCGGCGCGCGAGCATCCTCGGCCTTTCGGTGCCGATGGTGGGGATCCTCCTGCGTGCAGCCGGCGAACCCGCGGCGGCCTTCGGCGCGACGGCGCGCGCCGCAGCGAGCTCCAGCCGGCTGCGCCTCGCGATCATCCCGCCGCCGACCGGCGCCATCGAGCCGCTCACGTTCGAGGATCAGGGCGGCCTCGAGACGGGCGGGATCTGCGGCGAATTCCTGACCCGCGCGACGCCGAGCAAGACGCTCCTGCCGGAGCTCGCGGTGAGCTGGAAGCCGAACGCGAACGCAACCGTGTGGACGTTCAAGCTCCGGCCGAACGTGAAGTTCCACACCGGCCAAGCGATGACGTCCGCCGACGTCGTCGCGACCTGGAAGGCCCTCGCCTCGCCGGGCTCCCAGGCGCTGTCGGCGATCGGAAGCTATCTCGCGCCGGCTGGCGTGGTGGCCGTCGACGACCTGACGGTCGCCTTCCACCTCAACTCATCTGTCTCGAACTTCCCCTACCTGACGAGCTCGGACACCTACCAGGCGATCATCCTGCCGGCGAACTACAAGATGGGCACATTCACGTCCACGCCGCAGACCACGGGCGCATTCATGATCACCGCGTACAACCCCGGCGTCGGCGCGACCTACCAGCGCTTCCCCGGCTGGTGGGGTGGAACCGCGCCGCTGGCCGGCGTCGATGTCACCTACTACTCCGCGGCCGCGGCCGCGGACGCGGCGCTGCTCGGTGGTCAGGTCGACCTGATCGGCCAGATCCAGCTGGCGACCGACCGGTCGCTGTTCAACAACTCGAATGTGCAGATCTTCAAGGCGCGAGGCGCGACGCACCGCGAGATGTGCATGCGGGTGGACGTCAACAACCCGCTGCACGACTACCGCGTGCGCCAGGCGATCGCGCTCACGCTCGACCGGCCGGCGATCATCAAGCAGCTCTTCAACAACCTCGCTGACATCGGCAACGACTCGCCGTTCGCACCTGTCTACGGCCTGGCCCGAAGCGTGCCGCAGCGCAAGAAGAACATCCCAAAGGCCAAGCAGCTGATGGCGGCCGCCGGCCACGCCAAGGGCTTCGCCATCACGCTGACCACCGAGACCACGGGGGAGATCCCGGAGCTCGCCCAGATCGTCAAGCAGTCGGTCAAGGCGATCGGGATCAACATGACGCTCGCGATCGAGAGTGCGACGGCGTACTTCGCGGGCACGTCAACCGGGCCGCCAAAGGGCTGGGGCAATACGCCGTGGCTCAACGCCGACCTGAACATCACGGACTGGGGCAGCCGGCCGGTCCCGAACGTGTTTCTCGTCGCCGCGCTCTCGACGCTCTCAAAGAGCGGCGCGGGCGTCTGGAATGCGGCGCACTACTCGAACCCGAAGTTCAACTCCGACGTGAAGTCGTTCCTCGCCGCGGCGAGCTTCAAGGATCAGAACAAGTACGCGATCGCCATGCAGCAGCTCCTGCTGCACGACACGCCGGTGGTGTTCCCGTACTTCTACTACTACCTCGCCGCCGGGTCGAAGTCGGTCAAGGGCTACGTCGCGGATCCGCTCGGGCAGATCTATCTGAGCAAGACATCGCTCGCGTGAGATAGTGACGCGGGAAGGCAGCCCCCGGCCCGGCGTCGATCGGCGGGCCGGAGGCGTGCACCCGCTGAGGTGATGGCCCGCTTCCTGCTCAAGCGCTTCGCGCTCGCGATCATCACGCTCTTCATGGTCAGCGTGATCGTGTTCATGGTCGCGCAGCTGCTGCCCGGCAACATCGGCCGCAACGTGCTCGGCGGTTTCGCGACGCAGCAGTCGGTCAACGAGTACAACCACGCGCTGGGCGTCGACCGGCCGGTCTACGTGCAGTACGCGAGCTGGATCTCGAAGTTCGTGCAGGGCAACCTGGGCAGCTCGCTCGAGTACAAGGTGCCGCTCTGGCCGCTGCTGCGCCCGTCGCTGGTCAATTCGCTCGAGCTGGCCGCCGTGGCGTTCGTGTTGGTCGTGCCGCTGAGCATCCTCGGCGGTGTCCTCGCCGCGCTGCGGCGCGGCCGCGTCGCTGACCGCGTGATCACGCTGACCGGCCTGTCGCTGACGGCGGTCCCCGAGTTCGTGTCGGCGATCATCCTGATTCTCGTCTTCGGGCTGCTGTTCAAGGTACTGCCGGTCAACGCCAATGCCCCGCCCGGGTCGGGCTTCTTCACCCACATCAGGTACCTGCTGCTGCCGGCCATGGCGCTCACGATGGTGCTGTTCGGGTACATCGCGAGGATGGCGCGGGCCGGCACGATCGAGGCGCTCGACGCCGACTACACCCGCACCGCGTTCCTCAAGGGCATCCCCACGCGCACGGTGATCTGGCGGCACGTGCTGCGCAACTCCCTGTTGCCGACGATCGCGGTGATCGCGACCCAGATGGGGTACCTGATCGGCGGTCTCGTCGTGATCGAGAAGGTGTTCAACTACAACGGCATCGGCCAGCGCATCTACACCGCGGCGTCGAACAAGGACTTCACGATGCTCGAGAGCGGGGTGCTGGTGATCGCGATCGTCTACCTGACGGCGATGCTGATCGCCGACATCCTGTACTCGGTCTTGAACCCGCGCATCCGGCACGCTGGAGCACAGTGAGCTCGGCGATCGTGCTCCCGGACGTCGTTCCCACCCGCGTGCGGCCGCACGCGCGGCGCGAGACGCTGCGACTGCTGCTGCGCTCGAAGACCTTCGTCGTCGGGTCGGCGATCTTCTCGTGGTGGGTCTTCTGCGCGTTCTTCGGGTTCGCGATCGCGCCGCACGACCCGACCGGGATCACGCCCAGCACGCTGGTCGGGCCGAGCTGGCACCACCTGTTCGGCACCGACACGCTCGGCGAGGACGTGTTCTCGCGGGTGCTCGCCGGCGCACGCAGCATCCTCACGATCGCCCCGCTCGCGACCGCGCTGGCGATCGTCGCGGGGACCACGCTCGGCCTGCTCACGGGTTACATGCGCGGCGCCGTCGATGACATCGTCAGCCGGATGACCGAGGCGCTGCTCGCGATTCCGCTGATCGTGCTGGCGATCACGATCGTCGTCGCGATCGGCCACTCGACGGCGGCGATCGTGATCGTCGTCGGCGTCCTCTTCACGCCGCTCGTCGCGCGCACCGTCCGCGCCGCGGTGCTCGCCGAGCGCGAGCTCGACTACGTGCCGGCGGCGCGCCTGCGCGGCGAGCGCGCGCCGTACATCATGTTCGTCGAGATCCTGCCGAACGTGACCGGCCCGATCATCGTCGAGGCGACGGTCCGCCTCGGCTACGCCGTCTTCACGATCGCGGGCCTGAGCTTCCTCGGGCTCGGGGTGCAGCCGCCGACGCCCGACTGGGCGGCCGACATCTCGAACAACTACAACCTGCTCGAATCGGGCACCTACTGGTGGACGGTGCTGTTCGGAGCGCTCGCCATCGCCTCGCTGGTCATCGCGATCAACCTGATCGCCGACGGCATCACGCAGGTGCTCGAGCGGTGAGCGCCGCGGCGACTCCCGCTCCGGCGCTCGAGCTCGAGGAGCTCGACGTCGCCTACGCGGTCCGTGGCGTCGAGCGCGAGGTGCTGCGCGGCGTCTCGTTCTCGGTCGGTGCCGGCGAGGCCTACGGTCTGGTCGGGGAGTCCGGCTGCGGCAAGTCGACGACGGCGCTCGCCGTGGTTCGCTACCTGCCGCGCAACGGACGCGTTCGCGGCGGCTCGATTCGTGTCGCGGGCACCGACGTGCTCGCCCTCTCGCGCGAGCAGTTGCGCCGCCTGCGCGCCGACCGGCTGTCGATGGTCTACCAGAACCCGGCCGACGCGCTCAACCCGGCGATGAAGGTCGGGCAGCAGGTCGCGGAGGTGTTCCGCGTGCACGGCGTGCCACGCAACGAGGCGCTCGATCGCTCGCGCGACGCACTCGTGCGGGTGCAGATCGCGGACCCCGGGCAGGTCCTCTCGCGCTATCCGCACCAGCTCTCCGGCGGCATGCAGCAGCGGGTCGTGATTGCGATGGCGTTGGCCAAGGACCCGGCGCTGTTGATCCTGGACGAGCCCACGACCGGCCTCGACGCCACCGTCGAGGCCGAGGTCCTCGACCTGATCGCCGCCCTCCAGGCCGACTTCAACACGGCGGTGCTGTTCATCAGCCACAACCTCGGAGTGATTCGCAAGATGTGCGAGCGCGTCGGGGTCCTCTATGCGGGCACGCTCGTCGAGGAGGGGCCGGTCGCGAACATCCTCGAGGACCCGCGTCACCCCTACACGGTCGGGCTGATCCGCTGTATCCCGCGCGGCGGTGCGCGGAAGGACCACGGGCGCCTTGACAGCATCCCGGGCTTCCTGCCCTCGATCGGCGAGGACCTGCCGGGCTGCGTGTTCGCCGCCCGCTGCGCACTGGCACAGCCGATCTGCACGACCGAGGAGCCGGCTGCGCACGTGGCGGGGAACGGGCACTTCAGCCGTTGCCACTTTCACGAGCAGGCGCGCGAGCTGCCGAGAACCGTCGCGGTCGAGCTCGGGCGCCCGCTCGAGATCGAGCGTTCCGGCGATCCGCTGATTCGCATCGACGACGTCGCGAGGGTCTTCCGCCAGCACGGCGCCGACGTGCATGCGCTCGCCGGCGTCTCGGCGGCAATCTGGCCCGGTGAGACGCTGGGGCTGGTCGGCGAGTCGGGCAGCGGCAAGACCACGCTGGCGCGCACGCTGCTCGGGATCGTCGCTCCGACGCGGGGCACCGTCGAGCTCGACGGACGTGTCCTGCCGGTGCTCTCGCGCCGGGGGCAGGAGGACGTGCGCCAGCTCCAGATCGTCTTCCAGAACCCCGACTCCGCACTCAACCGCCGCCACCAGGTCCGACGGATCCTGCGCCGCGCGCTGCACAAGCTCGGCGACCTGACCGGAGAGCGTGCCGACCAGCGCCTGCTCGAGCTCGCCGAGGAGGTGCGGCTAGCCGAGCGCTACCTGTCGGTGCGCCCGGCCCAGCTCTCGGGCGGGCTCAAGCAGCGCGTCGCGATCGCGCGCGCATTCGCCGGTAACCCGCGGCTGGTCGTCTGCGACGAGCCGACCTCGGCGCTCGACGTGTCGGTGCAGGCCGCGATCCTCAACCTGCTCGTCGAGTTGCAGGTCAAGGAGCGGGTCGCCTACCTGTTCATCTCGCACGACCTCGGCGTCGTGCGCTACATCTCGGACCGCATCGCCGTGCTCTACCTCGGCCGCCTGATGGAGGTCGGCTCGGCGGAGGTCGTGTTCTCCGGTCCGCACCACCCCTACACCGAGGCGCTGCTCTCGGCCGTGCCGACGATCGATGGCGGCGGCCGGCAACGGATCAAGCTCGCCGGGGAGATCCCGAGCGCAGCCGAGCCCCCGAGCGGCTGCGTCTTCCACACGCGCTGCCATCGCAAGCTGGGGGCGATCTGCGAGCAGCAGGAGCCACCGCTGGTCGAGGTTGGCGAGGGCCACGTGATGAGCTGCCACATCCCGATCGAGGAGCTGCGGCGGTTGCAGCGCGAAGCGCGGCCGGCGCCGGCCGAGGAGGCGGCCGTCTGATGCGCATTCGCGCCGCCGTGCTGGAACGCACCGGATCGTCGTTGTCGGTGGAGGAGCTCGAGCTGGCGCCGCCGGGCCCGGGCGAGGTCCTGGTCCGCCTGCACGCGAGCGGGATCTGCCACTCCGACCAGAACGCGATCGACGGCGTCGCCGAAACGCCGTGCCCGGCGGTGCTCGGCCACGAGGGGGCCGGGGTCGTGGAGGGCGTCGGTCCCGGGGTGCGCCGCGTGAGCGTCGGCGATCACGTCGCGCTGTCGTGGGCGCCGTCGTGCGGCGAGTGTGCCGAGTGCCTGCGCGATCTGCCGCAGCTGTGCTCGACCGCGTGGCCCGCGATGGGCGCGGGAATGCTGCTCGACGGGACCTCCCGGCTCTCGCGCGACGGCGCGCTGATCCACCACTACTCGTTCATCTCGTCGTTCGCGGAGGCGTGCGTCGTGCCCGAGCGCTCGTGCGTGCCGATTCCGCGAGATGTGCCGTTCGAGATCGCCGGGCTCGTCGGCTGCGCGGTCACGACCGGTGTCGGTGCCGTCTGGCGCACCGCCGGCGTGCGACCGGGCGACCGCGTGGCCGTGATCGGCTGCGGCGGGGTCGGGCTCTCGGCGGTGCTCGGCGCCGTCGCAGCCGGTGCCGGGACGATCGTCGCCGTCGACCTCAGCGCGGCCAAGCTCGAGACAGCCCGGCAGCTCGGCGCCACCGACGGCGTGCTGTGGGCGGGCTCTGCCGAGGCGACCGCCGCTGCCGTGCGCGAGCAGAGCGGCGGCGGCGTCGACTACGCGATCGAGGCCACCGGTCGCACCGAGGCGATGCTGGCTGCGTTCCTTGCGACACGCGCGCATGGTGCCGCGGTGCTGATCGGGATCCCCCGCGAGGACGCGGTGCTGTCGCTGCCGGCGCTCACGATCCCTCGCATGGAGCGCCGCGTGCTCGGGTCGATCTACGGCTCATCGCGCCCGGAGCGCGACTTCGGGCTGACGCTCGAGCTCTACCGGCGCGGCCGCCTGCCGCTGGATCGCCTGATCTCCCATCGCCTGGGGCTCGAGCAGGTGCAGCACGGGCTCGACCTGCTGGTGTCCGGTGAGGCGATCCGGGCCGTGATCGTGCTCGGCGCGGACCGCGTCGAGGCCGCGGATCCAACGGAGTGGCAGCCGATGGCAACTGACCAGCGCGGCGGCGGGCTCGGGCTCGATCCGTTCGATCACGGCGACTGAGTGCGCATCGTCGGCATCGAGACGCGCCGCTACTCCTGGCCGTTTGACCCGCCGCTGAAGGTGGCGTGGGATCCGGTGCCGCGCGTGGCGCAGGAAGCGACGATCGTGATCGTGCGAAGCGACGAGGGCGTCGAGGGGTACGCGAGCGGCGATGCCGTGCCCGACCGGGCGCTGCTCGAGCGGCTGCTGGTCGGCGTCGATCCGCTGCGGACCGAGATCGTGCGCGAGCTGTGCGAGACGGTCGACTTCCACCACGGGCGCCCGTGGACGGTCGAGGCGGCGGTCTGGGACCTCGCCGGTCGAGCGCTCGGTGTGCCGTGCTGGCGACTGCTCGGCGGACGCTCGGAGCGCCTGCTGGCCTATGCGTCGAGCGCCGAGCTGGTGGGCGCCGAGGAGCGCATCAGGCGCTGCGTCGCGCTGCGGGACGCCGGCATCCGCGCCGTCAAGGTCCGCTTCAACCACCCTGATTGGCGCGAGGACGTCGCCACCGTCGCCGCCCTGCGCGACGCGGTCGGCTCGACCCTCGAGATCATGGTCGACGCCAACCACGGCTGGCGGATGCCCGGCGACCTGGCGCCCCGCTGGGACGTCGCGACTGCCGCACAGTGCGCCCGGGAGCTCGAGCGCCTCGGCGTCTACTGGCTCGAGGAGCCGCTGCGCGCCGACGATCCGGAGGGCTACCGGGCGCTGCGCCGGCTCACCGACCTGCGGATCGCCGCGGGCGAGATGGTGCGCACCGCGGCCGAGGCGCGCGAGCTGATCGTGCGCGGTGGCATCGACGTCATCCAGTGCGATGTCGTCCTTGCCGGCGGCTTCTCGGGGTGCCGCCGCGTCGCCGCGCTCGCCGAGCTGCATGGGCGGGCGTGGTCTCCCCACACCTGGTCGAACGGCTTCGGCCTCGTCGCCAACCTGCACCTCGCGCTGGCCGTCTCCGGCTGCCCCTACGTGGAGGTGCCCTACGACCCGCCGGCGCTGCCGGCGGCGCGGCGCGACTGGCTGCTGCCGGCGCCCGTCGAGATCGACGCGGACGGCTGGATCGCGCCGCCGCCGGGGCCGGGCCTCGGTGTCGTCCCGGACTTCGACGCCCTCGAACGCTGGCGGATCGCCTGAGGACCAACGCCGGCGTTCGGCGCGAGCCGGTGCCGCCGGGCGGGATCAGCGGCGCTCGACGGTGCGCCCAGCGGCCGTCCGGGTGACGACGCCGGCCGATGCGCAGGTGGCCAGCGCCAACGGCAGGTCGCGTGCGGCGACGCCCGCGAGGTCCGGATGGCGCGGGTCGATCTCGATCGTCGGCGGCGGTCCGTCGAGGCCGAGGCTTGCGCGGCCGGCGCCGACGAGCGCGCGCCACAGATCCCCGCTCGCGGCCAGCAGGCCGTCGCGCGTCCGCCCCTCGCGGCGCGCGCCCGTCTCGAGCTCGCGCGCCTCCTCGAAGGGGTCGATGCGAACCTGCGAGTCGGTCCCGACCGCCAGTGGCACGCCCGCTGCTCGGTAGCGCAGTGCGGGCAGGTAGCCGTCGCCGAGGTTGCCCTCGGTGGTCGGGCAGCTGATCACGGTGGCGCGGTGTTGCGCGAGCAGCGCGATGTCTTGATCGGTGACGTGGATCCCGTGCACGAGGCTGGTACGGGGGCTGAGAAAGTCACAGCGCTCAAGCAGCTCGATCGGCGTGCAGCCGTGCTCGGACCGGCACTCGTCCAGTTCGCGCCGCTGCTCACAGGCGTGGACATGGCGAACGAGGTCGTGGCGGGCGGCGTACTCGCCGATCTCCCGCAGCCAGTGTGCCGGCACGGCGCGCACGCTGTGGACGGCGACGCCGACGCTCACGCCGGGACGGCCGCTCGCCCACGTCCGCAGCCGATCGACGCGCTCCAGGAAGGTCTCCACGTTGGGGTCGCAGAAGCGCCGCTGACCGGCGGACGGAGGCAGGTCGGCGCCATCCCAGCCGCCGCGGTGATAGGCGGCCGGGATCACCGCGATCTCCAGGCCATGCGCGCGCGCGGCCTCGGCCAGGGCGATCGCCATCGCATTCGGCTCGGCGTATGGGCGCCCGTCGGGCTGGTGGTGGACGTAGTGGAATTCGCCCACGGATCCGTAGCCCGCGTTTGCCATCTCGCCGTATGCGCGGTCGCCCGCGGCGCGGATCGAATCGGGGTCGAGCCCGCCGGCGAGCCGGTACATCTCCGTTCGCCAGCTCCAGAAGTCGTCGGCGGTGCCCGCCGCCGACGCGGGACGCTCGCCCACGCCGCGCAGGCCGATTTGGAAGGCGTGGCTGTGCGCGTTGGCCATCGCCGGGATCGTCACCGGCGAGGCCGCATCGGGTGGCGGCCCGCTCACGCCGCGCGGACCCTCCAGGCCGCGTCGGGTCTGACGTAGGCAGGCGCTCCGGCGATGAAGGTGGCGGCCACGGGATTGCGCCCGAAGCGGTAGGCGACGTGTTCGGCGGGCACGTCGAGCAGGACGAGATCGGCCCGCTTGCCAACCTCGAGCGCGCCGCGGTCGCCCGCCAGCCCGAGCGCCCATGCCGCGTTGAGCGTCGTCGCCGCCAGCGCCTCGCGCGTGCTCAGCCCGTAGAGACGCACGCCGAGCCCGATCACCAACGGCAGGGACAGCACCGGCGAGGTGCCGGGATTGGCGTCTGTTGCCAGCACGACGATCGCGCCCGCGTCAAGCAGCGCCCGAGCGGGCGCGCGGTGTTCCGCACCGAGGAACTCGGCACCCGGTAGCAGCACGGCGGCGCAGCGGGCGGCCGCGAGCGGGCGGACGTCGTCGGGATGCAGCCGCGAGAGGTGGTCGACCGAGCGCGCGCCCGCCGCCAATGCCACGGGCACCGAGCGGTGGGTCGCCAGCTGCTCGACATGGCAGTGCAGGTGCAGGCCGCTTCGCGCCGCGAGCTCGCCCATCCGCGCGAGGTGCTCGTTCGTGAACGCGATCGACTCCACGAAGATGTCCAGCGCGCTGACGTGGCGCGCGGCGACGACGGCGGGCAGCATCGCCTCCACCTCGTCCATCCACGAGTCGGCCGAGTAACCGTGCGGCACGGCGTGCGCGAGGAGCGCCGTCGAGACGGTCGTCTGCTCGACCTCCCGATCGAGCGCCGCGGCCAGGCGCAACGCTCGCAGCTCGCCCTCGCGCGAGAGGCCGTAACCCGACTTGCACTCGAACGTCGTCGTCCCGGCCTCGAGCATCTCGCGCGCGAGCGCGCGCGACTGTGCCAGGACCTCGTCGTCGGCTGCCTCGTGCAGGGCACGTCCGGAGGCGGCGATCCCGCCGCCGGCGCGCGCGATCTCGGCGTACGCCGCGCCCGCCACCCGGCGCTCGTACTCGCCGGCCCGCCAGCCGGCGAACGGCAGATGCGTGTGGCAGTCGACGAGCCCCGGCAACAGCGTGCAGCCGCTCGCATCGACGACGAGCTCGCTGTCCGGATCGTGTTCGAGCGCCGCGATGCGGCCGTCACGCACCGTCAGCGCGCCGGGCTCCAGCCGCAGCTCGGCAATCTGGCGGCCGCGGATGTACTCGAGGCCCTGCTCGGGGGGGCGCAGCATCTGGGCAGCGCCGGCGAACGAGACCGACGCCTCGCCGCCGAGCGTCGCGTGCGCGTGCTCGGTGCTCACCGCGTGTCGGGCTCGGGGTCGAGCATCGGCATGCGCAGGCCGCCGCGGCGCGCCGCCGCGAGCGCCTGCGGATATCCGGCGTCGGCATGGCGCACGATGCCGAGCCCCGGATCGGCGTTCAGCGTGCGCGTGATGCGTTCAGCGGCCTCGGCGCTGCCGTCGGCGACGACGACCTGGCCGGCGTGGATCGACTTGCCCATGCCGACCCCGCCGCCGTGGTGGACCGAGACCCAGCTCGCACCGCAGGCCGTGTTGAGCAGCGCGTTGAGGATCGGCCAGTCGGCGACCGCGTCCGAGCCGTCGAGCATGTCCTCGGTCTCGCGCTCGGGCGAGGCGACGGAGCCGGCGTCGAGGTGGTCGCGACCGATCACGATCGGGGCGCTCAGCTCGCCGTTGGCGACCATCGCGTTGAAACGCTCGCCGGCCTCCGCGCGCTCGCCGTAGCCGAGCCAGCAGATGCGCGCCGGCAGGCCCTGCATACGGACGTGCTTGCCAGCGAGGCTGATCCAGCGCGCGATGTGCTCCTGCTCGCCGAACAGGTCGAGGATCGCGCGGTCGGTGGCACGGATGTCCTGCGGATCACCGGACAGCGCGACCCATCGGAACGGTCCCTTCCCCTCGCAGAAGAGCGGCCGGATGTAGGCCGGCACGAACCCGGGGTAGGAGAAGGCGTCGGCGTCCCCGTGGGCTGCGGCCAGGCCGCGCAGCGCGTTTCCATAGTCGAACGCCTCGGCTCCGCGCGCCGCCAGTGCGCGAATCGCCGCCACGTGCGCGAGCGCGCTGTCGCCCACCCGGCGCAGGTAGTCGTCCGGATCGGACCGGCGCAGCACCTCTGCCTGCTCGACGGTCAGCCCGGCGGGCACGTAGCCGTTGAGCGGATCGTGCGCGCTGGTCTGGTCGGTGACGATGTCGACGGCGATGTCGCCGCGCCGGGCGAGCGCGGGCAGGATCTCGGCCGCGTTGCCGGCCAGCCCGATCGACAGCGGGCGCGCCTGCGCGCGCGCGGCCTCGAGACGCGCCAGGGCGTCGTCGAGGTCGGCCGCCCGCTCGTCAAGATAGCCCGTTTCGATCCGCCGTTCGATCCGGCGCAGGTCGACCTCGATGCACAGCGCCGCGCCGCCGAGCATGGTGATCGCCAGCGGCTGCGCGCCGCCCATGCCGCCCAGTCCGCTGGTCACGACCAGACGCCCGGACAGCGTGCCGTCGAAGCGCTTGCGCGCAGCGGCGGCGAAGGTCTCGTAGGTGCCCTGGAGGATCCCCTGGCTGCCGATGTAGATCCATGACCCGGCGGTCATTTGGCCGTACATCATCAGTCCCGCCGCATCGAGCTCGCGAAAGTGCTCCCAGGTGGCCCACTGGGGGACGAGGTTGGAGTTCGCGATCAGCACGCGAGGCGCCAGCGCATGGGTCTCGAACACGGCCACGGGCTTGCCCGATTGCACGAGCAGCGTCTCCTCGTCACCGAGGCGTTGAAGCTCGCGCACGATCGTGTGGTAGCAGGACCAGTTGCGCGCGGCCTTGCCGATCCCGCCGTAGACGACCAACTCCTCGGGCCGCTCGGCAACGTCGGGATGCAGGTTGTTCTCCAGCATGCGCAGCGCCGCCTCCTGCTGCCAGCCGCGACAGCGCAGTCCTCCGCCGGCGGGCCCGTGCATGCGCGCGACGTTACCGCAAGACCCCGCTATAGAGTCAGCGCGGTGTCCGCCAGCGAACGTCCGGATCCGCCGGAGGTCGTGCTCGACGGTGCCACGCTCACACCGGCCGCGGTCGCGCTCGTCGCGCGGGCGGGTGCGCCGGTGCGGCTCGCGCCGGCCGCGCGCGAGCGCAACGAGGCAGCGGCACGCACGGTCGAGGAGCTGATCGGGCGCGGCGAGCTGCTGTACGGAGCGAACAGCGGTGTCGGGGCGTTGAGCGCGCGTCGCCTGGGCGGCCAGGAGTGCGTCGATCACCCGCTGCGCCTGCTGCGCAGCCACGCCGCCGGGGGCGGGCCGCTGCTGCGGACCGAAGTGGTGCGAGCCGCGATGGGCGTGCGCGCGAACCAGATCGGGGCGGGGGGCGCCGGCGTCGCGCCCGCGCTGCTCGATGCACTCGTGACGGCGTTGAATGCGGACCTCGTGCCCGTCGCGCACGAGCTCGGATCGCTCGGCACCGGCGATCTGACCGCGCTGGCCGAGATCGTGCTCGCCGTGCTCGGCGAGGGGCCGCTCGCGACCGCCGGGGAGCTCGTCGAGGCACGCAGCGCGCTGCGCGCGGCGGGCATCGGCCCGGTTCGGCTCGGGCCGCGCGACGGCCTGGCCGCGATCAGCAGCAATGCGGTCACGGCGGCGCATGCCGCGCTGCTCGTGGTGGACGCGCACGCTCTGCTCGATGCGTGGCTGGCGGTTGCGGCGCTCTCGTTCGAGGCGGCCGGCGCCGACGCGGTGGTGCTCGACGAACGCCTGCACAGCGGTCATCCCGCGGGGGGACAGGCCGCGGTCGCCGCGCGAATGCGCGAGCTGCTCGCCGGCGTGGCCGGGAGCCCCGAGGGCCGCAGCGCCGAGGCGATCCAGGACGCCTATCCGTTCCGCGTCCTGCCGCAGGTCGATGGCGTGGCCCATGACGCGCTGGCCGTGCTCGAGCAGACGGTGACCCACGCACTCAACTCCAGCGGCGAGAACGCGGCGGTCCTCGCCGAGGACGGCGTTGCGTTGCCGAACGGCAACTTTCACGCGGCGGCGCTCGCCGGCGCGGTCGATGGCGTGCGCACCGCGCTGGCCCAGTCGGCGGGGCTGATCGCCGCCCGCGTGAGCGTGCTGCTCGACGGCAGCGTGCGGGGCATGCCGGCTTTTCTCGCCCGCGACCCGGGCCCGGACTCGGGCGCCATGATGCTTGAGTACACGGCCCACGACGCCGCCGCGGAGATCCGCTCGCTCGTCCTTCCGGTGGCGGCTCAGACCGTGTCGGTGGCCCGCGGCGTGGAGTCCCACGCGAGCCTCGCGCCGATCGCCGTACGGCGCGCACGCGAGGCGCTGGCTGCCCTGCGGGTCCTGGTCTCGACCGAGCTGGTGGTCGCCGTGCGCGCCCTGCGCCTGACGGGCCGGGCCCCGGCCGGCGCGGGCACACGCGCGCTGTACGCGCGCGCGGCTGCGGCGCTCGACGGGGAGCTCGGCGACCGGCCGCTGCATCCGGACGTCGACGCGGCGCAGGCGCTGATCGCGCGCTGGCCGCCGGCGGAGGCCTAGGCTCGCGCCGTGTCGGTGTCGCTCACCACACGCCGCGACGTCACGCTCGACGCCTATCGCCTCGTCGCCCGGGACGGGCACGGCGTGGTACTGGCGCCGGAGGCGCTGGCGGTGATGGACAGCTGCGCCGCTTCGTTCGCCGCCCTCGTGCGCGAGCGTGTGGCGGCCGATCCCGGCGCCCTGATCTACGGCGTGACCACCGCGCCGGGCGATGGAGCGGCGGAGGCACTGGACGCCGAACGCCAGGCTCGGCGCCCGACACGGCTGTGGACCGCGGTGTCCTACGGCGATCCGCTGCCGGACCGGGTCGTGCGGGGCATCCTGCTCGCGCGGCTCGCCAACCTGCTCGAAGGTCACGCGGGCGCGCGGGCGAAGGTCGCGCTCGCGGTGGCGGCGATGCTCGACGAGGGCCCGCTGCCGGTCGTCCCCGCGCAGGGCAACGGCGGCGCCGGCGAGATCCTCGCCCTGGGCTCCCTGTTCGTGGACCTGAGCGCGCAGCTCGAGCTGACGCCCAAGGAGCGCATGGCGCTGATCAACGGGTCGCCGTGCGCCGCGGCGCTGGTGGCCGATGTGGCGCTCGCCGGCCGCGAGCGGATCGCGCTCGCCGAGCGCGTGTTCGCCCTGGCCAGCGACGCGATCGGTGCGCCCGAGGACGCCTATTGCGCCGACCTGGAGACGCTGTGGGGCGACGAGCACGAGACGGCGGCATTGCGCGCCCTGCGAGCGCTCCTCGCCGGCAGCCCCGGTACGCGCCAACGCCATCAGGCGCCGGTCAGCTTCCGCATCCTGCCGCGCGTACTCGGTTCGGCGCGCCGTGCGCTCGCCGCGGCCGAGCGCGCCGCATCGATCTCCCTGCAGTCGGTCACCGACAATCCGGTCTACATCCCGCCGGACGCCGAGCGCCCGCTCGGAACGGTGTTCTCCACCGGCGGCTATCACGACGCACGGGCCCCGGCAGCGATGGACTCGGTCGCGGCGGCGTGCGCGGACCTGTGCCAGCTCGCCGAGCGTCACACCGACCAGTTGTTCCAGCACCCGGTCACCGCGCCGCTGCTGAGCGCGGATGAATGGTCGGTGAAGTCGCTGCACCACGCGCAGAACTGGTGGGCCGAGGAGGCGCGCTCGCTCGCCCAGCCGACGCTGCTGTCGCTCGCCGGATTTGGGCAGAACGACGTCCCGGCGTTGAGCTTCCTCGCCTGGCGAAAGGCCACTGCAATCGGCCGCTGCCTCGACGGTGCGCTCGCCGCCCTCGCGGTCCTCGCCTCGCAGGCGCTGCATGTCGCCGGCCGCGGAGCAGGACCGCAGCTGGATGCGTTCCTCGCCGAGCTGCGCGCCCAGTTCCCGCCGGTGAGCCCCCAGAGCGGCCCGCTTGGGCGCGACTGCCAGGCGCTGATGGACTGCTTCACGCGACGGGCACTCGGCGACGCCACCGCCCCGGCGCGGTGAGCGGACGCGCCGCAGAAGAGGGAGGGCAGCGGATCGAGCTGACCTACCTGAACGGATTGGACGTCGCGGCACTGGCTCCCTCGGATGCCTCGATCCTCGCCGCAGTCGACGAAGGGCTGCGCGCGCAAGGGCACGGCCAGGCCGTGATCGAGCCGCGCGTGCACCTTCGCGCCGATCCGTCGGCGGAGGGGCATTTCAACGTCCTCCGTGGCTCGATCCCGGGGATCGGCCTGGCCGGCGTGAAGGTCGTCGGGGACTTCGTCGACAACTACCGGGTCGGCCTGCCGTCCGAGATGGCGCTGCTCTGCCTGTTCGATCCGGCGACGGGAATGCCCAGAGCCGTCGTCGACGCGACCGCGATCACCGAGATGCGGACCGGGGCGATCACGGCGATCGGGGCGCGGCACCTCGCGCGCCGCGACGCCAGCGTCCTCGGGCACATCGGCGCGCGCGGCACGGCCTACTGGAACGTGCGGCTGCTCGACCGCCTGTTCGACTTCGCCGAGATCCGCGTTCACTCGCGCCGGCCCGCGAGCCGCGATGCTTTCGCCCGTCGGCTGTCGGAAGATCTCGGCAAGGTCGTGGTGGCAACCGCTGACTGGAGGAGCTGCGTCGAGGGAGCCGACATCGTCGTCGAGGCGTCCCGCCTGCGCACGCCGACCCCGCTTCTGCAGACGCGCTGGGTGGCCCCGGGGGCGCTGGTCGTTCCCTACGGCACGATGAGCGCGGTGGAGCTGTCGCTGACCGACATCATGTCGAAGATCGTCGTCGACGACTGGGGGCAGTGCGCCAGCGGTCAGTACGGCGCGCTGCGCCAGCACGTCGAGGCGGGCAAGCTGACGCGCGCGAACCTGCACGCCGAGCTGTGCGAGATCGTCGTCGGCTCGAGGCCCGGGCGGGAGTCCCCGGAGGAGACGATCCTGTTCTGGCACCGGGGGCTCTCGCTGTCGGACATCGCGCTCGCGCACGCGCTGCTGGAGCAGGCACGCGCCGCGGGTATCGGCCAGCGCCTGCGCTTCGCCTGACGGCGGTCAGGCGATCGCGGCGGTTGCGAACTCGGCGAACTCCCGCTCCATCGCGGTGCCCGCCACGGGAGCTCCTCGCTGGATCACGAGCCAGATGCTCTCGCGCCGGCTGAGCAGCTCCGGTTGCTTGAGCGGGTCGCCGTCGACCACGAGCAGGTCGGCGAGCTTGCCGGCCACGACGCTGCCGAGATGGTCATCGAGGCCGAGTGCGCAGGCGGCGCCGGCGGTCGCGGCGACGAGCGCCTCCGTCGCGCTCAGGCCGTGGGCGATCATCCGGCGGATCTCGATCGCCGTGTTCCACAACGGGTGCCAGTCGTGTCCGGCGGCGATCCTCACTCCGGCCGCCCGGGCCGCCTTGAGGGTCAGGTCGGCCTGCTCGAGGTTGTGCAGGGCGAGCTCGACGAGCAGGGGCGACCACGTCGGAGCGGCCGGCCGCCCGGGAATGCCGGCGGCCGTGTCGGCGCCGGCGCCGACGCCGACCGTGTGTTCGAGGCCGGCGACGCCGTAGAAGCACGACAGCGTCGGTACCAGGTACTGACCGCTGGCCGCCATCTGTTCGAGCAGATCGGGACGCTGGCTGAGGTACATGCCGTGCTCGATCGTGTCGATCCCCTCCTGGATCGCGATCTCCGTGCCGTCGATGCCCTCGGCGTGTGCGGCGACGCGATAGCCCTGGCGGTGTGCCTCCTCGACCACGGTCGCGATCTCGGCGCGCGTGAGCTGGGCCGGGTCGGGATCCTCGATCTCGACGCTGCGGGCGCCGGTGGTCATGACCTTGACGAAGTCGGCGCCCCGGCGCAGCTGCTCGCGCACCGCGCGACGCACGTCGTCGGGCCCGTCCGCCTCGCGGTACATGCCCTCGAAGAAGATCCCGCCCGGCGCCGTGGCCGAGATGATCCGTCCGCAGGTGAGTATTCGCGGCCCGCGAAAGGCGCCGTAGCGAATCGCCTGGCGGGCCTCGATCGCGAGGTCCCCGTAGGATCCGACGTCGCGCACCGTTGTGACGCCGCGGCGCAACATCTCACGCAGGTCGGCGGCCAGGAAGTGCGCATCGGTCCCGGGTCGAAGGGCCTCAGCGCCGGGGGCGGGCGTCGGACGCTCAACCGTGACGTGCGCGTGGGCGTCGATCAGCCCGGGAAGCAGCGTGCGACCGGCGAGCTCGACCGCGGTGGCGCCGTCGGGCACGCCGTCGGCGGCGCTGCCGACCGCGACGATGCGCCCATCCGCTACGAGCACGCCGCAGGCCTCGCGGACCGCGGCGCCGGTTCCGTCAAAGAGACGGCCGCCGGTCAGCCACAGCCGGACTGCACCATCCGGTGGATCTGCGAGCAGCGAGGGCAGGCGCGCGGGCACGGGAGCACTCTAGACCGTCGATTGCACGATCGTTCCCGCGCCGGCGCGGTGGCCGTCCAGTATGTTCCGGAGGGTATGCACGACCTCGTGATCCGGGGTGGCAGAGTGATAACCGCCACCGACGACTACGTGGCCGACGTCGCCGTCCAGGGGGAGCGCATCGCCGCCGTCGGAGAGGAGCTGCGCGGCGAGCAGACGATCGACGCGGAGGGCCTCTACGTGCTTCCCGGCGCCATCGACGGCCACGTGCACATGCGTACCGAGCGTGCGCATGACGTCTACGACGACGACGCCCGGACCGGGTCGATCGCCGCCGCGTTCGGGGGCGTGACGACGATCATCGACCAGGCGCAGGTCCCGCCCGGCACAACGCTGCGGGAGGGGCTCGAGCGGCGACTCGATGAGCTCAGGCCCTGCCTGATCGACTACGGCGTGCACGTCAACCTTCGCGAGCCGAGCCGCGCGCGCGTGGCCGAGATCCCGGCGATCGTGAGCATGGGATTCCCGAGCATCAAGCTGTTCATGAACTACGACGGCTATGCGCTGCCCGACGCGATCATCTTCGCCGCGATGCAGGAGGTGGCCGCGGCGAACGGGCTCGCCATCGTGCACGCCGAGAACCGCGAGATCATCGATGAGCTCACGCGCCAGAACCTGGCGGCCGGGCACACCGGCCCGCGCTGGCATCTGAGCGCTCGACCCGGCGCGCTCGAGGGTGAGGCGATCCACCGTGCCCTGGCGCTTGCGAACGTCGCCGGCGCGCGCTGCCTGATATTCCACGTGACCGCCACCGAGGGCGTGCGGGAGATCCGCGCCGCGCGCACGCGAGGCCAGGAGGTGTATGGCGAGGTGTGCGCGCACCACGCGCTGCTCGATGCTGCGGCGCTCGAGGATCCGCTCCACGGGAGCGCCCTCGTGCTCAGCCCACCGCTTCGAGGCGAGCGCGATCGCGACGCGTTGTGGGGCGGACTGGCGGATCACTCACTCGACATCGTCTCGACGGACCACGGTCCGCGCCGGCGCGCTCGCGACGCCACGGGGACGCTCTACACACCGCCCGGGACCAGCGGGATCGAGCTCCGCCTGGCCCTGATCCACAGCTATGGGGTCGGAGCCGGGCGCCTCAGCCTGAACCGCTGGGTCGACGTCTGCTGCTCGCGTCCCGCCCAGGTGCACGGGCTGCATCGCAAGGGTCAGATCCGCCCCGGCTTTGACGCCGATCTGGTCCTCTTCGATCCGCAGCGCGAGCTGACAGTCGCTGCCGAGCGCCTTCACTCGAATATCGACCACTCAACCTACGAGGGCTTCGCGCTTCGCGGCTTCCCGGTCTCGACGATCAGCCGCGGGCAGCTGATCGTCGACCACGGCGAGCTGCTGGGCGAAGCCGGTCGCGGCCGGCTCATCGCCCGCGGATACGGCCAGGCCATGGCTGCGACACCGGCCGCCGCGCCGGTCTCGCGCTGACGGGCGGTCGGCGCGGAGCGGTGCCTTCCCGCTGGTCACGCCGGACACGCGCGGGGTTGCTGCCCGCCGCGGCAGCGACGCTGCGGCGGATTCCCGCCCGCCTGGTGCCCGCCTACGGGCTGATCTTCATCGCCGGGATGGTGCAGTCGTCACTCGCCCCGCTCGGACCGCTCTACGCCCAGCAGCTGCACCTCTCTCGCGTGCAACTCGGCGAGCTGTTCGCCGCCTCCGGCTTCTCGACCCTCCTCGTCGTCCTGCCGATCGGTCTCGTCAGCGACCGCATCGGCTCGCGGCGGCTGTCCGTCGGTGCAGGGTGGCTGATCGCCGTCTCGTCGCTCGGACAGGGCCTCGCGCATGCCTTCTGGCTGCTGCTTGTCAGTCGGGCGGTCTTCGGGATCGCCTTCGGTACCGTCTGGACAGCCGCGGTCGCGTATCTGTCCGAAGGCGGAAGCGTCGAACGGCGCTCGGCCAGGCTCGGCGCGACGATTCCGGTCAGCGGCGTCGCCGTGTCGATCGGCCCGGCGTTCGCGGGCGTTCTTGCGACCCAGGCGGGGGTCGGCATTCCGTTCGCGCTGATCGCCGGACTGGCCGTGCTGATCGCGGTCGCGCTCTCGCGCTGGCCCGTCCTCACGACGCCGGTGACGCGCGCCGCGGCCTCGTCGGCGTCGACCTGGAGATCCGCGCGCCGGGGTCGCCTGGTGGTCGCCCCCGTCGTGATCATGATCATTGCGGGACTGACGAACAGCGTTACCAACCTGCTCGTGCCGATCCAACTGCGGGCCAACGGCGTCTCGATCAACGCGATCTCGGTTCTGCTCGCCGCGGCCGCCGTGCTGTACATCCTCGCCAGCGTGTCCGTGAGCCGGCTCGGCGCGCGAGCCGCGACGGTGCGAGCGGCCGGATTCGCAACGCTCGCGATGGGCGCATCGCTGGCGCTGCCGGTCAGCGGTGGCGCGACTGTCCCGCTCGCTGCCTTCGTGCTCGTTCGATCGTCCCTGCACGCGACCATGACGACGATCGCCTACCCGATCGCCGCCGCCGCAGGCGAGGCGGCCGGAGTCGGTGCGGCGACGGCGCTCGGGTTCACGAACGCCGGCTGGGCGACCTCCTCGGTCGTCGGACCGGTGGTGGGCGGCGCGATCGCGCAGTCAGCCGGGAATCGGGCCGCGTTCGCCACGCTGGTCCCGCTGACGCTGGTCGCTGCCGCATGGCTGCTGCTCGGCGGGAGGAACGTCGACGATCGCTCGCCCGACGCCGGCGCGAACCGGCGGCCGCCGGGGTCTGCCATCGACCAGGAAACCTGACGTCGATCCGGCTCGTGTGGCAGTCTCTGTCTGCCCTCGGCGATGGGCGAGAGCGGACCGTCCGACGGGTTACAGCGGATGCACGGCCCGGCGGCACGCGTGGCCGGCGCGCGGAGGAGGCTCGGAGCGTGAACAGGTGACAATCGTCCTGACGGGCCATCAGCTGACGGTCGCCGAGATGGTGCGCGTCGCGCGGCACGCGGAGCGCGTGGAGATCGACCCGGCAGCGCTCGCGGCGATGGCGCAGATGCGGGCCGTCGTCGAGCACGCGCTCGCGCGTGGGGACGAGGTCTACGGCCTGACGACCGGCGTTGGGCCCGCCAAGAGCTTCCGGATCGACCTGCGGAAGATGCGCGAGTTCAACCGGCTGATGGTGTCGGGCTCCGCGGTCGGCCAGGGTCCGGACGCGGCCGAGGACATCGTCCGCGGGACGCTTCTGCGCCTCGCCAACGGATTTGTCAGCGGCACTCCCGGTGTTCGTCCCGAGCTCGCGCAGCGGCTTGTCGCTGCGCTCAACGATCAGGAGTGCCCGCGCGTGCACATGCTCGGATCGATCGGCCAGGCGGACCTGATTCCGCTCGGCGATCTCGCGGCGGGGGTGCTCGGTGACTTCGAGCTGGCGGCGAAGGAGGGGCTCGCGCTCGTCAGCAACAATGCGTTCTCCACGGCGATCGCGGCCCTTGCCGTTGCGGACTACACGCGTCTGCTCGACGCCGCCGACGCGGCGGCGGCGCTCGATCTGGAGGCGTTCGCCGCCAATCTGACGATCCTGCATCCAGCCGTCGGCCGGGTACGTCCGTTTCCCGGACTCGTGGCCACGCTCGCACGCCTGCGGGCGATCCTCGACGGCAGCTGGCTGTGGGATGCCGGATCGGCGCGCAACCTCCAGGATCCGGTGACGTTCCGTTCGATTCCACAGGTCCACGGAGCTGCTCGGGACACGCTCGCGTTCGCGACCGGGCAGCTCGCGATCGAGCTGAACGCCTCGCAGGAGAATCCCCTCGTCTTGGCCGAGGAGGACCGCCTTATCTCGGTGGGGAACTTCGACGTCCTGCCCCTGGCCTCGTGTCTCGACTACCTGCGGATCGCCCTCGCACCGCTGTTGACGAGCGCCTACGAGCGGCTCGAGAAGCTGCTGCAGGAGTCGTATTCGGGCCTCCCGCAGAATCTCGCTGCTCGCGCCGGTGGGGTGGACCTCGCCCTCTCGGAGCTCGGCCTGATCGGGCAGGCGCTCGCCGCCGAGGCGCGGCTGCTCGCCGGGCCGGTGTCGTTCGAGGTCACGGGATCGTCGCGCGACGGCGGCCTTACCGACCGGATCACGATGGCTCCGCTCGCCGGCCGTCGCGTCTGCGAGATGGTGGTGCTCGGCGAGCGTATCGTCGCCACCGAGCTCGTGATCGCGGCGCAGGCGATCGACCTTCGGGGCGTTCCGCGTCTCGGCCGCGCCACGCGGCGGCTGTACGACCTCGTACGGCAGGAGGTCGGGTTCACGGGGGAGGGCGAAGCGCCGCCGCGCGACATCGAGGGCGTTCTGCGGCTGGTCCGATCAGGTGCCCTCGCCGGCCTCTGATGGACCCCCGCGGTGCGGCCGCGACTGCTAGATTCAGCGGCGTCTGAACGCGGGCGCTGCACATGCCCGCCGGCACCATGGCCCGAACGACGATCGATGAACTTCTCGCGCAGGCGCGTCGCCGGCTGAAGCGGCTCGATCCGCCCGCGGCGTTCGACGCGATGCGTTCCGGCGCGACACTGATCGATATACGCTCCGACTCCCAGATCGCCAACGACGGGGTGATCGTCGGAGCGCTGGTGATCGCCCGAAACGTCCTCGAATGGCGGCTTGACCCGGCGAGCACGGCGCGCCACCCGGACGCCCCGGGCCTCGACGATCACGTGATCCTGACGTGCGACGCGGGCTGGGCGTCAAGCCTCGCCGCGGTGACGCTGCAAGAGCTGGGCTTCGCCCGCGCCACCGACCTCGACGGCGGCTTTCAGGCCTGGCGTGCTGCCGGGCTGCCGACGGCCCCGGCCGGCGAGCCCCGGTAGTCGCGGGCCGCTCGGTCTCAATACGCCATCCAGCCGCCGTCGACCAGCAGGTTCGTACCGGAGACGTAGAGCGCATCGTCGGAGGCCAGGAAGGCGGCCGCCGCGGCGACATCCGAGGGCCGGCCCAGGCGCGAGAACGGCGTGCGCGACCAGGCGTAGGCGGTCACCTCGGGGTGGGACGCCTCCGGTGATCCGGTCATGACCTTCCCGGGCGCGACCGCGTTGACCAGGATTCCGTGGCGCCCGTAGTCGACCGCGAGCTGACGGGTGAGGTTCACCACGCCGCCCTTGCTGGTCGAGTAGGCGACGTGGCCTGGTGAGCCGACCATGCCGTGCTGGGAGGAGATGTTGATGACGCGACCGCGTACCTCGCCGATCGGTGCCTGCTCGATCATCTCCGAGATCGCCCGCTTGCAGCACAGGAACACGCCGCGCAGGTTGACCGCCATGATCGCGTCCCAATCGTCCTCGGTCGTCTCGAGCAGCGACTTGGAGGCCGCTCCTGCGACCGCCGCATTGTTCACGAAGACGTCCAAGCGCCCGAACCGGGTGACCGCAGCCGACACGAGGCCGTCGACGTCATCCCACCGCGAGATGTCGGCGTCGACGCGGATGCACGTGCCCCCGCGTGACGCGATCACCGCGTCGGTCGCCTCGCCGCCCTCGCGCGGCTCGCGGCGCACGTCGGACACGACGACCGACGCGCCCTCCTCGGCGAGGCGGATCGCGATCGCTCGGCCGATGCCCGAAGCCGAGCCGGTCACCACGGCGACGCGCCCGTCCAGGCGCTCAGCCGCGATGCTGGCGCCCTTCGGGCCGCGGGCCGTGATCGAGAGCAGCGTGGGGAGCGAAGGCCTCCACGACGAGCCCCTGCAGCTGATCGCTCTCGGTTCGCAGCCGCGCGCGCGTCGCCACGCCGCCGAGGTGGTCGATCGAGAACCGGCCGGTGTAGGGCACGGCGGCGAGTGCCGCGAGGATGTCGCGCCAGTTCAGCATCCCCTGCGTCAACCCGGCGTGACGCCATCGCCAGACTTCCGCGCGTCGGGACCAGGCGACGTTCTTCACGTGGACGTGGCGCAGCCGGCTGCCGAGGCGCGCAATCGCGAGCCCGGGTGCGACATGGCCCTCGATCACCATGTTGCCCGGGTCATAGAGCACGCCGGCGCGCTCGGGTGGGTGCTGCTCGACAAGCGCGGCAGCCAGGTCAGGCGCCGGCGCGAGCGTCGCCGGCGAGGTCTCGACGAGGACGACGAGGCCGTGCGGAGCAGCCAACTCGACGATGAAGTCGACTCCCTCGCGGGCCCGCCGTTGCTCGCGGTGGAGTGAACCGCCCCGGTAGCGCGGGGCGAACAGACGAAGGTATGTTGCGCCGAGCGAGACCGCGAGGGCCACGTGGCGCGCGGCGCGCCGCGGAGTGGCGAAGGTGACATCGGGGTCCTGGACCAGTACACCGCCGGTGAGCACTCCGGCACGATCGCAGCGATCCCGCAGCTCGGAGCCGCGCTGGGGACGCTCGATCGCATGTCCGGGCCCACTGCCCCACTCGATCGCCGAGAACCCGACCGAGACGGCGACGTCGATCACGCGGCGCGAGTCCCAGCCCGGGAGGCACGCGCTGAACAGCCCGATGCGGCCGGTCTCAAGCTCGCCGCTCACAGCGGCGGGTTGTGCTCGAGCCACCAGGTGGCGATGTCGCACCGGCGCATGAAACGCACCCCCGGCTGCGCGCGCGCGTGCTCCAGGAACAGGCGAACCGCCGCTGCGCGGGCGGCCTGTCCCGACCAACGCGCGTGGACGGCGACGGTCATCATCGCCGGGCGCTGCTCGCCTTCGCGAAGCAGCTCGTCCAGCCCCATCGTCAGCGTGTCCAGGAAGTCGCGCGGACTGCTGAAGCCCGGATTCATCAGGAAGCGGGAGTCGTTGTAGGTCTTCGAATAGGGAATGACCAGGAACGGCTCCTCGCGTGATCGCTCGTAGAACGGGAGATCGTCGGCCGAGGAATCGGAGTCGTAGAGGAAGCCGCCGATCTCGATCAGCAGCTCACGGGTGTTCTCGCTTGGCCAGCCACGGCAGTTCCAGCCGAGCGGGCGCGCGCCCAGGACGCGCTCGTAGGTCTCGATCGCCTGCCGGAGCGCCACGCGCTCCTGCTCGCGCGAGAGGGTCCAGTGCTCGATCCAGCGCCAGCCGTGACCGAGCAGGTCGTGATCGTGCTCACGCATCCACTCGGCCACCTGCGGGTTGAGCTCGAGCGCGACCGCCGCGGCCGACACGGTCACCGGAATCCCGGCTGCTTCGAAGATCCGCGCCAGCCGCCACACGCCCGCCCGGCTTCCGTATTCGTAGTGGGACTCCGTGCCCTTGTCGCGCTGCGGAGGCTGGACTCCCGGGTCGGCGTACTCCCCCCAACCGTCGTTGCGATCATCGCCCCACAGCACCGAGTACTCGGAGCCCTCCTCGTAGACCAGCACCATGTTCACCACGACCCGGGCATCATCCGGCCACGCGAACCGGGGTGGTAGGCGGCCATAGCCGACAAGGTCGCGCTCCCGCACGCGGTCGGGGATCATGTCGCCCATGACGGCGCATAGCCTACGCGCAGCGGGAGCGGCGACCCGTGTCGACGCCGATCGGCTGCGGAGGGACTTCGACGAGCTCGCGACGATCGGCGGCACAGCCGACGGTGGCGTACGGCGGACGACGTTCAGCGACTCCCATCTCGCGGCGCGCGCCTGGTTCCTCGAGCGCGCGACGGTGGCCGGGCTCGAGGCGCGCGTCGATGCGGCGGGCAACCATTCCGCCGTCCTCCCAGCCGCGTCGCCCGCCGCGCGAACGCTGCTGGTCGGATCCCATCTCGACTCGGTTCCGACCGGGGGTCGCTACGACGGCGCGCTCGGCGTCGTGGCCGCGCTCGAGGCGCTGCGAGCGGTCAAGGATGCGGGGCTTGAGCTGCCCGTGTCGCTCGAGGCGATCGACTTCACCGACGAGGAGGGCTCGCTGGTGGGGCTGCTGGGGAGCCGGGCGCTCGCCGGGACGCTGACCCCGGAGATCCTTCGCGCACCACGCGGCGGGCGCGACGGGCTGGCCAGCGGGCTCGCGCGGGCCGGCTTGACCGAGCACGGCCTGGCGCACGCGCGGCGCGAGCCCGCGACGCTCGCCGGGTATCTCGAGCTGCACATCGAGCAGGGCCCGGTGCTCGAGCGCGAGCGCATCGACATCGGGGTCGTGACCGCGATCGCCGGGTCGCGCTCGTTCCGGCTCAGCTTCGACGGCGAGCGCCGCCATGCCGGCACGACGCCGATGGGCGCCCGCAAGGACGCAGCGCTCGGCGCGGCGCGCTTGGTGGTTGCCGTCGAGCAGACGGTGGTCCGCGACTTTCCCGGCTGCGTGGCCACCGTCGGCGACATCGCGATCGAGCCGGGCGCCTTCAACGTGGTGCCCGGGCGGGCGCAGCTGGCGCTCGAGTTCCGCTCGCCGGACCTGCGGCGCCTCGAAGCGCTGGAGGCGGCGCTGCTCGCCGCCGCAGCTCGCGAGGCGAGCGCCGCGGGTCTCACGCTCGGCGTCGAGCCGGTCGGGCGCTGGGAGCCGACAGAGCTCGACCGCTCGGTGCGTGGCGCGATCGCCGAGGCAGCTCACGCCGTCGGTGTGAGCACGCTCGAGCTGGTCTCGGGCGCCGGTCATGACGCCCAGGCGCTCGCCGCCGTGACGCCCAGCGGCATGATCTTCGTTCGCTCGGTCGGCGGGGTCAGCCACGACCCGGCGGAGCACACGCACTGGCAGGACTGCGTCAACGGCGCGAACGTCCTGCTCGCCACCGTCCTGGCGCTCGCGGACGCGGCCGGGTAGGGCCAACTAGGCCGCTGCCGCGGCGCCGCGAACCGCCGCGATCGCGGCGATCGCGGCATCGTTTTCCGAGCGTGTCCCGACGCTGACACGGACGATGCCCTCGTCCATCGCCCTGATCACCACGCCCTGCGCACGCACGCCGCCGACCAGCCCGACGGCCTGGCCGGGATGGGCCGCCGCATCGAAGGCGACGAAGTTGCCGCGTGACTCGTACGCAGTTACGCCGAGATCGCGCAGGCGGCCGAGCAGCCGCTCACGCTCGGCGAGAATCCGCGCCACCTGACGGCGCCGATATTCCTCGTCCTCGAGCGCGGCGAGGCCGGCTCGCAGGGAGGCAGAGCTCACCGAGCTGCCGGGCACGAGGAAGCGGTCGACGTGGTCGAGCACGTTCGCGTCGCCGACGACGTAGCCGACGCGCAGGCCGGCGAGGCAATACGCCTTGGAGAAGGTTCGCGCGAGAACGACGTTGCGGTGCTCGTGGACGAGTGGCGAGAGGTCGACGCCCGGATCGAAATCGGCATAGGCGGCGTCGAGTAGGAGCATGGGCCCGGCCTGCGCGCAGCGGCGGACCGCGTCGAGGGTCAGCGAGTTGCCGGTCGGGTTGTTCGGCGAGCACAGCACGATCAACTTGGTGCGGTCGCTCACGGCGCCGAGCAGTAGATCGAGGTCGTACTCGTAGGAGTGCGGGCCGGGAGAGAGCGGCACCTCGACCACGTCGGCCTCGAGCGCCGCGAGCCGCCGCCGAAAGACCGGCCACGAGGGCCGCGGCAGAATCACCTCGTCGCCCGCCCGCACGAACGTCCGGATCGTCGCGTCGATCAGCTCGGTCGAGCCGGCCCCGAGCAGGATCCGCTCGGGCGAAACGCCGAAGCGCGCCGCGAGCGCGAGACGCAGCGGCGGTCGTGTCGAGGGTGATCGGTTGGCGTCGCCGTAGGACCGCTCGAGCGCCTCCCGAACGCGTGGTGACGGCGGCTCGCTGTTCTCGTTCGACGCCAGCCGGATCAGCGGGGCCCCCCCGGCGCCGGCGTCCAGATGCGCGAGGTATGCGGCGTTGGAGGGCAGGCTCCGGGCGGCGGGGACCAACAGGGACTCTGGCCGCGTGGACCGATCGCGTGCGGCGGACATGCGCGTACCGTACGCCACCGCGTGCGAAGTCCGCACCGGTATCCTCGAGCGCGTGGCCAAGGTCGCGTTCGTGGCGCACTGCCTGCTCAACCAGAACGCCAGAACCGCTGGCGGCGCCCGCTGTCCCGGGGTCTACTCGCCGTTGGTCGACGAGCTTCACGCCCGGGGCTGGGAGCTTGCGCAGATGCCGTGCCCGGAGCTCACGTTCACAGGCCTGAACCGCTTCTGGGCCGTGCGGGAGCAGTACGACACATCGGCGTTCAGACGACACTGCCGGCGCATCGCCGAGGGCGTGGCCGGCGCGGTCGCGGCCCATCTCGAGCGCGGCGACGAGGTGGTGCTCGTCGGCGTCGACGGGAGCCCGTCCATGGGCATCCGGGTGACATCATCGGACCCGCTGCGCGGCGGGCGGCCGCAATGGCCGGATGAGGCCACGGACCTCGTGCCCGGGCGCGGGATCCTGGTCGAGGAGTTGCTGGCGGCGCTCGACGCGCGCGGGGCCCCGGCGCCACGGGCGACGGGCGTCACCTACGTGCTCCCCGAGCACGACCCGGAAACCGAGCGCGCCGCGTTCGCGTCGTTTCTCGAGGCCCGCTGACCGTGGACGCCGACGCTCGTGGGTTTCGCGTTGCGCTCGTCGCCGACGAGTTCGTGAACCCCCCGCCCGGCGGCCTCGATGTGCTCGCGGTGCTCGCCGGCGAGGACTGGGGCGCGATCCAGCTCCCGCCGGAGTGGTACCCGGACGACGTCGCCGGGCCGCTGCTGGACCAGGTCGCCGAGCACGTGGAGGAGTTCGTGCGCCACGACTACGATGTGGTCCGCGTTGGCGACCGCGCCGGCCTGGCGCAGGCGCTCCGAGCGCTGGGCGTGGCGGCGCCTGTGGCGATCACTCCGGTGACCGACGACGAGCTGCGGGCGTTCCTGGCCACCCACGCCAGCGTTCGCCCGAGCCGACCGGTGTAGGCTGGGGCGATGTCGACTGAGAGGGGCGGTCTGCTGGAGCGGCTGGCCGACGGTCCGATCGTCTGCGCCGAGGGCTACCTGTTCGAATGCGAGCGGCGTGGTTACCTGCAGGCTGGTGCGTTCGTCCCGGAGGTGGTGCTCGAGCATCCCGACGTCGTCTCGCAGCTGCATCGTGAATTCGTCCACGCGGGTTCGGATGTCGTCCAGGCATTCACCTACTACGCGCATCGCGAGAAGCTGCGCGTGATCGGCAAGGAGCATCTCGTCGAGCAGCTGAACCGCCGCGCGCTCGAACTGGCCCGCGAGGTGGCATCGGAGACGGGGACGCTGCTCGCCGGCGACCTCTCCAACACCAACGTGTTCACCCCGGACGCGGGCTCTCGCGCAACGGTGCGGGCGATGTTCGAGGAGCAGGTCGGATGGGCCGTCGACGCCAACGTCGACTACTTGGTCGGTGAGACCTTCTCGTGGGGAGAAGAGGCGCTGATCGCGCTCGACGTGATGAAGGAGACCGGCCTGGCGACGGTGATCACGCTCGCGATCCACCAGGAGCCGGTGACGCGCGAGGGCTGGACGCCGGCCGAAGCGTGTGGGCGGTTGGAGGCTGCGGGGGCCGATGTCGTCGGCCTGAACTGCATCCGCGGCCCACGCACCATGCTGCCGCTGCTGCGTGCGATCCGCGAGCAGGTCGACTGTCACGTGGCGGGGGTGCCGGTTCCCTTTCGCACCGACGAGGGACAGCCGACGTTCCAGTCGCTGCGCGACCCTCAGTTCGACGGGCGACCGTTTCCCACGGCGCTTGACCCGTTCACCTGCAACCGGTACGAGACGGCCGCGTTCGGCACCGCCGCGCTTGAGCTCGGCGTGCGCTATCTCGGCGTCTGCTGCGGCGCGGGACCGCACCACATTCGCAGCCTCGCCGAGGCGGTCGGGCACGAGCCGCCGGCGAGCCGCTACAGCCCGGACATGACCAAGCACGCCTTTCTCGGCACCGACGACGCTATTCGCGACGAGTACCGAGCGTACGCGCCGAAGCTCTGATCGCCGGCCGAGGGCCCCCGGCGCTCAGGCCGTGAGTGCCGCCGCCATCTCGTCGAAGACGCGCACGTAATCGTCGACCGCCTCGGGCGGGTGGGTCACCGAGAGCGTCCACTCCTCCTCGCGGCCCGGGGTCATGTAGATGCCGCGGTTCATGTTCCACAGCCAGGCGAGCTCGGTGACGGCGACGTCCTGGTTGGCCTTGAAGCTCTCGTAGTCGACGATCCGCGCGGGCGAGAACGTCACGCAGCCCTTCGATCCGGCGCCGATCGCGTAGCCGGGCAGCTGGTGGCGCTCGATGACGCCGTTACAGCCCCTGACGATGCGGTCGTTGAGCTCGTCGAGGTGGCGGTAGGCCGCCGGTGTGAGCACATGCTCGAGGCTCGCGCGGGCGGCCGCCATCGACAGGGGGTTGCCGTTGTAGGTGCCCACCTGGTAGACGCTGCCGTCCTCGACGACCGCCATCACCCGTTCGCTGGCGCCGATCGCCCCGGCTGGCAGCCCGCCGCCGAGCGTCTTGGCCAGCGTGACCATGTCGGGGGTCACGCCGAAACGCTCGGTCGCGCCGCCGGCGGCGATCGCGAGTCCCGTCTTGACCTCGTCGAAGATCAGCACGATGCCGTGGCGCGCGGTGATCGCGCGAACCTCCTCGAGGTAGCCCGGCTCCGGGAGCACCACCCCGAGGTTCATCATCGCCGCCTCCATGATCACGCAGGCCGGTGTGCGGCCCTCGCGCGCGAGGCGCTCGATCCGGCGCTCCATCGCGTCGGCGTCGTTGAACGGCACCGCGATCGTCAGCTCGGCCACGGCCGCGGGAATGCCCGCGCCGTAGGGCAGCGAGGCGAGGTTGTCGCGATCGCCGATCTCGTCGTAGGGGACCCCGATCGAGACCATGACGGCGTCGTGGTGGCCGTGGTATGAGCCGAAGATCTTCATGATCGTGTCGCGCCCGGTCAGGCCGCGCGCGATCCGGATCGCGTCCATCGTGGCCTCGGAGCCGGAGTTGACGAAACGCCAGCGGGCGAGTCCGAAGCGCTCCTGCAGTTGCTCGGCGACGACGATCGCGTCCTCGGTCACCGCGGCGAAGTGCGTGCCGAGGGCGACGCGCTCGCGCACCGCCGCGACGATCGCCGGGTGGGCATGGCCCTGGACCATCGAGCCGAAGCCGTTGTGGAAGTCCCAGTACTCGTTGCCGTCGACGTCGCGGACCCGCGGGCCCTCCCCGTCGACGAGGTAGATCGGCCACGGATCGCGAACCTGGTAGGACGAGGCGACGCCGCCGCTGAGCGACCGGCGGGCACGGTCGTACATCGCGTGCGAGCCTGCGGTGCGGGCGTTGAGCTCGGCAAGCTCGCGCTCGATCAGTTCGTCGATACGCCGGCGCTCCAGCTGCACGGGGCCGCCAACGGCCATCGCGTGTCCTTCCATGCGGGCGAGGCCGACCCGCGCTCGACCGCCTCCGCGACGATTTTAGTGGTTCACGCCGGAGGGCCGGCGGCGTCCGGGCGAAGATGGCGGACGAGAGCCATCGCCGCGTTCGCGGCCATTAGACTGAGCGACTCCGTGGGGGACTGGTGTATCGGTAACACGGTGGTCTCCAAAACCGCAACGCCAGGTTCGATTCCTGGGTCCCCCGTAGTGGCGCTGGCCCGGGTTTGCAGGCGTTTCGCTGCTGGTCGGGCGTGCTCGGGCCGCCAGTGTGCGGTCGGAGTGACCGGCGTGCGGAGCGGCCAGCGGTTCCGTGCGGATCGATGCGGAGCTTTCCGGCGGTGCGGGGCGCGCAGGTCGTGCGGCAAACCGCAGTGTTGTGCCAGGCGCTTGGGCCACTTTCGGGTTCGACGTCCCGGTTCAAGTGGCTGGTCTGGACAAGTGCGGGCGGCGACGTGTGGTCACGGCGGCGGTGGCGGTGGTGGTCGCTAGAGTCCGAGCAGGAGGCTGAGCGCTTGGTCGATGGCGCGTAGCTCGTCGGGGTCGAGTCGGCCGGCCGGTCGTCCGAGGCGCTGCGGGTCGACCACGGTCGTCTGTTCGACAAGGACGTGTGTGTCGCGGCCGTCAAGCGCAATGACGGGGCGGAAGCTCGCCGGCCGGGCGCTCGCGGAGGTAGGCGCCACCAGGACGGTGCTGAGGCCGATGAACTCGTCGGCTTGCACAACGACCGCGTAGCGGGCGAATCGCTGCTCATGCCCGCGGGCATCGCGCGGGTGGGGCAGGCGAAAGATCTC
>DATLQS010000049.1:0-21812 GCA_035535075.1 Solirubrobacteraceae bacterium
GGATAGGGTTGGTCGAAGTGAGTGTCGGATCGTCGTCGCGTCGCGTGCCCGTGTGGGCACCGCTGGCGGCGACCTGTCTCGGTCAGTTCATGGTCGTGCTCGACGCGACGATCGTGAACGTGGCGCTGCCGGCGATGCGGCGCGGACTGGATCTCAGCACGAGCGACCTGCAGTGGGTCGTCAACGCCTACCTGCTGACCCTGGGCGGGCTGATCCTGCTCGGCGGGCGCCTCGGCGACCATTTCGGCCGCAAGCGCGTGTATCTGGTCGGCGGGCTGATCTTCTCGGCGGCGAGCCTCGCCGGCGGCGTCGCACCCGACGGCGGTTGGCTGCTGGGGGCGCGAGCGGTGCAGGGGGTTGGCGCGGCGCTGCTCGCGCCCGGGACGCTGAGTCTGCTGATGTCGGCCTACACCGAGCCGCGGGCGCGGACCCGAGCGCTCGCCGTGTGGGGCATGACGTCGGCCAGCGGCGGCGCGCTGGGCGTGCTCCTCGGGGGCGCGCTGACCGACGTGCTGGGCTGGCGGTCGGTGCTGTTCGTCAACGTGCCGCTCGGCCTGCTCGTGCTCGTGCTCGGCGGCATCGCGCTGCCGCGGACGGAGCGCACGGAGCGCCGGGCACGGCGTCTTGACGTTCCCGGGGCGCTGAGCGTCACGGCGGCGCTGACCGCGCTGGTCTACGGCGTCGTCAACACCGAGTCGCACTCATGGGGCTCGACGCGCTCGCTGGTGGTGTTCGCGATCGCCGGCGCGCTGTTTGCCACCGCGGGCGTGGTCGAGTCCCGAGCCTCCAACGCGCTGATCCCGTTCGCGATCCTCCGACGCGGACCGGTGGCGACGGCCACCACGATGATGCTGATCCACGGCGCCGTGGTGACCGCGACGATCTACTTCCTGTCGCTGGACCTGCAGCAGGTGCGCGGCTACAGCCCGTTCGACACGGGCCTGCTGATGATGCCGTTCGTGATGGTCGCGATCGCCACGCCCGTCTTCACGTCCTCGCTGACGACGCGCTACGGCCCGCGCTTCGTGGCCATCGCCGGCTTGGTCGTGGAGACCGCCGGGATCGTGTGGCTTTCGCGCTGGGGCACGCATGGCAGCATCCTCACGCAGGTCGTGCTGCCGTCGATGCTCTTCAACCTGGGCGGATCGATCTGCTTCCTGGCGATCAGCGTGCTGTTGACCTCCGAATTGGAGAGCGAGCATTTTGGCCTGGGCTCGGGGCTGTTCAACGCCGGCCGCCAGGTCGGCGGCTCGATCGGCCTCGCCGCGTTGACGGTCATCGCCGCGGCCCACACGCGGTCGTTGCTCGGCGCCCATCACGGCGCCGTCGCCGCGGCCGAGGCCCGCGGGTACGGTCTGGCCCTGCTCACGGGCGCCGGTCTGCTGGGCGTCGGGATACTGCTCGTCGCGACGCACGCGAACCGCCGCCGCGCGCGGGCCGCGGTCGGAACCGACGCCGAGTTCGCGTGACGCCGGCCGTCGGCCGCGGGCCGCTCAGGCGGTGATCCCGCGGATCTCGAGCTTGCCGACCAGCTCGGGGTCGTTGAACACGTCGATGGCCACCGCACGGTCGTCGACGACCGTGAAGGCCAGCACCGCGAACGGCCGCTCGCCGTCGAAGGCGACCACGCCGGCGGCGCCGTTGACCAGCGCCGGCCGAACGTAGGGCGCGAAACGCCGCGCCGCCATGGCCCCCTGCGCGACGCGTGCGGCGCCGTGCAGCTCGAACGGGTCGCCGTCGCGGCGATGGGCGCGCAGTACGACGCCCGGGTCGAGCACCGCCACCAGCGCCTGCAGGTCGCCCTCGCGGGCGGCCGCGAAGTAGGCGTCGACGACCGCCCGCTGGCGGGTCAGGTCGGGGTCCGGCGCCGGCGCCGACTCGCGCACGCGGCGGCGGGCGCGGCTGGCCAGCTGGCGCGTGGCCCCGGTTGAGCGGTCGACCATCGCCGCGATCTCCGCAAACGGCACCGCGAACATGTCGTGCAGCACGAACGCGAGTCGCTCCGGCGGGGTGAGGGTGTCGAGGACGACCTGCAGGGCGATCCCGACCGCGTCCGCCAGCAACGCTTCGTGCTCGGGATCGGTCCCGGCCGCCGGGTCGTCGATGATCGGCTCCGGCATGAAGCCGTCGAGCGGCTGCTCGCTGCGGGTCCGGCGGGACCGCAGCATGTTCAGGCAGATCCGGGCGACGACCGTCCTCAGCCACGGCTCGAGGCTGTCGATCTGCGCGGCGCCGGTCCGCGACAGCCGTAGCCACGCCTCCTGCACGGCGTCGTCCGCCTCGCTCAACGAGCCGAGGATCCGGTAGGCGACCGCCCGCAGCTGGGGCCGCTGGCCGTCGAAGCGGTCGGCGAGCTCGAGTTCGTCCATCGCGGTCACACCCTCCGGGTCTCGCGGGTCATACGAGATAGACCCCCGGACCCCAAGCAATGTGACAGGAGGTGCCCGATGGCACGCATCAACGGCGTATCGAAGAGCAAGGCCGGGCCGATGGTCAAGCTGGTCTACAGGCTCGGGCCGAGGATGATGAAGAAGCTGACCGGCCGCGAGCCGCAGGCCGGCAGCGGGATCGAGCCGATGGAGATCTGGGCCCACCAGCCGAAGATGATGTTCGCGATGGGCAAATTCAACCAGGCGGTGCGCAAGGGGACCTCCGTCGATGAGCGGCTCAAGTACCTCGTCGAGCTGAAGGGCGCGCAGATGATCGGGTGCGAGTTCTGTGTCGATCTCGGCTCACAGATCTGCCGCAACTCCGGGTTCTCCGACGAGGAGCTGCTGGCGCTGCCGCGCTACGGCCAGAGCGACCTGTTCACCGCACGCGAGAAGCTGGCGCTCGACTACACCGTCGCGGTGATGCGGACCCCGGTCGAGGTCTCAGACGTTCTGCTCGAGCGGATGAAGGAGCACTTCAGCGACAAGCAGCTCGTCGAGCTCACCGCGCTGCTGACGTTGGTCAACCTCGACCGGTTCAACGCCGCCTTCGCGATCGGCTCGGCCGGATTCAGCGAAGGAATGGTCTGCGTGCCACCCGACCGCCCCGCCGCCAGCCCCGCGCTGGCGAGGATCGCCTAGAGACGACCTCACCGCGGATCGCGCAGCGCGGACGCCGTCCGCGCTGCGCATGAGTCGGGGTCCGCGGATCAGGCGGCTTCGAGTTCGGGCATGGCCTCTCCGGCGAGCGCCAGCGTCCGCTCGCCGGCTGGCTGGCGTTCGAGCAGCAGCGCGGCAAACAACGCACCGGCGCCGGCGATGCCGGCGAGGACGTAGAACGCGGCGTGAAAGCCGTGGGTCAGCGCCACTCCGCTCAGTGGGCTCGACCCGGCGTGCGCGGTGACGAAGTGCGCGGTGAGCGTCGTCGCGACCGTCGTGGCCACGGCGACCCCGACCGCGCCTCCGACCTGCTGACTGGTGTTGATCAGGCCCGAGGCCACTCCGGCATCGGCCGGTCGCACGCCGGTGAGGGCGCCGATCGACACCGGCACGAAGGCGAACGCGAGCCCGAGGCCGCTGATCATGAACGCCGGGAACAGGTCGCTGAAGTAGTGGCCGTGCACCGGGAGTTGCGCGAACAGGACGAGGGCGACGGTCGAGAGCGCCATCCCAGCCGGGAGCACCCAGCGGACGCCCACGCGGTTCACCAGCGCCTGTGCGACGCCGGAGAAGATGATGATCGTCAGGGTCAGGCTGATGTAGGCGACTCCCGTCTTCAGCGCCGAGTAGTGGAGCACCTGCTGCATGTACAGCGTGAGCAGGAAGAACTCGGCGAAGATCGAACCGCCGAGCATCAGGCCGCTGAGGTTCGATCCCGACAGCGTCCGCAGGCGGAAGATCCGCAGCGGCAGCAGCGGCGCGGGTGAACGCGCCTCGATCGCGAAGAAGGCGCCGATCAGCCCGGCCGACGCCGCGAGCAGCACGATCGACTCCGCCGTCCCCCAGCCGTGCTGGGCGGCACGGGTCATCGCGAAGACGAGCAGCATCAGGCCACCGGTGATCGACGCTGCGCCCGCGAAGTCGAAGTGTCGGTGCTGAAGGTCCGCGTGGCTCTCACGCAGCAGCAATGCGGTGGTGGCGATCAGCACGACGCCGACCGGCACGTTGATGAAGAAGATCCACGACCAGTTCAGGCCGCTGGTCAGCGCGCCACCGAGCAGCACGCCCGCTGCCCCACCGCTACCCGAGACCGCGCCCCAGATGCCGAGCGCGAGATTGCGTTCGCGGCCCTCCTGGAAGGTGGTGGTCAGGATCGACAGGGCGGCGGGCGAGAGCAGCGCCGCGCCGAGCCCCTGGAGCGCGCGGAACGCGATCAGCGAGCCCTCGGACCACGCGAGGCCGTCGAGCAGCGAACTGGCGGTGAACAGGCCGAGCCCGATCAGGAACAGACGCCGGCGGCCGAGCAGGTCGGCCAGCCGCCCGCCCAGCATCAGCACGCCACCGAAGAGGATCGCGTACGCGGTGATCACCCATTGGAGGCTGACCTGCGAGAAGTGCAGGTCGGTCTTGATCGACGGCAGCGCCACGTTGACGATCGCGATGTCGAGCACGACCATGAACTGTGCGGCGACGATGAGCCCCAGGACCAGCCAGCGACGGCGGTCGCCTGCGGTGGTATCCGCGGCCGAAGAAATAATTTGTGTCGACATCTCTTGCACCTCCAAATCGTTGTTGAACGCCACGATAGCAAAGCCGTACGGTTCGCTACACTTGTGCTGATATGAACCAGCTCGTCAGCGCCGATCCGCCGCGCCCCGTCCAGCTCATCGCGAAGGAACTCGCTCAGAGCAGCGGGTACCTGCTCGCCCGACTCGGCCTGGCGTTCAAGTCCCAGGCGACGGCGAGAGCCGAGGAATCCGACTTCGAGCTCTACGACTACAGCGTCCTGGCGATCCTTGGCGAGGGCGACCGCGTGACACAGGCGACGATCGCCGACGCCCTCACGCTCGACCCCAGCCGGCTGGTCGCCGTGCTCGACTCGCTCGAGCAGCGCGGCATGGTCGTTCGGCAGCGAGATCCCCATGACCGCCGCCGCCATGTCGTCAGCATCACCGACAGCGGCCGGAGCGAGCTCGAGCGGATCCGCGCGATCGTCCGTCAGCTCGAGGACGAGTTCTTCGCGCCGCTCGACGCGGCGAGCCGCGAGGCGCTGCACCCCCTGCTGGTGGCGCTCGCCGGGCAGAACGACCCGCGCTGCTGCCCGCTCGACGACCACGCGTAGGCGCGCGCCGCCGGCGCCAGCGCCACGCTCCCCGGGAGCGCGAGCGCCGTGGGACAAGCCTCGGCGTCAACCGCGCGACCGCGCTGCGCGCCGCTCCGCGCCGACAGCCGAACCGCGCCAGGGCCATGGGTGCCGGTTAGGATCGCGGGCACGGCCAGAGACTTTCCAGCGCTCGATCATCCGATCATCCAGGCACCGATGGCCGGCGGACCATCGACGCCGGCCCTGGCGGCCGCCGTCTCCGCCGCCGGCGGCCTGGGCTTCGTCGCCGCCGGCTACGCGAGCCCCGACGGCTTCGCCGCGGACATCGCACGGACCAGGGAGCTCACGGCGGCAGCGGTCGGGGTCAACCTGTTCCTGCTCGCCGAGACCCCGGTCGATCACGCCAGGCTGGCCGCCTACGCGCAGGCGATCGAGCCCGACGCTCGCCGGCACGGCGTCGCGCTCGGCGAGCCCCATTTCGACGACGATTCGCTCGAGGCGAAGCTCGAGATCGTCTGCCGCGAGCGCCCGCCGATCGCGTCGTTCACGTTCGGCTGCCCGGAGCCCGAGGTGGTGGCGCGGCTGCACGAACTCGAGATCGCCGTGTGGGTGACCGTGACCGAGGTGGATGAGGCGCTGCTCGCCGCCCAGGCGGGTGCCGACGCGCTGGTCGTGCAGGGGGTGGAGGCCGGCGGGCACCGGGGCTGCTTCGAGGACGACGACGGGCGAGGCGAGGTCGCGCTGCTGCCACTGCTGCGGCTTGTGGCCCGGACCAGCGAGCTCCCGCTGATCGCATCGGGTGGCATCGCCGACGGTGGCGGCGTCGCCGCCGTGCTCGCCGCCGGCGCCCGCGCCGCCCAGATCGGGACCGCGTTCATGCGCTGCCCCGAAGCGGCCACCAGCCCGCCGCACCGCGACGCGCTGATCCGCCCGGGCCCCACGGCCCTCACGCGGGCCTTCAGCGGCCGGCGCGCCCGCGGGATCGTCAACGCCTTCATGCGCGACCACGACGACCACGCGCCGCCCGCCTACCCCCACGTCAACCACCTCACCGCGCCGCTGCGCGCCGCAGGCCGCCGAGCCGGCGACGCCGACGCCATCAACCTGTGGGCCGGCCAGGCGCATGCGCTCGCCGAGGACCGCCCCGCCGGCGAGCTCGTCCGTCAGTGGAGCGACGACGCGCGCGCCGCGCTCGACCAAGCTCGCCGACGGCTGGCGTCCCCCGACGAGCATCTGGCCTAGCTCTCGGCTCGACGATGCGAGCCGGCCGAGTCGAGAGGCTCGCGTCCCCCGGCGACCCAGCCGCCTGTCAGGGCTTGGCGAACGCGTGGATGGTCGCCGACACTTCCTGCGCGCGCTGCATCAACAGTGCGCTGTCGGCGGCGCAGCCGAGAAACGTGAAGCCGAGCCGGTGGTAGTGCTCGAGTTGCGCAACGCTCGCGACGAGAATCCCCGCGGCCTTTCCGTGTCGGAGGGCAGCCTCAGACACGGCGGCGCCGGCGGCCAGAAGGTCCGGGTGGTCTGCCCCACCGTCTATTCCGAGGGCGTGGCCCAGATCGGCAGGTCCGACGAACAGGACATCGACACCCTCGGTCGCCGCGATGGAATCGACGTCGGCCAGAGCATCGCTGCGTTCGATTTGGATGCAGCACGTCACCCGCGAATCCGCGTCGTGCAATGGCCCAGCACGCATGCCCCAATGCCACGCGCGATTGAACCGGGCGACGCCGCGATGGCCGGCGTAGCGGCACGCGGACACCACTTCAGCCGCCTCTGCCGCGGAGCGCACCTGGGGCACGATGACGCCATCAGCACCGGAGTCGAGCGCGTGACCAATCCGGGCCTGGCTGGCTGATTCGATGCGCACCAACCCGGCGGTCCCTGTGTGGGCGATCGCCTGCAGCTGATGCAGCGCATCGAGTTCCCCGCCTGCGCCATGCTCGAGGTCGACCGCGACCCAGTCGAACCCGGCGAGAGCGATGATCTCGGCAGTCAGCGGAGAGGCCAGGTTGAGAAAGGTCCCGGCCAAGACCTCAACCCGGGCTGTGACGCGATCGCGGAAACTCATCAGCGTCCCGCAAGATATAGAAGGCCGTTTCCCGCGGCGGCAAATCGGCGTGCGGAGCCTCCTCCGAAGACGGCCGCGGAGCGTCCCGCCGTCGTTACGTCCAATCGGTCAGCGACATCCCGAACCCGGGGCCGTTGGAGACGCTGAGCACGCCCTCGGAGAGGACGTATCCGCTCGTGTCCACACCGCTGGTGCACCCGGGCACGCCCTCGACGGTGATGACGTTGCCCAATCCCCTGGCCAGCTGCGCGGCGTACAGCGTGTTGACTGGACAGCCCCACGCGTGGGGTGATGCGTGCACGTCGAGCTGCCGGAGCAGCGGCATGATCCGACGCCAAGCCGTCAGGCCGTAGTCCACGACGTTGAACTGGATGACGTCGATCAGGCCTTTGCCCGCAAGGTCGAGCAGCCGTACATCGTCGGCCTCGCTCCCCTCGCCGTCCGCTATCAGCGTGGCGAGCCCTGCGTGGTCGAGGTACGACCGCAGGGCGGCCAGGTCATTCTCCGCCTCGACGAACGGCTCCTCCACCCAGAACAGGTCGCAGTCGGCGACGCCGTCCAGATATGTCAAGAATCCCGCGCCCGAGTAGCTGTCATTGGCGTCGACCAGGATGCGGCAGTCCGGATAGGCGGCTCGAACCGCCCGTGTCACCGCGATGTCGCGTAGCTGTCCATCCACGGCGTCCATCCACCGCGATCCCCGCCCGATCTTCAGCTTGAAGGCACGGTAACCCAGGGCGTGGTCGCTCGCGCAGTTCTCCAGCACCCCGTCGATGCCTCGCGGGTTGTCGCCGGGGGAGAGATCGTCGAAGTAGATCGCCCCGTCGTAACACGGGACAGACGGCTCGCCATGGCCACCGAGGAGTTGGTGGACCGGTAGGCCCAGGAGACGGCCGGCCAGATCATGAAGGGCGAAGTCGAGCGGTAGCGCGGCGTCATCGATGACGCCGACCTCCGGGTCAAAGAGATCGCCGACGCGGCGACCAATCAGGTCCTCGATGCCTGCCGCGTCCGGCTGGAACAGGTCGAAGAACCGTCGGCCGGCGGGACCCTCGAGACCGGCGGCGTGCATGGCGTCCAGAACGGAGCGGCCCGCTTTGAGCTTCACCTTGACAGGGCCCCAACCGCTCGCGCCGGAGTCGGTATCGACGATGACGACGTGGTTCCGGGTGCCGGATCCGTGGCTGCCCAAGCGTGCGTTGGAGCTGATCGTGCGCGGGTAGCGGCTGTCAATCTGGGACAGCACGACGCTGGCTATTCGATGATCGTGCAGGGTCACGGAGGCGCTTTCTCGTTGGCGTGGCTGGAGCTCGGCCAGAAGCTAGAGGCTATGCGTTGTGTCCGCCCCGGACGAGTGGGAAGACCGATGCCGTTTGGCTACGATGCCCAACCGTGAGCGCGCTCCGCGACCCCGCCAGCAACCGCTCGCGAAAGCCGAGCCAACCTCCGGCCGCCGCACCCACGTGACCGCGGCCCGCGACGCGATCGTCATCGGCTCGGGCCACAACGGGCTCGTCGCGGCGGCGTATCTCGCCCGCGCCGGCCTGAGCGTCGAGGTTCTCGAGCGCAACGCCGTCGCCGGGGGGGCGGTCGCCAGCGAGGAGGTGACGCAGCCCGGCTTCCTCCACGACACGTTCTCGGCCTGGCATCCGCTGTTCAGGCTCTCGGCGGCGCATGCCGAGCTCGGCCCGGCGCTGGCGGAGCGCGGACTCGAATACGCCGAGACGCCGGAGGAGACCACGGCGAACGTGCTCCCCGACGGACGCGCGGTGGTCGCCTACCGCGACCCGGAGCGCACCGCCGAGGGACTCGATCCGCGCGACCGCGACGCCTACATGGCGGAGATCGACGCGTTCGGCGCGACCATCGGCACGGTCGGGCAGATCTTCGGCAGCGAGCTCTTCTCGCCGACCGCGGCGAAGCTCGCGCTGCAGCTCTCGCGCGCGCTCGGGCGCCGGCGGCTGCTCGCCTTCACCGCCGACGTGCTGTCGTCGGCGCAGGCGTGGTTCGAAACCCGCTTCAAGGGCCCCGAGGTGGGCGAGCTGTACGCGCCGTGGGCGCTGCACACGGGGCTCGCCCCGGATGCCGCGGGCAGCGGCTTTCAGGCGCTGGCGATCGCCGGATCGCTGCACGCCGTCGGGCTGCCGGTCGTCCGCGGCGGTTCGGTCAACTTCGTGCGTGCCTTCGAGCGGCTGATCGAGGACCACGGCGGTCACGTCACGGCCGGTGCCGAAGCCGAGCGCATCGTCACGCGCGCGGGTGACGCGGTCGCCGTCGTCGCGGGCGGCGAGCAGATGCCGGCGCTGCGTGCGGTGATCGCCAACACCACCCCGACCCAGCTCTACGGCCGCCTGCTCGGCGCCGGCGACGCGCCGGCCGCGGCGATCGAGCAGGGCCGGCGCTTCCGCTACAGCCCGCGGGCCGGGATGCAGATCCACGTCGCCCTCGACGCCCCGCTGCGCTGGCGCGACCGCCGGCTCGACGGCGTCCCGATCGTTCACCTCAGCGGCGGCGTGGCGAGCGTGACGCTGGCCTGCGCGCAGGCCGCGGCCGGCCTGCTGCCCGCTGACCCGACGATCGTCGTCGGGCAGCCGTCGATCGTCGACGCCACTCGCGCCCCGGAGGGCCGCGCCATTCTGTGGATCCAGCTCCAGCAGGTCCCCTACGCTCCGCGCGGCGACGCGGCCGGCGAGCTCGATGTCGGCGACGGAAGCTGGGACGAGGCGCTGACCAAGGCGTTCACCGAGCGGGTCCTCGCCCGCCTCGCGCCGCACGTCGAGAACTGGCCGGCGGTCCGGCTCGGGACGGCGACGCTGTCACCGGTCGAGATCGAGCGGCGCAACCCGAACCTGGTGCGCGGCGACATCTACTCCGGGGACTGCGAGCTCGGGCAGTCCTACCTGTGGCGCCCGCTGCCCGGCTACGGCTCCCACCTCACGCCGGTCGGGCGGCTGTACCAGTGCGGCGCCTCGACCCACCCCGGTCCGGGTCTCAACGCGGCGTCCGGGCGGATCGTCGGGCTGGCGGCGAGCGCCGGGCCAGGCCGCGCCTCGCGCGCGCTCGCTCGCGTGCGCGCGCGGCGCTGAGCTCCTCAGCGCCGGAGCCGGCGCCTGGTGCCCGCGACGGCGAGCCGCCCGAGCCCCCGCGCGGCATCTCGCGCCAGGCGGGCCTGCTGGGCGCGGGGCGGGCTCGGCGCGAGCAGCTTCTGCGCGACGTTGTAGCCGGACAGCGCGTTGACGCCCGCGCCCGGCCACGTCGACGCGCCGGTCATCAGCAGACCGGCGACCCCGCTCTCGTAGTCGCTGACGGCGGGGAACGGGCGAAAGACGAAGTTCTGGCGCAGATGCATGCTGCCGGCGATCGAGTCCCCGCCGACCAGGTTCGGGTTGCGCCGCTCAAGCTCGGCGGGCGAGAGCACGGCGCGGTCGAGCACCAGTCCGCCGATGCCCGGGGCGTAGCGCTCGAGCTTGGCCATCACACGCTCGGCATACGGCTCGGCCGCGCCATCCCAGTCGCGGGCCGAGATCTCCCCGAGCGCATCGCCGGCGATCGTCCCCGGCAGGGCGCGGACCTGGACCCAGACGACCTGCGAGGCGTCGGGCGAGCGGGAGGGGTCGACGGCCGAGGTCTGGCCGACGACGAGCATCGGCTCGGCCGGCAACACGCCGGCGCTCGCCTGCGCGTACATCGTCGCCAGGTCGTCGAGGTACGGCGCGACGTGCACGTAGGCGAACCGGCCGATGTCCTCGCCGGCGCTCCACGGGACCGGTGCGGAGAGCGCCAGGTGCACCATCATCGTCCCGGGGCCGTAGGCGTAGCCCGCCGCCGAGCGGCGCAGCCGGGGCGAGAGAGCGGCTGCGTCGAGCAGGCGCCCGTGCAGGATCGTCGGCGTCAGATTGGCGATCACCGCGCGCCGCGCCTCGATCCGTTCGCCGCCGGCAAGCTCGACCGCGCTCGCCCGTCCGCCCGCCACCACGACCCGCGTCACCTCCGCGTCCAGGCGCAGCTCGCCGCCGGCCTCGCCGAGCAGCGCGACGAGCGCGTCGATCAGCCGCGAGGCGCCGCCGCGGGCCAGCGAGATCCCGGTGCGCATGTCGGTGAACGCCTCGAGCAGCGGGAACATCGCGCCACCCGACACGTCGGGACCGAAGTCGAGGTGCATTCCCCAGCAGGCGAGCAGCGCCTTGGCCTCGCGTGACGCCAGATGGGTGTCGGCCAGCTCGCGGGTCGAGCTGACCAGCAGGCGGCCCAGCGAAGCCACACCGTCGCGACCGAGCGCCGGTACCAGCTCGAGCGCCGCGCGGGCCAGCGCGCCGGTGGTCAGCCGCGAGCCGTACAGGCGAAACAGCGCCGGAGCGAGCCGCTCGTACTCGCGGTCCAGGGCCTCCCAGCCGTCGGCGTCGCGCGGGTCGCGCGCGCGCAGCTCGGCCAGCGTCGCGTCGCGATCCTGGTGGACGCGCAGCGCCCGGCCGTCGGGGAACACGTTGGCGAAGGGCAGCGCGCACGTCGCGTAGGCGAGACCGTGGCGCTCGAGCTCGGCGCCGAGCTCGGCGGCCACCGGCGAGCCGCGGAACAGATTCATGTTCGTCGCGAACACGTCGTGGACCAATCCGGGGCGGGTCAGCTCGTCGCTGAGCACCGCGCCGCCGGGTCGCGGCTCGCGCTCGAGGACCAGGGTTTGCCAGCCGGCGCGCGCCAGATAGGTGGCGGCGACGAGGCCGTTGTGGCCTGCGCCGATCACGATCGCGTCGTAGCTCTGTGTCATTGCCCGGGGCGCTCCTGCGAGCGCACGATAACGCCGACGGTGGCGATTTGACATTTGATCAACACGTCGTGTAGCGTCAGCCAGCGGCCGGGGGTAACGGTCTTCTCCCACCGCAGGAGGGAAGAGTCGCGTGAGGTTCAGCATCTATTCGGAGATGCAGCTGTGGCCTGGCAAATCGCCTGAGCGGCTGTACGCCGAGGTCGAGGAGCAGATCGTCCACGCGGACCGCCTCGGCTACGAGGCCTACGCGATCGTCGAGCACTTCTTCTTCCCCAAGTTCTCGATCTCGCCCGACCCGCTTGCCCTGTTCGCGCAGGTCGCGCCGCGCACCCAGCAAATCCGCTTTCGCACCATGCTCCACGTGCTGCCGCTCCACAACCCGACGGTGCTGGCGTCGCGGATCGCCGCGGCGCAGATCCTCACCGGCGGTCGCTACGAGTTCGGCGTCGGGCGCGGCCACGGCTGGGCGCCGCCGAAGGCGGGCGTCCGCCTCGAGGACGTCCGCGAGCTCTACGACGAGTCCTTCGAGATCTTCTTCAAGGCGCTCGAGAACGAGCGCTTCTCCCACGACGGGCGCTTCTACCGGGTGCACGACTCGCACCTCGCGCCCCCGCCGCCGACCGCCGGGACGCGCGTGTTCGTCGGCGGCACGAGCGACTCGACCTACGAGCTCGCCGGACGCCGGGGATGGGCGGTCGCCGTGCCGCCGCTGCTCCCCTACGAAGCGCTGCGCGGCCAGCTCGACACCTACCGCCAGACCTGCGCCGAGCACGGACACGAGCCCGACATCGTCTGGATCCACGCCTGCTACATGGATGAGGATCGCGAGGTCGCCAAGCGCGACGCCGAGCAGGCGATGCGGCGCTTCCTCGAGGGAAACGCCTCGCCGCTGGCCGAGCTCGGGCCGGTCGAGGAGCTACAGGACGCCGGCTACGGCTTCTACACCTCGGGGATCATGGAGCAGCTCGCCGCCACACCGTATGACGAGATGATCGCCGGCGACATCGTATGGGTCGGCACGCCGGAGGACGTCGCCGAGCGAGTCGCCGCGACGATCGACGTCTGCGAGGGACTGACCGAGATCGCGCTCACGGCCAACCCCGGCGGCTTCGCGCACTGGCAGGCGATCAAGACGCAGGAGATCTTCGCCGACCAGGTGGCTCCGCGGTTTCGCTCCACCAACCCGACAGCGACGAGCGCGGCGCCCGAAATCGCGACGCCCGCGTGATTCATCAAAGAAAGAGGAGGACGCGACCATGAGGCACCGCAGACTGGCGGCGATCGCCATCGCCATCGCCGCGACCATGACACTGGTCATGGTGGCGACCACCAACGCAGCGCGAACCGCTGCTGCGACCGGCAAGCCGATCGTGATCGGCGCGGCCATCGACCTGACGAAGAACATGGCGCCGTTCGACGCGCCGGCGCTCGAGGCCGCGAAGATCGAGATCGCCAAGGTCAACGCCGCCGGCGGAGTCAACGGGCGCCCGCTGGAGATCAAGCCGCTCAACGACCAGCTCGACCCGACCCAGACCAAGGCCGACGCGCTGAAGCTGGTCGGCCAGGGGGTCAACGTCGGCTGGGTGACCTGCGACGTCGACTATGCGACGCCGGCGATCACCGAGTTCCTGACGGCCAAGCTGCTGACCGTGTCACCGTGCATCGGCACCGACCAGATGGGGCCGTCGCGCTTCGGCGCGGCGGGCCAGCTCGCCTTCAGCTTCGGCAACCCGGCGCAGCAGGATGGCGCCGCGATGGCCGAGTACGCGATCAGCCGCGGCTGGAAGACCGCCGACGTGGTCACCGACAAGCTGCTCGTGTACTTCCAGAACGTCTGCACCGGCTTCACCGACCGCTTCAAGCAGCTCGGCGGCAAGATCGTCGACCAGGAGTCGTTCACGCAGGGCGACAAGACGATCAACAACGTCGCCACGCGCGTCAACGGCAAGCCGGCGAAGGTGATTGCCTTCTGCACGTCGTTCGCGGCCGACCAGCCCGCGTTCGTGGACAGTCTGCGGACGCTCGGCAATCAGACGCCGATCATCGACGGCTGGGCCAGTGACGGGGCGTACTGGTGGTCCAAGAACCCGAAGATCACCAACTTCTACTTCCTCACCTACGCGTCCGCTCTCGCCCCGGATCCGTCCGCTGCGGTGCGCGCGTTCGAGGCGAAGATGAAGGCGATCGGGCAGCCGGCCCAGACCGGCGGTTTCATCACCGGCGCCGACACCATCGACGCGATCGTCTACGCGATCAAGAAGGCGGGTGGCTCGACGAACGGGGCCAAGCTCGCCGCGATCCTGTCCCACCTGACGAGGTTCAACACGCTGGGCGGTCCGATCAGCTTCACGCCCGCGCTGCACAGCGCGGTCGGGCGGCCGTATCGCGTGGTCGTGGTGAACAACAACAAGGCGAAGTTCCTGAAGTTGCACGCAGCGCAGAAGATCCCGAACATCCACTGATGAGCGGAACGCCGGGCGCACATTGACGGCGGAGGCAAACGCGAACACCCGAGGGCCCGACTCGCTTCGGGCCCTCGGCGTGTCGCGCGCGTTCGAGGGCATCGCCGCGCTCTCGGACATCGACCTGGAGCTGGCGCCCGGAGAGGTGGTGGGACTGATCGGTCCAAACGGCGCCGGCAAGACGACCCTCGTCAACCTGCTGACCGGGTTCGACCTGCCCTCGCGCGGGCGGATCACGCTCGGCGGGACCGACATCACGCGCTGGCCGCCGTATCGGCGCGGCCGCGCCGGGCTGGCGCGAACCTTCCAGCACGGACGGCTGTTTCGCGAGTTGACCGTCCGCGAGAACGTCGAGGTGGCGGCGCTGGGGGCCCGCAGCTCGGCGCGCGAGGCGCGCCGGCGCGCCGGCGAGCTGCTCGACCTGCTCGGGCTCGCGGCGCGCGCCGAGGACGCCGCCGGCCTGCTGCCGCACGGCGACCAGCGCAAGCTCGGCGTCGCGCGCGCGCTCGCGCTGCGCCCCCGCTTCGTGCTGATGGACGAGCCGGCGGCCGGGCTGCACGAGGCCGAGATCCCGGCGTTCGCCGAGGTCGTGCGCGTCGTCCACACCGAGTTCGGCGCCGGCGTGCTGCTGATCGACCACAACGTCGCGCTGATCATGGACGTCTGCGACCGCGTCCACGTGCTCGACCGCGGCACGACGCTGGCCGAGGGCACTCCGGACGAGATCCGCCGCAACCTCGACGTCGCGACGGCGTATTTGGGTGCGGAGAGCGCCGGGTGAGCGATGGCTGACCGGGTGCTCGAGCTGCGCGAGGTCGAGGTGCGCTACGGGCGCCTGCCGGCGGTGCGCAACCTCAGCCTGCACCTCGACCGTGGCGAGATCGTCGGGCTGATCGGTCCCAACGGCGCCGGAAAGTCGACGACGCTGCATGCGATCATGGGGCTCGTCCCGCTGGCCGGCGGCGAGATCCAGCTGCACGGCTCGCGGCTGCGCGGCCAGCCCGAGGACCGCGCCCGCGCCGGCATCGGCCTGGTCCCCGAGGGCCGCCACATCTTCGCCTCGCTGACCGTCGAGGAGAACCTGCGCCTCGGCCTCTCGGCGCGTCGGGGAATGGAGGGCGCGGACGAGGATCGCGAATGGGTGACCGGCCTCTTTCCGGTCGTCGGTGAGTTCGCCCACCGCGTGGCGGGCACGCTGTCGGGCGGCCAGCAGCAGCAGCTCGCGATCGCGCGGGCCCTCATCGCGCGGCCCGAGATCCTGCTCCTCGACGAGCCCTCGCTCGGGCTCGCGCCGCTCGTCGTCGAAACCCTGTTCGAGACGCTCGCGACGATCCGCGACGGCGGCGTGTCGATCCTGCTCGTCGAGCAGCGCGGCGCGCTGACCGTGCGCTTCGCCGACCGCACCCATGTCCTCTCGAACGCCGAGCTGCGCCTGACGCTGACGCCGAAGGACGCCGAGCGCGGCGAGCATCTGACGGCGGAGCTCACCGCCGCCTACCTCTCGTGAACCGATGACCTTCCTGCAGTCACTGATCGACGGAATCGGGCTCGGCGCGGTGTACGCCGTCGTCGGCGTCGGGATCGGCCTCGTGTTCGGCGTGATGCGGCTCGTCAACTTCGCCTACGGCGAGCTGATCACCGCCGGCGGCTACACGCTCGCGATGCTGAGCGGCGCGCCCGGGATCGTCGCGATCATCGCCTGCTTCGCCGTCGTCGTGGCGCTCGCCCTGTTGCAGGAGCGCGTGGCCTTCCGCCCGCTTCGGGGCGCCTCGCCGGCGACGATGCTGATCGCCACCTTCGCGGTCAGCTTCCTGCTGCAGAACATCTACCTGCTGGCCTTCGGCTCCCGCGGCAGCACCGTCGGCACGCTCGGCGGGCTGAACCACGCGATCGCCGTGGGCTCGCTGCGGATCCGCTGGATCACGATCGTCGCCACCATCGCCGGCGGCGTGCTGCTCACCGGCCTCACCTTCGTGCTGAACCGGACGATGCTCGGGCTCCAACTGCGCGCCGCGGCGGCGGACTTCCAGACCGCGCGAACCCTCGGCGTGCGCGCGAACCGCGTGATCACCTGGGCGTTCGCGATCTCGGGGATGCTCGCCGCCTCGGTTGCCGTGCTGCTGACCGTGCAATCGCCGCTCGTGACGCCCGACTATGGCGTCTCGGTGACGATCTTCGCCCTGGTCGGCGTCGTGGTGGGCGGACTCGACCGGCTGCTGACGGCGTCGCTCGGCGGCTTCGCGATCGGCTTCGCCACCGCGTTCGTCGGCGACCTGCTGCCGTCGTCGGGCAGCGTGTACCTGCCGTCGGTGGTCTACGGACTCGTCATCATCGTCCTGCTGCTCCGGCCGAGCGGGCTGTTCGCCGGCCCGCGGGCGACCGCGGCGGAGCGGGTATGACGCGGCGCCTCGACGCGCTCGTGGCGCTCGCGGCCCCCGTCGCGCTGGTGCTCGTCATCGCGGCGGTCGGCTCGCAGCTGAACCCGGTGCGCCAGCTCGAGTTCGGCGACGCGCTGGTCAGCGTGGCGATCGTCGTCGCGCTGTACGTCTTCGTCGGCAACTCCGGCGTGCTCTCGTTCGGTCACATCAGCTTCGTCGCCGTCGGTGCCTACCTCTCGGGGATCCTCACGCTGGGCGCCGAGCAGAAGAACCTCATCCTGCCGACGATGTTCGGCGTGCTCCGCCACACGACCACCTCAACAGCGGTCTCGCTGGTGATCGCCGCCGCGGCCGGAGCGGTGTTCGCGCTCGTCGCCGGCATCCCGCTGATGCGCCTGTCCGGCCTCCCGGCGGGTATCGCGACCTTCGCGGTCCTCGGCATCACCACCAACATCATCAGCTACTGGGACAAGATCGGGCCCGGCGTGACGGCCCTCGCGCTGGTGCCGACGAATGGGATCTGGACGCTGATGACCGGTGCGCTGATCGCCATCGTCGTCGCGTTCCTCTACCAGCGAAGTCCGAGCGGGCGCAAGCTGCGGGCCACCCGCGAGGACCCGCAGGCGGCCCAGGCCTCCGGCATCCAGGTCCACCGCCAGCGGCTCTACGCGTTCGTGATCAGCGGCGCGCTGGCGGGGTTCGCCGGCGGACTGCTGGTGCACGAGCTGGGCTCGATCACGACGAACCAGGTGTCCGTGGAGCTGACCTTCACGACGCTCGCGATGCTCGTGGTGGGCGGGGTGTCGAGCCTGTCGGGGGCAGTGCTTGGTGCGCTGTTGATCAGCGGCCTGAACTCGTTCCTCGCCGACGCCGAGCAGGGCGTGAACATCGGATTTCAGCTGACGCTGCCGACCGGGACGCGGCTGGTCACGATTGGGGCGGTGATGGCGCTGGTGCTGATCCTGCGACCGTCGGGGATCACGGGTGGGAGAGAGGTGCGGTTGCCGCGGCGATGGCGGGGCGCGTCGGCGTCGAGAGAGCTGGGGCCGGGGGCGTAGCCGTGCGAGGTTCGGGCGGGCGCCGGTGTACGACTTTGGCGAGATCGCCGCAATACGTGACCGGTGGGCCCGGAGGACGCGGCACGAGGGGGTTCGGCGGGTGCGCATACCCGACGCGTCGACGATGCGGCGACCCGCGAGGAAGCGTCACGGATAGACTCGACCGATCCAGCGCGAGACGCTCCTGACCCCGACCGATGTGCTGCAGGCGCAGCTCGGCGACCCGCAGCTGCGTGTCTTCGACTGCACGGTGGTGATCGAGCTCGGCCCCGACGGCGTCTCGCTGCGGTCCGGTCGCGACGCGTGGGAGCGCGAGCACATCCCCGGCGCCGGCTTCCTCGATCTGATCGACGAGCTCGCCGCCGCGCACCCCGCGCTCCACTTCATGCTCCCGCCGCCCGAGCAGTTCGCGGAGGTCATGGCGGCGCACGGCCTCGGAGACGACGCGCGGGTCGTGCTCTACGACAGCCAGAACGGCGCCTGGGCCGCACGGGTGTGGTGGATGCTGCACGCCTACGGCTTCGACGCCGCGACGGTCCTCGACGGCGGCTGGACGAAGTGGACCGCCGAGGGACGTCCGACCTCCGCCGCCGCACCCGCCCACCCGCGCGCGGCGTTCGCGCCGCGCCCCCGCCCGGGCGTGTTCGTCGGCAAGGACGCGGTGCTCGAGGCGATGGACGACGACCGCGCCTGCGTGCTCAACGCCCTGCCGGAGCCGCTGCACCGTGGCGAGGGGCCACCGATCCCGGGCCGCCGACAGGGTCACATCCCGGGCAGCGCCAACGTGCCGGCCGAGAGCCTCGTCGATCCGCAGACGCGCGCGTTCCTGCCCGAGGCGCAGTTGCGCGTGGCACTCGAGGCCGCGGGCGCGCTGGGCGCCGGCCGGGTGATCACCTACTGCGGCGGCGGCATCGCCGCGAGCAGCGTCGCCTTTGCGCTGCGGCTCCTCGGCCACAAGGGCGTCTCGGTGTACGACGCCTCGCTCGAGGAGTGGGCGAGCGACCCGAGCCTGCCGATCGAGGCCGGCTGACGGCGGTGAGCTCGGCCTGACCGCGAGCGGTCGCTCGCGGCGAGCGCCGTCGCGAGTTCGTTCGGGCCGGCGTGCACGCCGGCCCGACGGCGGCCGCCCGCGCCGCTCAGGCGCCGATCGTTCGCTCGAGCAACGCGAACAGCTCCGCGTAGTGGCGCTCGGACGCGGCCTCGTCGTAGCCGGGGGTGTCGGCCATCGTGTAACCGTGCGGCGCGCCCTCGTAGACCTCCGTTCGGTGGCGCACCCCTGCCTCGTCGAGCGCCCGCTCGACCGCGGCGATCTGCTCGGCGGTCATGTTCGCGTCGTTGTCGGCGTGGCCGAAGTAGACCTCCGCTGCGATCGTTCCCGCCCTGCGGTGCGGGCTGTCCTCGCCGTCGGTGACCATGCCGCCGACATGGAAGCCGGCGAGCGCGGCGACACGGGTCGGATCGGCGGCGGCGATCAGCCAGCCCATGCGCGCGCCCATGCAGTAGCCGGCGATCGCGACCGGTCCGCGCCCGAGCCGCTCGAGCAGATCGATGTAGGCAACCCCGTCGGACACGATGCGCTCCGGCGTCAGCGCGCGGGCCAGCGAGAGGACCTGCTCCATGTAGGGGTCCCGCTGGGCGGGGTCGGTGAGATCGGCCGGGATCTGCGACAGGGGCGCGCGGCCGGCGCGGTAGAAGAGGTTCGGCGCGAGCACGACGTAGCCGCGCTCTGCGATGCGGTCCACCATCCGCTCGATGTGAGGCCGAAGGCCGTGGATGTCGATCAGGAACAGCACCGCCGGACGGCCTTCGCGGTCGTCCGGGCGCGAGAGATACGCATCCGCGACGCCGTCGTGCGTCTTGACCTCGACCATCGTGCCGCGCATCACCTGCTCCTCTCGCCTCGCTTGCCGGGGACCTCACCCTAATCGTCCCGGTGCCCTCGACGTCGCGCGAGGCCCTGCCGGGCAGATGCCACGGCTGCGACGCGGAGCCGTGCGTGAGGGTTGACCGACGAGGCGCGCACTCGCACCAGAACATCGCTGGCGCCGACCCGCGGGGTCGGCATGTCGATCATCTTCGGAGGGACATCGAATCCCTCGAGAACGCAGGCGCGCGTGAACAGTCCGCCGGTCGGTTCGCTGCGCGCAGCATTGTGTCGCGCGGGAGCGAGAACGCGGACCTACCCATACCACCAAGCGGAATGGAAGGGTGACGATAGGCCCGGCTGAACCGGGCGCTCGAAGCCGGCGCCGCCGCGAAGCGAGTCGTTGGCCGTCCTGGGCGTGAGCGACCGCGCCCGCACACGGGCCGAAGGCGCCTCACCGGTGGCGACTATTCAGCGGAGCATGGCGCCTTGGATTCGAGCATTTCGATCCGCTGGGCGAGACGCTGGTTCTCGAGTTCGAGTGCGTGGGCGCGGCGGCGGGCACGGGCGAGATCGGTGGCCATCAGCGGCAGGATGGTGCGCAGGCGTACGAGGCGATCGACGAGGTCGGGGTCGGTCGCCGTCCGGGGTGCGCTTCGCTGGCGGGTCCCTGTTTCGGGGTGGCTCATGCGGTTCTGAGTGCGTCGGTTGGGGAGAGTCGGGCGGCGCGGACGGCGGGGAGGATTCCGGCGATGGCGCCGATGAGGATGGCGGCGCCGATTCCGCCGGCCCAGGCGAGCGTCGGGATCACCGTGGACCAGTGCTTGGTGTGGGCGTAGATCGCGGTGGCGAGCGCGCCGGCGCCGATACCGAACGCGCCGCCGAGCAGGGCGAGGAGGATGGCTTCGGTGAGGAATTGGGCGCGGATCTGGGCGCGGGTGGCGCCGAGGGCGCGGCGCAGGCCGATCTCGGAGCGGCGTTCAAGGACGCTGATGATCATGATGTTGGCGACGCCGATCGCGCCGACGAGCAGCGCGACGGCGCCGAGGCCGAGGAACAGGCCGTTGAACGCGCCTTTGGCGTCGGCTTCGGCGGTGAGCGTGTCGGAGGGTTGGGTGACGTTGACCTCGCTTGGGTTCTCGGGGTTGGCGGTGGCCGCGAGGACGTTGTAGACGGCGGTGGTCTGGTCGGTTTGGGCGCGGACGTAGATCTCGGTCGGGTTGCCGACCGCGGGGCGGCCGTCGAGGACGCTTGTGTAGCGGAGGTAGGTCTTGGCGGCGGCGAAGCCGATCAGGACGGAGTCGTCGATCTCGGGGGCGAGGATCGCGGGGTTGAGGATGCCGGCGACGTAGAACCACATGCCGGCGACCCAGATCCGTTCGCCGGGGTAGATGCGGTCGATGCCGAGACGCTGGGCGGCGGCGGCGCCGAGCACGCAGACCGGTTCGGTCGCGGTGGCCGCGTTGAGGAACTCGCCGCGCGCGATGGTGGTGCCGACGGCGCCGGGCAGGTTGAGGCTGGTGGCGTCCACACTCAGCGCGTTGGTGTTGATCGAGGGGATCAGCGGGCTGCGGAAGGCGTTGGCGTTGGCGAGCGAGCCGGTGTAAGCGACGTCGTAGACGGGGCCGATGCGGCCGATCATGCCCGGCGCGGCGAGCGGCAGCGGCACGCTTGTGCCGCTGAAATTCTGGCCGGTGCTGACGTCGAGCAGGTTGGTTCCGAGCTGGTTGATCTCGTTGAGCAGGCCGGCCTGGGAGGAGGAGGAGATGCCGAGCACGGCGACGATCGCCGCGACGCCGATCGCGATGCCGAGCGCGGAGAGCGCGGAGCGCAGCCGGCGTGTGCGCACGCCGATCGAGGCGAGCCGCGCGAGGTCGGCGGGCCGCAGCCGCGCCGGCGTCAGCGTCACCGCGGCCGCGCTCATGGGCTGGTGTTGACGAGTGCGAACGCGACCGGCCGCACCCCGTTGACTGATGCGGTGACGATGTAGCCGCCGCTCTGGCTGTTCGCGGTGAACACGGGCG
>DATLQS010000050.1:0-69518 GCA_035535075.1 Solirubrobacteraceae bacterium
CACCTGTTCGTGTATCCGGTGGCGCTGGGCTCGGGCGACCGGCTGTTCACCGACGGCGCCGAGGCGGCCAGATTCACGCTCGCGCGCGCGGATGCCTACGAGAGTGGCGTCGTGCATCTTGACTACCGCTCGATCCACTAGCGCTGTATCGACATGGCCCACCGCCCGCTGTCGACATCGTCAGAGCTGGTCACTCTGACGACGGACGCGGCTCGATCTGCAGCGGACCGCGGCGCAGATGGATCGAGAGGTACCGGACGCCACCGGCTCCCACGGCGACGCTTCTTCGCCTCCCGCGCTCGACGAGAAGCGCGCAGGTGGCGCGCAGCTCGCGCGGATGCTCGTCGACGATGACCGTCATCGATCCCTCGATGACCACGAGCAGGACGTCGCGTTCGACGTTGCGATGCTCGGCGATGTGCTCGCCCGCCGGCCAGACGAGCAGTGTTGCGTTGAGGTCGGCGCTCGCCATTCCCCACACCGGACCGATACCGGAGCAGGCCAGGAGGTCAACCGCGTCGCCGATCGCGCGCTCACTCACCGTGCAGCGCTCACGCGACTTCGCCGATCCGGTGACGTGTGCGACCAGGTCCATGGCGCTCGATTTGGATTCGCATGCGTCGCCGACAGCGCAACCGTTTCGCTCGCTCTGGTCGTCGGATCATGGTCGGCGCACGGGCCGTCCTTCGGGCTGGCGCGGTCCGGTTCGCGTTGCTTCCTCCAATCGGGGCGCCCGGATTTGAACCGGGGACCTCACCGACCCGAACGGTGCGCGCTACCAGGCTGCGCCACGCCCCGACGAAGGGCCGCAGTATCCCACAGCGCTGGTGTCCGCTACGGTGCGAACCGATGGCCCTGCTGAACGAGATGCTCGCCGAGCTCGACCGCCTGCTTGAGCCGGACTCCTTCGCAGACCACGGGCCGAACGGGTTGCAGGTGCAGGGCAGCGCCGAGGTCAGCCACGTCGCGACCGGCGTGTCCGCGACCCTCGAGCTGTTCGAACGCGCGATCGAAGCCGGGGCGGAGCTGATCGTCACCCACCACGGCTTGTTCTGGGATGGCGACGATGCCCGTGTGGTTGGCGTGCTGCGCGACCGCCTGCGAGTGCTCCTGGGTGCGAATGTCAGTCTCGCCGCCTACCACCTGCCGCTCGACGCCCACCCGGTGCTCGGCAACAACGCACTGATCGCCGCCGGCCTCGGACTCGAGGAGCGCCGGCCGTTCGGCGTGCACCGCGGGCGCGAGATCGGCGTGCGCGCAACGGCACCCGGCGCGGGCATCACACCGGCGGAACTCGTCGCGCGCGTCGCCACGCTGACCGCGCGCCGGCCACTGGCCCTGATGCACGGACCGCAGCTGATACAGAGCGTCGGAATCGTCTCGGGCGGCGGCGCGCGCAACGTCCACGATGCGATCGCCGCGGGACTCGATGCGTTCATCACGGGAGAGCCGGCCGAATGGGCGAGTGCGGTCGCTCGCGAGAGCCGGATCCACTTCCTCGCCGCGGGACACCACGCCACCGAGACGTTCGGTCCGCGGGCCCTCGGCGAGCATCTGGCGAGCAATTTCGGCGTCGCCCACACCGACGTACCGGTCGTCAACCCGGTCTAGCAGCGCAGCGAACTCTTCAGAAATCGGGCTTGTATCCGTCCGTGCGAAGTTGTATATCTAGCTGTGGTCACGATCACAGGAGGGACGCACCGATGGCGAATCACCTGACGCCCACGGAGCTCGCGCGTGAAGCAGGCCTCGAACGCCGCGAAGTGATCTCCAAGTGCATGGAGATGGGCGTCCCGATCTTCCAAGGTCGGATCGACAAGGCCCTATTCCTGGACAACCTGCGGCGCCTCGCAGTGGTCCGCCAGCCGGTCGAGGCGTAGCTCGATCCCTGCCGCTCACGTGCCGGGGCGCCCGGCACGTGAGCCTGGGTTGATCGTGCGCCCACCGATGCCTCCCGGCTGACGCCGCAGGCGAGCACAGCGCGCCGGATCAGCCGCTCGACGATGCGCCGCCGGTCGCTGACCCGGTCGTGCTGCGCGCCGACGCTCGTGCACGTTTGCTGGCGGTTCCGCCCCTCGGGCCCAACTATCCTTGGCCGGCGTGCGAGCACGGACAACGATCAAGCTACTCGCGCTGATCGCCGCGCTGATCGTCGCCCCGGCGACCGCGCCGGCGGCCTCGGGCGGCGGGGCGACCAGCCCGACGGGTTCGAGCGGCGCGACCGGACCGACCGCCGGCACCGGCCCGACCGCGACCACGGGCCCGACCGGCCCGACGGGACGGACTGGCCCGACCGGACGGACCGGGCCCAGCGGGCCGACCGCGGCGACCGGCAGGACCGGCTCGACCGGGCCGTCCCTGAAGGTTCCGCCGTTGCCGGCGGCCGAGGTCGCGCACCTGCGGGCGGTGATGACCAAGGCGATGGCGCCGCTCGGCGGCCACTCGGGGGCCTACGTCGTGGACCTCGCCAACCACGAGGTCCTGTTCGACCACGGCGGCTCGGTCCCGCGCAACCCGGCGTCGGTCGAGAAGCTCTACACGCTGTCCACGGTGCTCGAGCGCTTCGGCCTCGACGGAACGCTGCAGACCGACGTGTACGGCGCCGGCAAGCTCGACTCCCACGGGGTCTTCCGCGGCAACCTGTACCTGCGTGGCGGCGGGGACCCGACGTTCGGCGACGCGGCGTTCATCAAGCAGAACTACGGCGCCGGAACGAGCATCGCGGCGCTCGCCAAGCTGCTCGTGGCGAACGTGCCGCTAAGAAAGGTCAAGGGCTCGATCGTCGGCGATGAGTCCTACTTCGACAGCCTCCGCGGCGGTCCGTCGACCGCCTTCGCGGTCGACCCCAACCTCGTCGGATCGCTCAGCGCGCTCGCCTTCGACCGCGGCGCGAGCGGCGCCGAGGGCTCGCCGGCGGCCTATGCCGCCTTCCGGCTGGCCGGCGTTCTGCGGCACAGCGGCGTGGTCGTCACCGGGCGCTCGCACGCCGGGGTCGTGAACCCCGCCGATGCGCGCCTGCTGGCCAGCATCGACTCCCCGCCGATGGCGACGCTGGTCGCGCTCACCGCGCGCCCGTCCGACGACTTCTTCGCCGAGATGCTGCTCAAGGCGCTCGGCGCCCGGTTCGGCGGCGGCGGTACGACGGCCGCCGGAGCGGCCGTGGTGGCCCGGTTTCTCGCCCGGCTGCACCTGACGCCAACGGTCGCTGACGGCTCGGGTCTCTCGCGGCGCGACCGCACGAGTCCGATCGACGTGGTCACGCTGCTGCGCGACCTCAGCCCCGGGGGCATCGCGTCGCTGCAGTCCGTCGGCCTCGCGCTGCGCGCCGCGCTGCCCGTCGCCGCTCACAGCGGCACCCTCGAGATGCGGATGCGCGGCACCGCCGCCGCCGGTCGCTGCGTCGCCAAGACCGGCACCCTGAGCGACGCCTCCGATCTGGCAGGCTGGTGCAACGGGGACTTCGCGTTCGCCTTCCTGATGAACCACGTCGACATCACCGCCGCCCAGCATGCGCAGGACACGATGGCCATCGCGCTGGCCAAGCTCAGGGGTTGAGCAGGGCGAGCAGCGCCGCCTCGTCGATCACGCTGACGCCGAGCCGCTCGGCCTTCTCGAGCTTCGAGCCGGCGCTCTCGCCGGCCACGAGGTGGTCGGTCTTCTTGGACACGGTGCTCGTCACGCGGCCTCCGGCGCCCAGGATCAGCTCGGTCGCGCGCTCGCGCGTGAGCGTCGGCAGCGTGCCGGTCAGCACGAAGCTGAGGCCGGCGAGCGGTCCCTCGCCGGGCGGCGGGCCCTCCTCCTCGAAGTGCAGGCCGGCCTCGCGCAGGCGCCGGATCAACTCGCGCTCGGCGGCCGCCGCGAGTTGCTCGGTGATCGTCGCCGCCATCTTCGGCCCGACCCCCGGGGTCGCCTCGATCTCCTCCGGCGTCGCGGCGAGCAGGCGATCGATGTGGCGAAACTGCGCCGCCAGGTTGCGAGCCGTGACCTCGCCGACCTCCTCGATGCCGATCGCGAACAGCACGCGCGAGAACGGTCGCGCTCGCGAGGCGTCGATCGCCGCGATCAGGCGCTTGGCCGAGATCTCAGCGAAGCCGTCGAGCTCGAGCAGCTGCGCCTCGGTCAGCTCGTAGAGGTCGGCGGCGCCGCGCACCAGCCCGCGCTCGAGCAGCACACCGACCTGCTTCTCGCCAAGCCCGTCGATGTCCATCGCCCCGCGTGAGACGAAGTGACGCAGCAGCTGCCACTGGCGGCCCGGGCACTCGCGGTTCGGGCAGTTGGTGAAGACCGCGCCGTCGGCCTTGACCGTCGGTGTCCCGCAGATCGGGCACCGCGACGGCACCTGCGGCGGTGGCTGGCGGTCGGGGTTCTCGACGGCGTGCGGCGCGGGCGAGACGACCTGGGGGATCACGTCACCGGCGCGCAGGACGATCACCTCGTCGCCCGGGCGCAGATCCTTGCGGGCGAGGTCCTCCTCGTTGTGCAGCGTCGCCATGCGCACCGTCACGCCGCCGACGCGCACCGGTTCGAGCTCGGCGAACGGGTGCAGGTCGCCGAATTTCCCGACGTTCCAATGGACCGCGACCAGCCGCGTCTTGGCGGTCGTCGGCGGGAACTTCCAGGCCACCGCCCAGCGCGGGTCACGACCGACCGAGCCCAGGCGGCGCTGCAACTCGAAGTCCGAGACCTTGACCACGACGCCGTCGATCTCGAAATCGAGGGCACCCCGCCGGCGCTGCCACTCCAGGCACTGCGCGACGACCGCCTCCTCGTCGTCGACCGCGACGATCTCGCGATTGACCGGGAAGCCGTGCTCGCGCAGCCACGTGAGCACCTCCCACTGGTTGGTCAGCTCGAGCCCCTCGACGGCGCCGATCCCGTAGGCCCACATCGACAGCGGCCGCTGCGCGGTGAGCGCCGGGTCGAGCTGACGGATCGTGCCGGCCGCCGTGTTGCGCGGATTCATGAACGTCGAGAGGCCCGCGGCGGCGGCGCGCTCGTTGAGCGCTTGGAAGTCCGGCAGCGAGATGTAGATCTCGCCACGGACCTCGAGCAGCGCCGGCGCGTCGTCGATCCGGCGGGGAAGCCGGGCGATCGTGCGCAGGTTGTGCGTGACGTCCTCGCCGATCTCGCCGTTGCCGCGCGTGGCGCCGCGCTCGAAGAGCCCGTCGCGATAGATCAGCGAGACGGCCAGCCCGTCGATCTTCGGCTCGCAGACGAAGCGAAACGTGGGATCCTCGATGCCCTCGCGCGCGAGATGGCTGCGCATCCGCGCGACCCAGGCGCGCAGCTCCGCCTCCGAGCGCACGTTCGCCAGCGACAGCATCGGCTGACGGTGGACGACCTTCTCGAGCCGACTGACCGGGGCCCCGCCGACGCGCTGGGTCGGGGAGTCGGGCGTGACCAGCTCGGGGTGCTCGGCCTCCAGCGCAACGAGCTCGCTGTAGAGCGCGTCGTATTCGTCGTCGCCGATCTCGGGGTCGTCCTCGACGTAGTAGCGCTGGGCGTGGTGGGCGAGCGCCGCGCGCAGCTCGGCGGCGCGCGGCGCCGGATCGCTCGACTCGTTCACGGTGCGAGCAGCCGCCCGAGATCGAGCCGCTTCAGCGCGGCGATCCCCGGACGGTGGGTCAGGTCGAAATGCAGCGGGGTCAGCGCGATCCGCCCGCGGGCCACCGCGTAGAGATCGCTGCCCGGCTCGTCCTCGTAGCCGGGCGCGGTGCCGTAGATCCAATAGCGCCGCCCGCGCTCCTCCTCGCTGTGCAGCCGCAGCTCGTCGCGGTAGACGCGCTTGCCGAGATGGGTGACCTCGACCCCCTCGGGCGTGCGCCCGGGAACGTTGATGTTGAGCAGCGTCGCCGGCGGCAGCGGCGACTGCACGAGCGACTCGGCGAGCCGTGCCACGAACGACGCGGCGAGCGTGAAGTCATAGGTCCCGGTGGCGCTGAAGTCGAGCTCGCCGGCGCGCGACTGCTGCGAGACAGCGATCCCCGGGATCCCGAGGATCAGGCCCTCGAGCGCGGCGGCGACGGTCCCCGAGTAGGTGATGTCGTCGCCGAGGTTCGCGCCGTGGTTGATCCCCGAGACGACGAGGTCGGCCTGAAAGCCCTCGACCAGCCCGAGGTTCGCCAGCCGCACGCAGTCGACCGGTGTCCCGTCGGTCGCGTAGCCGACGCTGCCGTCGCCGAACTCGACCTCGGTGACCCACAGGGGCCGGCGCGTGGTGATCGAGCGCGCCATCGCCGAGCGATTGCCATCCGGTGCGATGACCACCAGCCGCACGTCATCGAGGGCCACCAGCGCCCGGCGCAGCGACTGCAGACCGTCGGCCTCGATGCCGTCGTCGTTGGTCAGCAAGACATCGCGCATCCAGCCAGGATATTCCGGCGCGCGGCCACGACGCCGCGACCGGGTGGATCGTCAGCCGTAGGAGACCGCGGCGAGGTACAGGCCGTGCGGTGGCAGCGTCGGCCCGCCCTCGCTGCGCGGACGCCCCTCGAGCAGCGCGGCGAACTCGTCGACGCTGCGCCGTCCGCGCGCGACCTCGAGCATCGTCCCGACGAGCGCGCGATTCATCTGCCGCATGAAGCTGTCGGCCTCGATCCAGAACTCGAGCAGCGCGCCGCGTTCCTCCCAGCGGGCGACGACGATGTCGCGCTCGAAGCGCACGTGATGGGTCTCGGTCGGCGTGAACGCCGTGAAGGTGTGGCGGCCGGGCAATGCCGCGGCGCAGGCATGCAGGGCGGCGGCGTCGATCGGCCACGGCACCCACAGGGCGCGCCCCTCCTCGAACGGCGAGCGCACCGGCCGGCGCAGGACGCGATAGCAGTAGGTCCTGGTGCGCGCGCTGCGGCGCGCGTCGAAGTCCGCCGCAGCCGGCTCGCTCGCGAGCACCGCGATGTCGGCCGGCAGCAGCGCGTTCAGCCGCCGCGGGTCGAGCGCCTCGTGGCGATAGCTGACGACCTGGCCCCAGGCGTGCACGCCGCGATCGGTGCGCCCGGCGACGCTCACGCCGAGCGGCTCGCCGAGGATCCGCTCGATCGCGTTCTCGAGCTCCTCCTGGATGCTGCGCTGCCCGGGCTGGCGCGCCCAGCCGGCGAAGGCGCCGCCGTGGTAGGCCAGCGTCAGCCTGGTGACGCCGGCGTGGTGCGCCGCGGGGCGGCGCACCACGCTGTCGGGGTCCTCGCTCAGCTGCAATCCGCGTTAGCCGTTGCGTAGTCCGCAAGCCAGTCGTCGGGGCAGTGCGCGGTTCCCGACACGCTCGCGATGGCGCCCGGCACCTCCGATCCGCCGACGTCGAGGGTGTCGCCGGGCGCGACGAAGAACCCGCCGGGGCCGATCAGCGTGCTGGCGTCGATCCGCACGGTGGCGGCCGAGCCGACGACATCGACCGGGTAGGCGGCGGTGCCGCCGCTCGCCTGCAGCGTCGCGTCGCTCACCGCGGTCGGGGTCTCCGCGAACAGCGCCGCCGCCTGGCTCGAGGACGCGTTGTCGAAGGCGCTGTAGCTGCCGCCGTCGACCGACACGGTGTTCTGCGTGTCGATCCCCCGCGCGGAGCTGAACGACGCCGACGTCGTCGCCGATGCGGTGACGTCGAGGATCGGCATCGTCGGGGCGTTCGCGAGCACCGCGGTCGCCGCGGTCGTGCCGCTCGCCGTCGCCGTGACGTCGCGCAGGCCGCCGCTCGTATCGATCGCCTCGGCGCCGCCGGCCGGGTTCGCGTCGGCCACCGTCAGCCCGCGGATCTCGGTGTTGCTCGCCGCCGCGACCGTCAGCAGCCCCTCCCCCTCGATCGTCGTGACGTCCTGGCCGGAGCCCTGGACGTCGACGTAGGCGGGAATGTTCAGCTGGGTCGTGCCGAGGTCGTACGTACCCGGCTCGATCCACACGAGCTCCGGGTTGCCCGCCCCGGCCCCGGTGGTCGACGCGATGGCGGCGGCCAGCAGCCCGCCGTTGGCGACCGCCGTCGGGTCGCTCGGGCTGACGAGGATGGTTCGCAGGAACCCGGCGCCGCTCCTTCCGGGCGCACCGGCGACTCCCGCCGGGCCCGTCGCCCCGCGCGCGCCGCGCCGGCCGCGCGGACCGCGCCGCCCCGCCTTCGCGCCGGCCTTGCCCTTGGCCGGGTGCGGGTGCACCGTCGCGGCGATTGCCGGCCCGGCCACGACCGCTGCGCTCACCATGCCCGCCAACGCGTACAGCCTGCTGCGATGCATCGCGCCCCCCTTTGTTGTCATAACCCGCTTCCCTACGGATCAGGCATCGTAGACGACGCTCGGCCGCGGCCCGCGGCGGCGGCGCGCTCAGCTCCGCGCCCCCCGCGCCCCCAGCTGCTCGACGGCATGCGGCCGCGTCAGCTCGTATACGCCCAGCCGCATGAGAGCAGCACCGCGAACGAGACTGGTGGGCCACCGGGCCTCACTCGTTCGGCGGACGCGGCGCGGCCGCGTCCTAGACCAGCTCCAGCAACACCATCTCGGTCGAGTCGCTGGCCCGCGGACCGAGCTTGAGGATCCGCGTGTACCCGCCGGGACGCGACTCGTAGCGCGGCGCGACCACCTCGAACAGCTGGTGGACGATGAAGGTGTCCTGGCCGAGCGCCGAGAGTGCCTGGCGGCGGGCGTGCAGGTCGCCGCGCTTGGCGAGGGTGATCAGCTTCTCGAGCTCCGGCTTGACGGCCTTCGCCTTGGCCTCGGTGGTCTTGATCCGCTCGTGCTCGATGACCTCCTTGGAGAGGTTGGCGAGCAGCGCCTTGCGATGGGCCGGGTCGCGGCTGAGCTTGTGACGTTTCTTCTGGTGGCGCATGGCGTCGCTCGCTCAGTCGTCGCGCAGGCTCAGCCCGCGGGCCTCGAGGGTCTCGATGACCTCGTCGATCGACTTCTTGCCGAAGTTCGGGATCGCGTTGAGCTCCGCCTCGGACTTCGAGATCAGGTCGCCGACGGTCTGGATGCCGGCGCGCTTGAGGCAGTTGTACGAGCGCACTCCGAGCTCGAGCTCCTCGATCAGGATCCCCCACTCCTCGCCCTGCAGCGCGAGCGGCGTCACGCCCGCCGCGCCGGCGAGCCCGCCGTCGAGCTGCCCGGCGGGACCGGCGCGCAGCTCCTCGATGCGGTCCTCGTCGGTGAAGATGGCGAGCTGGGAGATCAACAGCTCGGCCGCCTCGCGCAGCGCGGCCTGCGGATCGACCGACCCGTCGGTCTCGATGTCGAGCGTGAGCTTGTCGAAGTCGGTGCGCTGACCGACGCGCGCCTGCTCGACGGCGTAGGCGACGCGGCGGACCGGCGAGAAGATCGAGTCGATCGGGATCACGCCGATCGGCTGGTCGGCTGACTTGTTGTCCTCCGCCGGGCGGTAGCCGCGGCCGCGGCCGATCGTCAGATAGAGCTCGAGGCGCGACTTCTTGTCGAGCGTCGCGATGTGGACGTCGGGGTTGAGGATCTCGACGCCCGAGGGCAGGTCGATGTCGGCGGCGGTGATGTCGCCCGGGCCGGTGGCCACGAGTGCCGCTTCGATCTCGCTGGCGTCGGAGTGCATCCGGCAGACGATGCCCTTGAGGTTGAGCACGATGTCGGTGACGTCCTCCTTGACCCCGCTGATCGTCGAGAACTCGTGGGCCACGCCCTCGATCCGCACGCTCGTCACCGCCGCTCCGGCGAGTGAGGAGAGCAGCACGCGGCGCAGCGAGTTGCCGAACGTGTAGCCGAACCCGCGGTCGAGCGGCTCGATGACGAACGAGCCACGGTTCTCCTCGACGGATTCGCTCGTGATCCGGGGGATTTGAAAGTCAAGCATCGGGGTCCTAACGTCGTGGTGTTCTAAGAGCTCGCAGGCCCGCCCGGGCGCCGGCCAGAGTGTGAAGCCGTGTTGCTACTTGGAGTACAGCTCGACAATGAGCTGCTCCTGCACCGGCGCCGCGACCTCGCGGCGTTCGGGCTTGCGCAGGACCTTCGCAGTCAAACCGTCGTGATCGGCCTGCAGCCAGGCCGGAACCTGCCCGGTCAGCTCCGTCGCGTCGCGGATCACCTGCTGGGCGGGGGTTCCCGCCTTCACAGCGATCACGTCGCCCGGGCGCACCTGGTAAGAGGGGATGTCGACGCGGCGGCCGTTGACGGTCCAGTGGCCGTGGCGGACGAGCTGGCGCGCCTGGCGCCGCGAGGCGGCGAAACCGAGCCGCACGAGCACGTTGTCGAGGCGGCACTCGAGCAGGGTCAGCAGGTTCTCACCGGTGATCCCGGGCTGACGCGAGGCCTTCTCGTAATAGCCGCGGAACTGCTTCTCGAGCAGCCCGTAATAGCGACGCGCCTTCTGCTTCTCGCGCAGCTGCAGGCGATACTCGCTCTGCTTCTGGCGACCGCGACCGTGCTCGCCCGGCGGATAGGAGCGACGTTCGACGCCGCACTTGTCGGTCAGGCAGCGCTCGCCCTTGAGGAACAGCTTCTGCCCTTCGCGGCGGCACTGCTTGCATTGCGGGGAGGTATCTCTGGCCACGGTTGCGCTCGAACCCTCAGACGCGGCGCCGCTTGCGCGGGCGGCAGCCGTTGTGGGCTTGCGGGGTGACGTCCTTGACGCCGGTGACGTCGAGGCCGGCCGCCTGCAGCGAGCGGATCGCCGTCTCGCGGCCGGAGCCGGGGCCCTTGACGAAGACCTCGACCTTCTGCAGCCCCTGCTCGATGCCCTTGCGCGCCGCGGCGTCGGCGGTCACCTGCGCGGCGAACGGCGTCGACTTGCGCGAGCCCTTGAAGCCGGCGCCGCCGGCGGACTCCCAGGCGATCACGTTGCCCTGCTGGTCGGTCAGCGACACGATCGTGTTGTTGAACGACGTCTTGATGTGCGCCTGGCCGATCGGGATGTTCTTCTTGACCTTGCGGCGGCCGCGCGCGGGACGTCTGGGTGCCGGCATTACTTCTTACCGGCCTTCTTCTTGCCGGCGACCTGCATCCGCCGGGGACCCTTGCGCGTGCGGGCGTTGGTCTTGGTCTTCTGGCCGCGCACCGGCAGCCCGCGCCGGTGGCGCACGCCGCGATAGCAGCCGATCTCGGTCAGCCGCTTGATGTCCTGCGAGCGCTCGCGCCGCAGATCGCCCTCGACCGTGAGGTCCTGATCGATCGCGTCGCGGAGCTTGCCGACCTCCTCCTCGGTGAGGTCGCGGACATAGGTGTCGGGGGAGATCTCGGTCGTCTCGAGCAGCTTGTTCGAGGTCGGCCGTCCGACCCCGTAGATGTAGGTGAGACCGATCTCGACCCGCTTGTTGAGCGGCAGGTTGACGCCGGCGATTCGTGCCACGGACCGCTACCCCTGCCGCTGCTTGTGGCGCGGGTTCGTGCAGATCACGAGCACGACGCCGTGGCGTCGAACGATCTTGCACTTCTCACACATCGGCTTGACCGACGGTCGTACCTTCATGGTCCCTTTCGGATGAGTCCGGACGAGGCGGCTCTGGCAGCCGGGTCGGCTGCCGCTACCGCTCGCGGATTACGCACGAACGGGCCCGGGTCAACTGACCCGAGCGCGACCGCGGATGTTACCAACTGCGGGCGGTCCGCTGTCGGGACGGTGCCACGGCGTCATCACGCGGGGTCCCTCGGCGGTGATCGCGACGGTGAACTCGAAATGCGCCGTGAGCGATCCGTCCTGCGAGTAGATCGCCCAGCCGTCGCTGCCGGCGCGCACCGCCGGCCCGCCCGCCGTGGTCATCGGCTCGATCGCCAGCACCATTCCCTCCTGCAGGCGCGGCCCGGTCCCGGGCTCGCCGAAGTTGGGGATCTGGGGATCCTCGTGCATCTTGCGCCCGACGCCGTGGCCGACCAGCGTGCGCACGATCGCCAGACCATCGCCCTCGGCGCTCGTCTGGATCGCGTGCGAGACGTCGCCCAGGCGGTTGCCGACGACGCACTGCTCGACCGCCGCGAACAGCGACCGCTCGGTGCCGTCGAGCAGCTTCTGCGCGAGCACGCTGACCGAGCCGACCGGGAAGGTCCGCGCCGCGTCGGCGACCCAGCCGTCGAGCGTCACGCCAACGTCGAGCGAGATCAGATCGCCGCGTTCGAGGGCATAGGGTCCCGGGATCCCGTGGACGACCATCGAGTTGGGCGACGCGCAGATCGATGCCGGAAAGCCGCGGTAGCCCTTGAACGTCGGGACGGCGCCCTGGGAGCGGATGTAGCGCTCGGCGGCGGCGTCCAGATCGGCGGTCGTCACGCCCGGGCGGATCTGGCGCTCGAGCAGCCGCAGCGTGCGCACGAGGATCGCTCCCGAAGCGGCGATCTTCTCGATCTCCGCGGGCGACTTCCGGATGATCACAGGTCCTCCTCGAGCCGCAGCGTGGCCAGCGCGGCACGAATGTGCGCGTGCACCTGGGTCGGTGAGCGCACGCCGTCGAAGCGCCGCAGCAGCCCGCGCTCGTCGTAGTAGGCGATCAGCGGCTCGGTCTGCGCGTGGTAGACGTCGAGCCGGCGGCGGACCGTCTCCTCGAGGTCATCGTCGCGCTGCTCCAGCTCCGAGCCGTCGATGTCGCAGCGGTCCGCGTGCTTGGGCGGGTCGAAGTCGACGTGGTAGACGTGACCGTCCCTGCGGCAGACCCGTCGGCCGGAGATCCGCCGCACGACGAGGTCATCGGACGCCTCGAGCAGCAGCACCGCAGTCAGGCGTCGCTCGTGCGCGTCGAGTTCGACGCCGAGCGCGTCGGCCTGCTCGATCGTCCGCGGGAACCCGTCGAGCAGGAAGCCGTCGCGCGCGTCATCGTCGCCGAGCCGCTCGAGGATCAGGCCGATGACCACGGTGTCGGGGACCAGGTCACCCGCCTCCATGTATTTCTCGGCGAGCTGCCCGAGTTCGCTCTGCGCTTCGCGCGCGGCGCGCAGCATGTCGCCGGTCGCGATGTGCGGCAGGCCGAAGTCCTCCGTCAGGAGCGCGGCCTGGGTGCCCTTGCCTGCGCCGGGCGGCCCCAGCAGGATCAGATTGAGTTCGGACATGACGATTTCACGACCCCCGGGCGCTCCTCGAGCCCGCAAGAGGGCGAAGAGTAGCCACTCGAGGCGTGCTCAGGACTTGAGGAATCCCTCGTAGTTGCGCATCATCAGCTGCGCTTCGAGCTGTTTCATCGTGTCCAGGGCGACGCCGATGACGATGATGATCGACGTGCCGCCGAAGTTGAAGTTCTCGCCGGTTCGCGAGTACACGATGGCCGGAAGGGCGGCGACCGCCGCGAGATACAGCGCACCGGGGAACGTCAGGCGCGCAAGTATGCGATCGAGGAACTCCGCGGTCGGTCGGCCCGGGCGCACGCCCGGGATGAAGCCACCGAACTTCTTCAGGTTGTCGGCCTGCTCGACCGGGTTGAAGGTCACCGCGGTGTAGAAGTAGGTGAAGATCACGATCAGGATCGCCTCGCCGAGGATGTAGTGCCAGCCGTTGGGCGAGAAGAAGGTCTCCAGCGAGATCGACCACTTGGTGTTCACGATCTGCCCGATCGTCGGCGGGAAGGCCATCAGCGACGCCGCGAAGATCACCGGGATGACCCCGGCCATGTTGACGCGCAGCGGCAGGTAGGTCTGGCCGCCGGAGGTCATCCGGCGGCCGATCACGCGCTTGGCGTATTGGACCGGGATTCGTCGCTGGCCCTCTTGCACGAAGACGACGGCGGCGACCACGGCGAGCACCAGGAAGGGCAGCACGACCTTGAAGACCTGGTTGTTCGTGTTGTACCAGGTCTGCGCCGCGCCGGGCAGGCGCGAGACGATGTTCGCGAAGATCATCAGCGAGATCCCGTTGCCGATGCCGTGCTGGGTGATCAGCTCGCCCATCCACATCACCAGCACCGTGCCGGCGGTCAGCGAGATGACGATCAGGAAGATGTGCTGCAGGTCGAACGACGGGATGATCGAACCTGAGGCGCCCGCGGGCAGCGAGTGGAACAGGAAGACGTAGCCGATCGACTGGGCGAACGCGAGGCCGACCGTGAGGTATCGGGTGTACTGCGTCAGCCGTGCCTGCCCGACCTCGCCCTCCTGGCGGAGCTTCTCCAGCGAGGGCACGACGACCTGCAGCAGCTGCAGGATGATCGAGGCGGTGATGTACGGCATGATCCCCAGCGCGAAGATCGCCATCTGCGACAGCGCGCCGCCGGAGAACAGGTTGAGGAAGCTGAAGATGCCCGAGCCGCTGAGCGACGAGTTGCTCTTGACCGCGGCGACGTTCACGCCGGGCACGTAGAGGTGGGCGCCCAGGCGGTAGAGCAGCAGAATCAGCGCCGTGAAGCCGACCTTCTTGCGAATGTCTCGGACAGTCAGCGCGGAGAGGATCGTGTTGATCATCGAGACCCGAGGGTCAGTCTAATGGGTCGCCTTGGGGCGTTGCGCCTGAAGCGGAGGCAGCCGGTCCACCGGACGGCTGGCTAGCTCTCGACGACGATGCAGCTGCCGCCGGCGGCCTCGATGCGCTCGCGGGCAGTCGCGCTGAAGCCGTGCGCGTGCACGGTGAGGCCCTTTGCCAGCTCGCCGCGCGCCAGGATCTTCACCGGAATCCCCTTGCGCGTCCCGAGGCCGGCACTGCGCAGCGCGTCCAGCGTGACCTCGGCGCCCGCCTCGAAACGGGCCTCCAGGTCGGCCAGGTTGACCGGCTGGGTGTGGGTGCGGAACGGCTCGAACGGCATCGACTGCTTCTTGTGCGGGCCGCGCAGCTTGCGCATCCGCATATGGATCGGCATCTGGCCGCCCTCGAAGCGCGCCCGGTCCTTCGCGCCGGAGCGCGAGCCGTAGCCCTTCTGGCCACGCCCCGAGGTCTTCCCGGTACCGGAGCCCTCACCGCGGCCGACGCGCTTGCGCGGCCGGCGACTGCCCGGCGCCGGGCGCAGCGAGTGCAGCCCGATCCACTCCTCGCGGGGGGCCTCCTCCGCCTCGACCGGCCGCTTTGCCGCCGGGCTCACTCGCCCTCCCCCGCCACCGCGACGAGGTGGCGCACGGCGTGCAGCATGCCGCGCGCCTGGGGCGTGTCGGTGACCTCGACGGTCTGCCCGATCCGGCGCAGGCCGAGCGAGCGCAGCGTGGCCAGCTGACGCTTGTTCGCGCCGTTGCGGGACTTCTGCTGGGTGACGAGCAGGACGCTCACGCTTCCGCGGCCTCCGGCTCGATCGCGGCCAGTGTCTCGGCGACGGGCTCGCGCTTGTCGACGAGGCCGAGCACCTGGGCGATGCTCAGCCCGCGCAGCGTGGCCACCTCGGCGGGCGTGCGCAGCCCCTGCAGCCCCTCGACGGTGGCCTTGACCAGGTTGATCGGGTTCTGCGACCCCAGGCTCTTCGAAAGGATGTCGTGGATGCCGGCCAGTTCGAGCACCGCGCGCACGCCGCCGCCGGCGATCACGCCGGTGCCGGGCGCCGCGGGCTTGAGGAAGACGCGCCCTGCGCCGAACACGCCGGTCGTCTCGTGGGTGATCGTCGCGCCGTGCTTGGGCACCCGGAAGAGCGCCTTCTTCGCCGCCTCGACGCCCTTCTGGATGGCCAGCGGCACCTCGTTGGCCTTGCCGTAGCCGACGCCGACGACGTCCTTCTCGTCACCGACGACGACCAGCGCCGTGAACGAGAAGCGGCGGCCGCCCTTGACGACCTTGGCGACGCGGTTGATCTCGACGACACGCTCCTGGAGGTCCAGGCCGGCGGCGCTCACTGTTCGATCGATTCTCATGCGGATCGGCAAGGGTAGCTCAGAACGAGAGCCCGGCTTCCCGCGCTCCCTCCGCGAGCGCCTTGACCTGGCCGTGGTAGCGGTAGCCGCCGCGGTCGAACACCGCCACCGAAACGCCGGCCGACTTGGCCCGCTCGGCGAGCAGCGCGCCGGCCCGCGACGCGCGCGGGGTGGGCGGAAGCGTGCGCAGCTCCGGCTCGGTCCAGTTGACCGCGGCGAGCGTGCGACCGGCGATGTCGTCGATCAGCTGTGCGGAGATCCCGCGGTTGGAACGGAACACCGAAACGCGCGGACGCTCGGCCGTGCCCGAGATCTTCGCGCGCACCCGGCGGCGGCGGCGCAGGCGACGCGTTTCCTTGGTGAGAACGCTCATGCTCGCTTGCCGACCTTGCGGGCGACGACCTCGCCCTCGTAGCGGATCCCCTTGCCCTTGTAGGGCTCGGGCGGGCGCTGCTTGCGGACGTAGGCGGCGATCTCTCCGACCTGCTGCTTGGAGATGCCGCGCACGACGACGCGCGTCGGTGCGGGGACCTCGAACTCGATGCCTTCCGGAGCGATCACGTTGACGGGGTGCGAGTAGCCGATCGCCAGCTCGAGATCGCGGCCCTTCAACTGCGCGCGGTAGCCGACACCCTGGATCTCGAGGCGCTTCTCGTAGCCGTCGGTGACGCCGATCACCATGTTGGCCACCAGCGTGCGCACGAGACCGTGCAGGGCGCGGTGCTCGCCGCGGTCCGTGGGCCGCGTGACGACGAGCTGATCGGCGTCGCGCGCGACGGTGATGTCGCGCGGGATCCGCTCAGACAGCGCGCCCTTGGGCCCGTTGACGCTCACCCGCTCGGGCTCGATCGTGATCTCGACGCCGGTTGGGACCGGGATCGGCGCTCTACCGATGCGCGACATTCACCACACCTCCGCCACGACCTCGCCGCCGACGCCCGCCGCGCGGGCCTCGTGGCCGGTCATCACGCCGCTCGAGGTCGAGACGATCGCCGTCCCCATCCCACCCTGTACGCGCGGAATGTGCTTGGCGTCGACGTAGGCCCGGCGGCCGGGGCGCGAGACGCGTCGCAGACCCGAGATCGCCGAGCGGCGCGAGTCGTCATAGCGCAGCCGGATCTCGAGCACCTCGCCCGGCGCGTCGGTCGCCGCGGCGACGCTGTAGGCGTCGATGTAGCCCTGCTCGGAAAGGATCCGTGCGAGCTCCGCCTTCTGGCGCGAGGCGGGCATCAGCACCGTCTCGTGCGAGGCGTGGATCGCGTTGCGGATCCGCGTCAGGAAGTCGGCGATGGGATCGGTCATCGACATGAGCTGGCTCCGGCTACCACGAGGACTTCGTCATTCCGGGAATCTGCCCCTGATGCGCCATCTCGCGCAGGCAGATCCGGCACAGGCCGAACTTGCGATAGACCGAGCGTGCGCGGCCGCAGCGGTGGCAGCGGCTGTACGCGCGGGTCTTGAACTTTGCCGGCCGCGCCTGGCGGACGCGTTGTGAGGTCTTTGCCACGTGCTACTCCTGATCGTTGGGGGCGTCCGGGGCAGGCTCCGCCGCTTGCGCGTCGGGGTCCGGTTCCTCCGCCGAGCGCTCGGCGGCGTTTTCGCTTGCCGGCGACTCCGCGGTGGGGTCGGCATCGGAGACCGTCTCTGTGACCGACTCTACCGACACCTCAGCGGCGGGCTCCTCGGCGGCAGCCGCCGGCTCCTCCGCGGCAGCGTCCTCGGCCGCGGGCTCGTCGACCTGCGGTTCCTCGCCCTGGGGCTCCTCGGCCACCAGCTCCTCAGCCACCGGCTGCTCGGCCACCGGCTCCGCGGCCACCGGCTGCTCAGCCACCGGCTCCGCGGCCACCGGCTCCGCGGCCACCGGCTCCTCGACCACCGGCTCCTCAGCGACCGGCTCCTCGGCCACAGCCGCATCGGCCACAGCCGCATCGGCCTCGACGGCGTCCTCGCCGTCGACGGCGGTCTCGACCTCGGTCTCGGCGGCGGTGTCGGCGGCAGCCGGTCGTGCCGGCGCGGCCGGAGCCGGCGCGGCGGCCTCTGGCCGCGCGAACGGGAAGCCGAACGCCTCGAGCAGCGCGAAGGCCTCGAGGTCGGTCTTGGCGCTGGTCGTGATCGTGATGTCGAGCCCGCGCGTCTGGTCGATCGAGTCGTAGTCGATCTCGGGGAAGATGATCTGCTCGCGCACACCCAGCGAGTAGTTCCCGCGACCGTCGAAGGACTGCGGGTTCATGCCGCGGAAGTCGCGGATGCGTGGAATGGCGACCGACATCAGCCGGTCGAGGAACTCGTAGCTGCGCTCGCCGCGCAGCGTCACCGACACGCCGACCGGCATCCCCTCGCGCAGCTTGAATGCGGCAATCGACTTGCGCGCGCGACGCACGCTGGGGCGCTGGCCGGCGATCGTCGCGAGCTGCTCGGTCGCGGCTTCGAGCACCTTGGAGTCCTGCTTGGCGTCCCCGACGCCCATGTTCAGCGTGATCTTGCTGATCGCGGGCGCCTGCATCGGCGTGGAGTAGCCGAAGCGCTCGACGAGGCTCGGGCGGATCTCCTGCTCGTAGCGGCTCTTCAGCCGCGATCGCTGACTGACGCCGGCCATCAGTCGAGCCTCGCCTTGGAGCGGCGCGCGATGCGGTAGGCCTTGCCGTCGACGCGCTCGATGCCGACGCGCGTCGGACGCTTGTCCTTGGGGTCGATCAGCGCGACGTTGGACACGTGGATCGGACCCGGACGCTCGATCACCCCGCCGACGCTCTCGGCGCGCTGGGCACCGGGGACCTGGCGCGGGCGCTCGTGGCGCTTGATCATGTTCAGGCCCTCGACGTAGACGCGATCCTTGTCCGGATCCACGCGGGTCACCTTGCCGGTCTTCCCGCGGTCCTTGCCGCTGATCACGATCACGGTGTCCTCACGACGGATCTTCATCACAACACCTCCGGGGCGAGCGAGACGATCTTCATGAAGTTGCGTTCGCGCAGTTCGCGCGCGACGGGCCCGAAGATGCGCGTCCCTCGCGGATTGTTCGCGTCGTCGATGATCACTGCGGCGTTCTCGTCGAAGGCGATGTAGGTGCCGTCGGCGCGCCCGAAGGACTTCTTGGTGCGCACCACGACCGCCGTGACGACCTCGCCCTTCTTGACGGTGCCCTGCGGCGTCGCCTGCTTGACCGTGGCGGTGATCACGTCGCCGACGCGAGCGTAGCGTCGGCGCGATCCGCCCTTGACGCGGATGCACAGGATCTCGCGTGCGCCGGTGTTGTCGGCGACCTTCAGCCGAGTCTCGTTCTGGATCACTTCGCACGCTCCAGAACCTCGATCAGGCGCCAGCGCTTGGTCGCCGAGAGCGGCCGCGTCTCGACGACGCGTACGAGGTCGCCCTCGTGGGCCTCGTTGTGCTCGTCGTGGGCGTGCAGCGTCTTGGAGCTGCGGACGATCTTCTTGTAGCGCCGGTGGCGCCGCGAGGTGTCGACGCGGACGGTGATCGTCTTGGCCGCCTTGTCGGAGACGACGATTCCCTGGCGTGCCTTGGGTCGGCCCGCGGCGTGCTCGACGGGGGCGGCAGGCGCGACCTCGCGCACCGGCTTGGCGGCGCGGGCCTTGAGACGCTCGCCGCGGCGGGCCTTCGCGTTCTTCGCGCGCAGCGCCGTGCGCTCGGCCTGGCGATCCTCCGGACTCGTCGCGCCGCGCGCCGCGGGTGCCTTGGCGGCACGCTTGCGTCGCCGGCGCTCCTTCGGCGCGATCACTTCGGCGGGCTCAGGCTTGTCGGCGGCCGGCGCCGCGGCAGGGGCCGCGACCGCCTCGTCGACGTCCTCGGCCTCGCCGTCGGCGTCGGCGTCGGCGTCGGGAGCCGGCGGGGACTCCTCCTCGACGGTCTCCTCGGGCTCAGCCGCGGGCGGCTGCTCGGCCACGACGTCCTCGCTCTGAGGCGAGGTCGCGTCAGCCGTTTCGGGCTGCTGGTCGGTTTCTTCCTCAGCCATCTCTAGCTCTCCGCGTCGCTTGCGCCGGCGAGCGCGAAGGCGCGCTTGCGCTCACGTTCGGCGGCGATGGTCATGGCCCGCGCCAGCTCGCGCTTGCCGGCACGCAGACCGGCGGTGTTCTCCAGCTCGCCGGTGGCGTGGGCGAAGCGCAGGCCAAAGAGGTCCTTGCGCGTCAGTGCGATGTGCTCGGCGAGTTCGCGGTCGGGCATGTCCCGAAGGTCCTTGGCGGCGCTCATCCGGTCAGTCCTCCCGCAACACGAACTTGGTCTTGACGGGGAGCTTGTGGGCGGCGAGGCGCATCGCGTCACGGGCCAGCGGCTCCGACACGCCGGCCAGCTCGAACATCACGCGCCCGGGCTTGACCACCGCGACCCAGCCCTCGGGCGAGCCCTTGCCCGAACCCATTCGCGTCTCGGCCGGCTTCTTGGTCACCGGCTTGTCGGGAAAGACGTTGATCCACACCTTGCCGCCACGGCGGATCTTGCGGGTCATCGCGATTCGGGCAGCTTCGATCTGGCGGTTGGTCAACCAGCCTGCCTCGAGCGACTTCAGGCCGTACTCGCCGAACTGCACCTTGACCTGCCCGCGCGAGAGCCCGCCGCGGCGACCGCGGTGCTGCTTGCGATGCTTGACGCGCTTGGGGGCGAGCATCAGCGACCAGCTCCTCCGGAATTCCCGGGTCCGCGCCCGCGCCCGCCACGACCACCGGGGGCACCGCCGCCCGGTCCGCCGCCACGACCACGTCCCGGCCCGCCCGGCCCGCCGCCGCCCGGCGCTCCGCCGCGGCCGCCGCGGCCGTTGCGTCCGCCGCGCTCGCCGCGATCGGAGCGGTCGGAGCGATCGCCGGACGCGGCCGGGGCCGGTGCGCTCATGTCGGTCAGGTCGGTGCCGGTGTAGCCCTCGGGCATGATCTCGCCCTTGTTGATCCAGCACTTCACGCCGATCCGCCCGAAGGTCGTGCGGGCCTCATAGAACCCGTAGTCGATGTCGGCCCGCATCGTGTGCAGCGGGACACGCCCGTCGGAGTAGGCCTCGGTGCGCGCCATCTCCGCGCCGCCGAGCCGGCCCGAGACCTGGACCTTGACGCCCTTCGCGCCGGAGCGCATCGCGCTCGTCAGCGCGCGCTTCATCGCGCGGCGGAAGGCGACGCGGTTCTGCAGCTGCTCGGCGATCGACTGGGCGACGAGCTTGGCATCGAGCTCTGGGCGCTTGATCTCGAGGATGTTGACCTTGACCTGCTTGCGCGTGATCCGGTGCAGGTCCTTGCGCAGCGCGTCCACCTCGCTGCCGGACTTGCCGATCACGATGCCCGGACGCGCGGTGCGGATGTTGATCTCGACCTCGTTGGCGTTCTTCTTGATCGTGATGTCCGAGAGACCGGCATGGGCCAGCTTGCGCACGATGTGCTCGCGGATCTTCACGTCCTCGGCGAGGAACTCGGCGAAGTTGCGCTCGTTGAACCAGTTCGACTGCCAGTCGTGGATGTAACCCACGCGCATCGACTCGGGATGAACCTTCTGTCCCATCGTTACTCCTTCGGCGTGAGCGTGATCGAGAGGTGAGCGGTCCGCTTGTTGATCGGCGTCGCGCGGCCCATCGCCCGCGGGCGAAAGCGCTTCAACGTCGGACCGACATCGGCGAAGACCTCCTTGATGCGCAGCTCGTCGCCGATCAGCTCGTGGTTGTGCTCGGCGTTCGCGACCGCCGAGTCAAGCAGCTTAGCCCAGTCCTTGGCCACGCCGCGCGGCGCGAAGGCGAGGATGGCCCGTGCCTCGGGAACCGACTTGCCACGGATGTGGTCGCACACGATCCGCGCCTTGCGTGCCGACGAACGCACGTAGCGAGCCTTCGCGTGAACCAGCGGAGGCTGGCCGGTGGGGGGCTGAGACCGGCGGCCGCGCAGCACGCCGGCCCGCGAGCGGGGCGGCTTCGCGGCGGCGCGGGCCGGCTTTGGCGCAGGCAGCGGCGCCAGCGCCTCGACCGCCCCCTCCTCGGGCTTGGCTGCGCGAGCGCGAGTCCGGCGCGGCTTCGGCGCCTCCTCGGCAACGGCTTCGTCGTCCGCCGGCTTGGCAGCGGCACGAGCGCGGCGAGGCTTCGCCGGCTCCGCGGCAGCCGGCGCCTCCTGCGCCTTCTTCGCCGCACGCGCGCGGCGGGGCTTCGGCGCCTCCTCGGCAGCCGCGTCAGCGCCGGCGGGCTTCGCGGCGGCGCGAGTCCGCTTCGGCTTCTCGGCGGCATCGGCCGCACCCTCGGCCGAAGCGGCGCGACTCCGCCGACGCGCCGGCTTCTCGGCCGGCGAGGACGAGTCCTCGCCGCCGGCCGACGGTTCGGTGGTCTCGGGTTCGTCGGCCATCAGGACCGTACCCTCCCGGAGCCCGCATGGCCTCGATAGGTGCGCGTGGGCGCGAACTCGCCGAGCTTATGGCCGACCATCGACTCGCTGACGAAGACCGGCACATGCTTGCGGCCGTCGTGAACGGCGATCGTGTGGCCGACCATCTCGGGGAAGATCGTCGAGGCGCGCGACCAGGTCTTGATCATCTGCTTGGTGGATGCGGCGTTCATCGCCTCGATCCGCGACATCAGCCGCGGCTCGACGAACGGCCCCTTCTTGCTCGAGCGGCTCATCGCTTGCCCTTCCCGCGACGGCGACCGCGAACGATGTAGCGATCGGAGAGCTTGCCGCGCTTGCGGGTGCGATAGCCGAGCGTCGGCACGCCCCAGGGCGTCACCGGGTGACGACCGGCGGTGGTCGAGCCCTCGCCGCCGCCGTGCGGGTGGTCGACCGGGTTCATCGCCACGCCGCGGGTCTGCGGGCGTACGCCGAGGTGGCGGCTGCGCCCGGCCTTGCCGATCTTGACGTTCTGGTGCTCGGCGTTTCCGATCACGCCGACCGTGGCGCGGCACTCGGCGCGGACGAGGCGCATCTCGCCGGACGGCAGGCGAAGTGTCGCCATGTCGCCGTCCTTGGCCATCAACTGGATCGAGGTGCCGGCGGACCGGCCGAGCTGGCCGCCGCGGCCCGGGGCCAGCTCGACGTTGTGCACGACCGTGCCGGTCGGCATCTTCGCCAGCGGCAGGCAGTTCCCGACCACGATGTCGACGTCCTCGCCGGAGGAGACGGTCATGCCGACGACCAGCCGGGCGGGCGCGAGGATGTAGCGCTTCTCGCCATCGGCGTAGTGCAGCAGCGCGATGTAGGCGGTGCGGTTGGGGTCGTACTCGATCGCCGCGACCCGGGCCGGCACGCCGTCCTTGCGGCGCTTGAAGTCGATTCGGCGGTACAGGCGCTTGGCGCCGCCGCCGCGGTGGCGCGCCGTCTTGCGACCGAACGAGTTGCGCCCGCCGGTCTTCTTCAGTCCCTCGACGAGCGAGCGCTCCGGCTCGGTCTTGGTGATCTCGGCGAAGTCGGGGTAGGAGACGAAGCGCATCCCCGGGCTGGTCGGCTTGGGCTTGCGGATCGGCATTAGGACGCCACCCCCTCGAGGCCTGCGAAGATCGGGATCGTCTCGCCGGCGCGGACCTGGACGATTGCCTTCTTCCACGAGCGCGTGCGCCCGCGCGAGGTGCCGCGCCGCTTCGGCTTGGACTTGACCGAGAGCGTGCGGACCTCCTCGACGTGAACGTCGAACAGCGCCTCGATCGCCTGGCGAACCTGGGTCTTGTGCGCGTCCGGATGGATCCGGAACGTGTACTTGCCGGCGGCCGCGAGCACGTAGCTCTTCTCGGAGACGACCGGACGGATGATCACCTGCGAAGGATCCATCAGGACCCCGCCTCCTCCGGCGCCGCCTTCGTACCGACGGCGCGCGCGGTCAGCTCGGCCAGCGCGGCGGGCGAGCAGAGCATCGAGGCGGCACCGACGATGTCGGCAACGCCGACACTCGAGGGCGCGAGCACCGCGACGCGCTCGATGTTGCGAAACGACAGGCCGGCGCCGCGTTCCTCGCCGGTGACGACGACCAGCGTGCCCCGGGGCTTGCCCCAATCGGCGAGCAGCGCGGCGGCCGCCTTGGTCGACGGTGTCTCGAACGCTGCGGCGTCGAGGATCGCGATCGAGCCCCGCTCGGCGTGCAGCGACAGCGCGCTGCGCAACGCCGCGCGGCGCTCCTTGCGGTTGACCTTGAAGGTGTAGGAGCGCGGATGCGGGCCGAACACGACGCCGCCGCCGGAGAAGATCGGTGAACGGGTCGATCCGGCGCGGGCCCGTCCGGTCCCCTTCTGGCGCCAGGGCTTGGAGTTCCCGCCGGAGACCAGCCCGCGAGTCTTGGTCGCCGCCGTGCCGCGGCGGCGCGCGGCCAGCTCGGCGCGCACGGACTCGTGCAGCAGCGGACCGTTGAAACGGGCGCCGAAGGCCGTCTCGTCGAGCGCGAGCGTCTTGCGGGCGCCACCGAGCACGGGAGCCTCAGCCATCGCTGCGCACCTCGACGTAGCCGTTGCGTGGGCCCGGCACGGCGCCGCGGAGGAACAGCAGGTTCTCGCTCTCGCGCACCTCGACGACCTCGAGCCCGCGCTGGGTGACCCGCTTGTTGCCCATCTGCCCGGGTCCGCGAATCCCCTTCATCACGCGCGAGGGAGTGGCCGAGGCGCCGATCGACCCGGGCGCGCGCACGTTGTGCGAGCCGTGGCCGGCCGGGCCGCGGTGGAAGCGGTGGCGCTTGATCGTCCCCTGGAAGCCCTTGCCCTTGGAGACACCGGAGACCTTGACGCGCTGACCGGGCTCGAAGGCCGAGACCGTGACGGTCTCGCCGACCGCCAGGCCGCCGGCCTCGTTGCGGAACTCGACGAGGTGGCGCAGCGGCGGCGCATCGGCCTTCGCGAGGTGGCCGAGCTCGGGCTTGGTCAGTGCCTTCTCGCGCACGCTGCCGAACGCAAGCTGCACGGCGTCATAGCCGTCACGCTCGCTGGTGCGGATCGCGGTCACGTGGCAGGGCCCCGCGGCCAGCACGGTGACGCGCGCAACGGCACCGTCCTCGCCGAAGACCTGCGTCATGCCGAGCTTGCGTGCGAGGATCGCCGCCATCAGCTCGCCAGTCGGATCTCGATGTCGACACCGGCGGGGAGATGGTCGAGCCGCTGCAGCGAGTCGACGGTCTTCGGCGTCGGATGGTGGATGTCGATCAGCCGCTTGTGCGTGCGGATCTCGAAGTGCTCGCGCGAGTCCTTGTCCTTGAACGGCGAGCGGATCACGCAGTAGACGTTCTTCTCGGTCGGCAGCGGCACCGGGCCGGACACGGTCGCGCCGGTGCGCGTCGCGGTGTCCACGATCTCCTTGGCGGCCGTCTCGATCGCCTGGGTGTCGTAGGCCTTGAGTCTGATTCTGATCTTGTTCTGGGGGGAGGCCATCAGGCCAACGCTCTCATTTCATCCTGTCGTGCTGCTTATGTCGTGGTCGCCGTCGATTGCGCTCGCGGCGGGCGCAAACAGGCGGGCTCGAGCCACTGGAGCCCGCCTCACCGGTCTGAGCAACCGTCCGGTGTGAATAGTCGTATCTGTCTCGTGCGGCAGGCAGCGGACCGAGCGCTACCCGCTTTGGTGCCCTACTTGATGACCTCGGTCACGACACCGGAGCCGACCGTGCGGCCGCCTTCGCGGATCGCGAACCGTAGACCCTGGTCCATCGCGATCGGCTGGATCAACTCGATCTCCATCTGGACGTTATCTCCCGGCATCACCATCTCGACACCCTCGGGCAGGTTTGCCACGCCGGTGACGTCGGTGGTGCGGAAGTAGAACTGAGGCCGGTACCCGGAGAAGAACGGCGTGTGACGACCGCCCTCCTCCTTCTTGAGCACGTAGACCTCGCTCTTGAAATGCGTGTGGGGCGTGATCGATCCCGGCTTGCACAGCACCTGGCCGCGCTCGATCTCCTCGCGCTTGGTGCCGCGCAGCAGGCAGCCGACGTTGTCACCCGCCTGTCCCTGGTCGAGGATCTTGCGGAACATCTCGACGCCCGTGACGACGGTGTTCACCGTGGGCTTGATGCCGACGATCTCGATCGTCTCGCCGGTCTTGATGATGCCCTGCTCGATGCGACCGGTCGCCACCGTGCCGCGGCCGGTGATCGAGAAGACGTCCTCGACCGGCATCAGGAACGGCTTGTCGAGTTCGCGCACCGGCTCCGGGATGTAGGAATCCAGCGCTGCGGCGAGCTCGAGGATCTTCTCCCGCGAGGGCTCGTCACCCTCGAGCGCCTTCAGCGCCGAACCGATCACGAACGGGATGTCGTCGCCCGGGAAGTCGTAGTAGGAGAGGAGCTCGCGCACCTCGACCTCGACCAGCTCGAGCAGCTCCTCGTCATCGACCATGTCGGCCTTGTTGAGGAACACGACGATGTAGGGGACGCCGACCTGGCGCGCGAGCAGGATGTGCTCGCGGGTCTGCGGCATCGGGCCGTCGGCCGCCGACACGACGAGGATCGCCCCGTCCATCTGCGCCGCCCCGGTGATCATGTTCTTCACATAGTCAGCGTGGCCCGGGCAGTCGACGTGAGCGTAATGGCGGTTCTCCGTCTGGTATTCGACATGTGAGGTCGCGATCGTGATGCCGCGCTCACGCTCCTCGGGAGCGTTGTCGATCTCCTCGAAGCTCTTCGCCTCACCGCCCATCTTCTCGGCAAGCACGTTGGTGATGGCGGCGGTAAGCGTCGTCTTGCCGTGATCGATGTGACCGATCGTTCCGACGTTGACGTGCGGCTTGTCGCGCTCGAACTTCTGCTTGCCCACTTGTGTTGCTCCTGTGATCGACGTTTGGGGCCCGCCACTGGAGGCGAACCCGGGAATACTCTCAGAAACACCGCACCGTGCGCGGTGTCCTCGTTGCTAAGCCGCCTTCGACTCGCCTCCGCGGCTCTCGACGACCTTCTCCGCGATGTTCGGCGGAACTTCCTCGTAGGCCTCGAACTGCATCGTGTAGTTCGCACGGCCCTGCGTGTTGGAACGCAGGTCGGTGGCGTAGCCGAACATCTCCGAGAGCGGGACCCGAGCCGTGACAGTGAGTGCGTTGCCGCGCCGCTCCTGCCCCTCGATCCGACCGCGCCGGCGTGAGAGGTCGCCGATCACGTCACCGAGGAACTCCTCGGGCGTGACGACCTCGACGGCGAAGATCGGCTCGAGCAACACCGGCTTGGCGCGGCGCGCAGCCTCCTTGAACGCGAGCGAGCCGGCAACCTTGAAGGCGATCTCCGACGAGTCCGTGTCGTGGTACTTGCCGTCGACCAGCGTGACCCGGATGTCAACCATCGGATAGCCGGCCTTGACGCCGCTCTCGAGCGCCTCCTCGCAGCCCTTCTCGACCGCCGGGATGAACTCGCTGGGCACCGACCCGCCCTTGATCTTGTTGACGAAGTCGAAACCCTCGCCCGGTGCCGGCTCGAGGTCGATGTAGACGACGCCGTACTGGCCGGAGCCGCCGGTCTGGCGGATGAACTTGCCTTCGACATGGCGCGCCTCGCCGCGCACCGTCTCGCGGTAGGAGACCTGCGGGCGACCAACGTTGGCCTCGACGTGGTACTCGCGCTTCATCCGGTCGACGAGCACCTCGAGGTGCAGCTCGCCCATCCCCGAGATCTCGGTCTGCCCGGTCTCCTCGTTGGTCTGCACGCGGAACGTCGGGTCCTCCTCGGCGAGTCGGCCGAGAGCGACCGACATCTTCTGCTGGTCGATCTTGGTCTTCGGCTCGACGGCGACCTTGATCACCGGCTCGGGGAAGATGATCTGCTCGAGCTTGATCGGCGCATCCGGTGCGGCCAGCGTGTCGCCGGTGGTCACCTGCTTGATCCCGACGGCGGCGGCGATGTCGCCCGCGTAGACCTCGCCGACCTCCTCGCGGTCGTTGGCGTGCATCATCAGGATGCGTCCGATCCGCTCGGTCTTGCCGGTCGAGACGTTGAGCACCCGCGCGCCGGCCTCGAGCTTGCCCGAGTAGACGCGGAAGTAGGTGAGCTTGCCGACGAACGGGTCGGCCATGATCTTGAACGCGAGGGCGGCAAACGGCTGGCTCTCGTCGGCCGAGCGCGTCGCCTCGCGACCCTCGTCGCTGCCGCGCACCGGCTCGATGCCGTGGACCGGCGGGACGTCGAGCGGCGAGGGGAGGTAGTCGACGACCGCGTCGAGCAGCGGCTGGACCCCCTTGTTCTTGAACGACGAGCCGCACAGCACCGGTGTGAAGGCGATGGCGAGCGTCGCCTTGCGGATCGCCGACTTGAGCAGCCGCTCGGGAATCTCGGCCTCGTCGAGGATCAGCTCGACCAGCTCGTCGTCGAAGTGCGAGACCTCCTCGAGCAGGTGCTCGCGCGCGGTCGCCGCGGCGGCGAGAAGCTCCGGCGGGATGTCGCGCTCCTCGAACTCGGTACCGAGATCGTCGAGGTAGTAGATCGCGCGCATCTTCACCAGGTCGACGATGCCGGCGAAGTCGCTCTCCACCCCGATCGGCAGCTGGATCGGCACCGGGTGCGCGCCGAGGCGGTCGACCATCGTCTGCACCCCACGCTCGAAGTCGGCGCCGATGCGGTCCATCTTGTTGATGTAGGCGATCCGCGGCACCGAGTACTTGTCGGCCTGACGCCAGACGGTCTCCGACTGCGGCTCGACGCCGGCAACCGAGTCAAACAGCGCGATCGCTCCGTCGAGCACGCGCAGCGAACGCTCGACCTCGACGGTGAAGTCGACGTGCCCGGGCGTGTCGATGATGTTGATCCGGTGGTGGTCCCACTCGCAGGTCGTGGCGGCGGAGGTGATCGTGATTCCGCGCTCCTGCTCCTGCTCCATCCAGTCCATCGTCGCCGCGCCCTCGTGCACCTCGCCGAGCTTGTAGGTGCGGCCGGTGTAATAGAGGATGCGCTCGGTCGTCGTCGTCTTACCGGCGTCGATGTGCGCCATGATCCCGATGTTGCGGGTCTTTTCGAGTGCGAAGGCTCTGGGCATCGTGGCTGTGTCGTTCGGGCGGAGAGGCTGAATGCCTCCCGGCCGCAGCGCCGGGAGCGGGCAAAAAAATAGGGCCGGTGGGCCCACGCAGAGTCCTGCTCAAGCCCGCGTCTGCGTCGCTATGTGGTCGTGGTCTCCATGTTCGTAATCCGTGCGCGTCGCCGCACGCTCGCAAACGAGCGCCGTCTCACCTCAGCGCACGGCGATCATAGCAGAGGGTTGGTCGAGCCCCCGCGCCTGGCCGGGCTACCAGCGGTAGTGCGCAAAGGCCTTATTGGCCTGCGCCATCCGGAAGATGTCGTCCTTGCGCTTGTAGGCGCCGCCCTGCTGGGACTGCGCGTCGAGCAGCTCTCCCGCGAGCCGCGCCGACATCTGCTTCTCACGACGGTTGCGGGCGAACTCCACGAGCCAGCGCACGGCGAGCGTGCGGGCGCGCCGGGCCGGGACCTCGACGGGGACCTGGTAGGTGGCGCCGCCGACGCGGCGCGAGCGGACCTCGAGCGACGGCGTGAGGATCTTGATCGACTCCTCGAGCGCCTCGACGGGGTCCTTGCCGGTCTTCTCGGCGAGGATCGCGAGGGCGTCATAGACGATCCGCTCGGCGGTCGACTTCTTGCCGTCGAGCATGACCTTGTTGACGACCTGCTGCACGAGGCGCGAACGGTGCACGGGGTCCGGCTCGAGCGGTCGGATCTGGGCGGCGGCGCGGCGAGGCATCAGCAGTCGCGGACTACGGCTTCTTGACGCCGTACTGGGAGCGCGCCTTCTTGCGGTCGCTGACGCCGGCGGCGTCCAGCGCTCCGCGCACGACCTTGTAGCGCACACCCGGAAGGTCCTTGACGCGTCCGCCGCGCACGAGGACGACCGAGTGCTCCTGGAGGTTGTGTCCCTCGCCGGGAATGTAGGCCGTGACCTCGATCGAGCCGGTGATGCGCACGCGCGCCACCTTGCGCAGCGCCGAGTTCGGCTTCTTGGGCGTCGTCGTGTAGACACGCGTGCAGACGCCGCGCCGCTGCGGTGCGGCCACCTTGCGCTTGCGCCCCTTGCCAGATTTCAAGCCGGGGGTCGCGAGCTTCTTCTTCGGCGGCTTGCGTCCGATCCGGACGAGCTGGGAGGTGGTCGGCATGCGGCGTGGGATGGTACCAGAGGCGGCGTGGGCGCCCCGACGGGCCGCCGGGCCGGGCTCAGGCCGGCGCGGCCGCCGCCGCGTGGCGAGCGCTCACCGAGGGCATCAGCGCCGCGGCGACGAGGATGGCCACCAGACCGAGACCCTGGGCGACCAGCCCGAGCGCGCCGGCGGGCAGCGGATCGCCGAAGACGAGAATCCCGCCGGCGATCGAGGCGATGTTGGCGGCGGCGCTGGTGATCGCGATCACCGGGACGGCGTCGCCGTCCTGGAAGGACTTCGCCGAGGCGAAGAACGCCACGACCGAGGCCAGCAGGGTCAGCGCGAGCCACGGGCTGAGCAGCCCGAAGACCCCATGGGCGCCGACGATCCCGGTCAGCGCCTTGATCGAGATGTCGGAGACGCCGAACAGGAGCCCGCTCGCCGCGCCGAGCATCGTGCCGTGGTGCTCGCGCGGCGCACCGGCGCGCGGGCCGACGATGAGCAGCGCGCCGACGCCGCAGAGCGCGGCCTCGACGGCGATCATCGCGGCGGGAGAGAAGCTCGAGTGGGCGTTGTGCACCGCGGGAACGGTCAGGGCGAAGGCGACCAGGCCCGACGCGGTCAGCGCCAGGCCCAGCCATTGCCGGCGGCCGACGCGGAAGCCGAACACGCGGTCCGCCATCACCCCGATCAGCACGATGCCGCCGGCGAGCACGACCTGCACGAGGCTCAACGGCGCGAGCGCCATCGCCGCGACGTGCAGCAGCCACGCGACGGCGGCGACCAGCATCCCGATCGCGAACCAGCGCACGCCGAACAGCCCGCGCCCGGAGCGCCAGGGGTGACGCGCGAGCACGCGCGGCGCAAGCGACGCGCCGCGCTGCTTGAGGAAGAACGCGAGGTTCGTGACGATCGCGCAGGCGAGCGCGAGCAGGATTCCGAGTTGGATGATCAGTTCTCCATGGAGAGGATGCCGACACGACGGGCACACGACGCCCGGTGCCTCTTTCCCTTATCGACCGGCCTGTTCCTGCGCTTGACTTGCCGCTCGCAGGGGCGGGTATCGTCAGGGGGTGCATCCACAGCGTAGCGCGCTCGCGGTCGTGATCGTGCCGCTCGTCCTCGCCACCGGCGCCGGCGGCGCGAGCGCGAGCTGCGTTCCGGCCGCCGCCAAGACCCTCCGCGCGTCCGGGGCAGCGCGCATCTACTCCCAGCGCAGCGTGCTCCACGGCTGCCTCGGAACCCGTCGCACCCGGCTCGGTCCGCTTCGAGGCACCGTGCCGTTCCCGGCCACGCGCGTCACGCTCTACGCCCTGAGCAACCGTTACGCCGGCATCGACACCGTCCAGATGGGCGTGGACACATTCAGTTCCGAGGTCGCGCTGGTCGACCTGCGAACGGGCGCGAAGGTCGCAACGGCGCCCGCGACGACGCCCGAGCGCCGAGCCGAGTCGTTCATCATGGTGACGTCGATGGCGGTGAACGACACTGGCACGCTCGCCTGGATCGGCCGGCGCAGCGCGATCGGGGTCCCCCAGCCGACCTACGAGCTACACGCGCTGACCGCCGGCCACAACGTGGTGGTCTCAGCCGGCACCATCCCACTCGTCGCGCTTCGGCTGGACGAGAAGAAGCTGAGCTGGCGCGAGGGCAGCGGCGGGCCCGGCGAATCGGTCCCGCTACCGCCCTGACAGCGGGCGGCGCGCCAAGCCGGGGGACTCACAGCGGGCGAGCGGGGGACGCGCCGGCGCGCGTCCCCCGGAGCCATCAGTCGCTCACGTCGAGCTCGCGCAACTCGTCGGCGAACCCCGGATCGGTGCCGAGCCCGATCTCCTCGAGCGAGGCGAGGTCGGCCTCGAAGTCGGCGAAGCCGCCCATCCCCAGTTCGCTCGTGAGGTCCTCGTCGCCGAGCAGCCCGAGTTCGTCGACCGCTCGCGGCAGTGGCTTGGCGGGCTCGATCTCGATCCTCCGGTAACGCTTGAGCCCGGTGGCCGCCGGGATCAGCTTGCCGATGATCACGTTCTCCTTGAGCCCGTTGAGCCGGTCGATCTTGCCCTCCAGGGCGGCGTCGGTGAGGACCTTCGTCGTCTCCTGGAAGGAGGCCGCCGAGAGGAACGAGTCGGTGTTCAGCGATGCCTTGGTGATCCCGAGGATGATGTCCTCGAACTCCGCCGACTCGCCGCCGTTCTTGGCGACCAGCTCGCTCGCGCGAGCGAACTCGAAGCGGTCGACGAACTGCCCGGGCAGGTAGTCGGTGTCGCCCTTCTGGTCGACGCGGACCTTCTTGAGCATCTGGCGGACGATCAGCTCGATGTGCTTGTCGTTGATGTCCACGCCCTGGGACTTGTAGACCGCCTGGACCTCCTTGACGAGGTACTGCTCGGTCTCGGTCCGCCCGCGCACCGCGAGCAGCTCGTGCGGGTACAGCGAGCCCTCGTTGAGCTGGCGCCCGGCGACGATCTTCTCGCCGGTGGTCACATACAGCCGGGTGCGGCGCGGGAACGTGTGGCGGTGCTCCTCGCCGGCCTCGTCGGTGATCACGACCGTGAGCGCCTTGTCGGACTCCTCGATCGAGATCACGCCGTCCTGCTCGGCGATCTTCGCCAGGCCCTTCGGCTTGCGCGCCTCGAACAGCTCGACGACGCGGGGCAGGCCGTGCGTGATGTCCGCCCCGGCGACGCCGCCGGTGTGGAAGGTCCGCATCGTCAGCTGCGTACCCGGCTCGCCGATCGACTGCGCGGCAATGATGCCGACCGCGTCGCCGATCTGGGCAACCTGGCCGGTCGCCATCGCCCGGCCGTAGCAGGCCTGGCAGACGCCCGACGGGGCCTCGCACTTGAGCACCGAGCGCACCGCGACCATCGTGGCCACTCCGCGCTCGTGGTCCTCGCGGTAGCTGTCGACGATGTCGGCGAACTCCGCGCGGTCGATCTGCTGACCCTGTTCAACGAGCTTGCGCCCGCGCTTGGTCGAGAACTCCAGCGCCGCGATCCGCCCGATCAGGTTGTCGTTGGGCTCGCCGCCCTCCTTGAACACCGGGATCTCGATGTACTCCGAGGTGCCGCAGTCGGCCTCGCGGATGATCACGTCCTGGGCGACGTCAACCAGACGGCGCGTCAGGTATCCGGAGTCGGCGGTGCGCAGCGCCGTGTCAGCGAGGCCCTTGCGCGCGCCGTGCGTCGAGATGAAGTACTCGAGCACCGAGAGCCCTTCGACGAAGTTCGCCTTGATCGGCCGCTCGATGATCTCGCCCTTGGGGTTGGCCATCAGCCCGCGCATCCCCGCCAGCTGGCGGATCTGCTTGAACGAGCCGCGCGCCCCGGAGTTGGCCATCATGAAGATGGGGTTGAGCTCGTCGAGGTTCGCGATCATCGCGTCGGCCACCTCGTCGGTGCAGGCGTTCCACAGGTCGACGACCGCCTCGTGGCGCTCCTCCTGGGTGATCAGGCCCTGGTCGTACTGCTCCTGGACCTGCGCCACCTCGCCCTCGTAACGGCCGAGGATCTCCGGCTTGCTCGGCGGCACCACGACATCGTTCTTGGAGATCGTGATCCCCGCCTGGGTCGCGTACTTGAAGCCGAGGTCCTTGAACGCGTCGAGCACGAGTGAGATCGTCGTCGCTCCGTAGCGCTGGACGAGGGCGTCGATCAGTCGCGTCGTGTCGCGCTTCTTCATCGACTGGTTGACGAACACGTAGGTCGTCGGGTCGAACTCGCCGCGCAGGGCCTCCTCGAGTGCCCGCTCGATGTGGTCGTTGTAGATGATCCGCCCGACCGTCGTCAGGATGTGCCCGCCGCCGTGGCGGAACGGGCGGAACTCAGCCAGGTCGTGCAGCTTCACGACGCGAGCCTCGTAGGACAGCTCGGCCTCCTGCGCGGTCCGGAACACGTGCGGGCGCGGCTCGTGCGTGGCACGGTCGATCTTCGCCAGCTCCTCCGGCTCGGGCCCGTAGGTGAGGTAGTAGGCGCCGAGGATCATGTCCTGCGAGGGCGTCGCCAGCGGCGCCCCGTGCGCGGGCGAGAGGATGTTGTTGGAGGACAGCATCAGGATGCGGGCCTCCGCCTGGGCCTCGGCCGAGAGCGGCAGATGGACCGCCATCTGGTCGCCGTCGAAGTCCGCGTTGAACGCGTGACAGACGAGCGGATGGACCTGGATCGCCTTGCCCTCGACGAGCAGCGGCTCGAACGCCTGGATGCCGAGACGGTGGAGCGTCGGCGCTCGGTTGAGCAGCACCGGGTGCTCGTGGATGACCTCCTCGAGCACGTCCCAGACCTCGGGGATCATCGAGTCGACCATCTTCTTGGCCGCCTTGATGTTCTGCGCCGACTTGCGCTCGACGAGCCGCGACATGATGAACGGCTTGAACAGCTCGAGCGCCATCAGCTTCGGCAGGCCGCACTGGTGCAGCTTGAGGTAGGGGCCGGAGACGATCACCGAACGGCCCGAGTAATCGACGCGCTTGCCGAGCAGGTTCTGGCGGAAGCGGCCCTGCTTGCCCTTGAGCATGTCCGACAGCGACTTCAGCGGTCGGTTGCCGGGCCCGGTGACCGGGCGCCCGCGGCGGCCGTTGTCGAACAGCGCGTCGACGGCCTCCTGCAGCATGCGCTTCTCGTTGTTGACGATGATCTCGGGCGCGCCGAGGTCGAGCAGCCGCTTGAGGCGGTTGTTGCGGTTGATCACGCGGCGGTAGAGATCGTTGAGGTCGCTGGTGGCGAACCGGCCACCGTCGAGCTGGACCATCGGGCGCAGCTCCGGCGGGATCACCGGCACGGCGTCGAGCACCATCATCTCCGGCTTGTTGCCGGACTGGATGAAGGCCGAGACGACCTTCAGGCGCTTGACCGCGCGGGCCTGCTTCTGCCCCTTGGCCGTCCTGACCTGGTCGAGCAGCTCGATGCGCTCGGCCTCCAGGTCGACCTGCTGGAGCAGGTCGCGGATCGCCTCCGCGCCCATCCCGCCGCGGAAGTAGTCGCCGAATCCGTACGACGAGCCGAAGCGCTCCTTGAGCTCGCGGAACAGGGTCTCGTCGTGCTCGATCTGCTTGGGCTCCATCGTCTTGAACAGCTCCCACACCTGCCGCACGCGCTCGGCGGCATCCTCGATGTAGGCCTCGGTGTCGGCGATGTCGGCCTCGAAGGTCTTGCGCAGCTCCTTGAGCAGCTTCTCGCGGTCCTCGGCGGAGAGCTTGGCGACCTTGACGTCCAGCGAGTCGGCCCACAGGTGATCCTCGGCGGAGAAGCCGGTCTGCTTGCCCGTCTCGAGGTAGCCCTCGCGGCGAGCCTGCGACTCGCGCAGCTCGAGCACCCGCTCCTCGCGCTCGGCGGTGTAGGAGTCCAGCACCTTGCCGATCTCCTTCTCGAGCTTGTCGGCGTCGCGCGTGCGCGCCTCATCGTCGACCCAGGTGACGATCGACGCGGCGAAGTAGAGCACCTTCTCGAGCTCCTTCGGCGCCATGTCGAGCAGGTAGCCGATCCGGCTCGGAACGCCCTTGAAGAACCAGATGTGGCTGACCGGCGCGGCGAGATCGACGTGACCCATGCGCTCGCGGCGCACCTTGGACCGCGTCACCTCGACGCCGCAGCGCTCGCAGACGATGCCCTTGTAGCGCACGCGCTTGTACTTGCCGCAGTAGCACTCCCAGTCCTTGGTCGGGCCGAAGATCCGCTCGCAGAACAGGCCGTCCTTCTCGGGCTTGAGCGTGCGGTAGTTGATCGTCTCCGGCTTGGTGACCTCGCCGGAGCTCCAACCGCGGATCTGCTTGGACGATGCGAGACTGATCTCGATCGCGTCGAAGTTGTTGATATCGATCACGCTGACTCCTCGTCAATGGGCACTACGTCGTCGTCAATGTCCTCTTCGCCGTCCAGGGAATCGAGGTCGATCTCGATGCCGAGGTCGTCCAGCGAGTCCTCCACACCGAGCACTCCGGCCGCCCCGACCACGTCGAGGTCGACGGCGTCCGCGTCGGTGTCGTCGACCTCCGCGTCCTCGTCATCGTCATCGCCCTCATCCTCGGGCGGATCGGCCGGCGCGGCCTCGCCGACCGGCACCTCCTCCTCCACACGCACGCCGGAGAGGTCGATGCCGAGCTCCTCGGCGGCACGCAGCAGGTCATCGTCCTCGTCGCGCATCTCGGCGCGCTGCCCCTCCTCGGAGACGACGTTGACGTCGAGCGCCAGCGACTGCATCTCCTTCAACAGCACCTTGAAGGACTCGGGAATCGACGGTTCGGCGATGTTCTCGCCCTTGACGATCGCCTCGTAGGCCTTCACGCGCCCGACGGTGTCGTCGGACTTGATCGTGAGCATCTCCTGCAGCGTGTAGGCGGCGCCGTACGCCTCCAGCGCCCAGACCTCCATCTCGCCGAAGCGCTGGCCGCCGAACTGCGCCTTGCCGCCCAGCGGCTGCTGGGTGACGAGCGAGTAGGGCCCGGTCGAGCGCGCGTGGATCTTGTCGTCGACCAGGTGCAGCAGCTTCAGGATGTACATGTAACCGACGGTGATCTGCTCCTCGAACGGCTCGCCGGTGCGCCCGTTGTAGAGCGTCACCTTGCCGCTGGCCTGCTCGCCGGCGCGCCGCGAGCGGTCGATGTCCATGCGGATCGCGCCGTCGTAGTGGTCCTGCCAGGCGACCAGCGCGTGGTCGACGTCGGTGATCGTCGCGCCGTCGAAGACCGGCGTCGACACATACACGCGGCCGTTCGCGCCCTTCTCCTGCGCGAGCTTGAACGCCTCGGAGTCGTCGTCGTACCAGCCCTGGGCGGCGACCCAGCCGAGGTGCGTCTCGAGGATCTGCCCGACGTTCATCCGGCTCGGCACGCCGAGCGGGTTGAGGATCACATCGACCGGGGTTCCGTCCTCGAGGAACGGCATGTCCTGCTCGTCGACGATCTTCGAGATCACGCCCTTGTTGCCGTGGCGCCCGGCGAGCTTGTCGCCCTCGGAGATCTTGCGCTTCTTGGCGACGAACACGCGCACCAGGTCGTTGACCCCCGGCGGCAGGTCGTCGCCCTTCTCGCGGCTGAAGATCATCACGTCGATGACGACGCCGCCCTCGCCGTGGGGGACCTTCAGCGAGGTGTCGCGGACCTCGCGCGCCTTCTCCTTGAAGATCGCGCGGATCAGCTTCTCCTCGGCGGTCAGCTCGGTCTCGCCCTTGGGTGTGACCTTGCCGACGAGCAGATCGCCGGAGCCGACCTCGGCGCCGACGCGGACGATGCCGCGGTCGTCGAGGTTGCGCAGCGACTCCTCCGAGCGGTTGGGGATGTCGCGGGTGATCTCCTCCTCGCCGAGCTTGGTCGTGCGGGCGTCGATCTCGTACTCCTCGATGTGAATCGAGGTCAGCTCGTCGTCGCGGACCAGCCGCTTGGACAGGATGATCGCGTCCTCGAAGTTGTAGCCCTCCCAGGACATGAAGGCGACCATCAGGTTCTTGCCCAGCGCCATCTCGCCACGGTCGCTCGAGGAGCCGTCCGCGAGCACGTCGCCGGCCTTGACCTTCTGGCCGGTGATGACGAGCGGCTTCTGGTGGATCAGCGTTCCCTGGTTGGAGCGCATGAACTTCTGCAGCTGATACTCCTCGGGTGCCCCGTCGGAGCCCTCGACGACGATCTCGGTCGCGTCGACGAAGGCGACGGTTCCGGGGGCGCGAGCCAGCAGCACGTCGCCGGTGTCGAGCGCGGCGCGCAGCTCCATGCCCGTGCCGACGAGCGGCGCGTCGGTGGTCAGCAGCGGCACCGCCTGGCGCTGCATGTTCGAGCCCATCAGCGCGCGGTTGGCGTCGTCGTGCTCGAGGAACGGGATCATCGCGGTCGCGACCGACCAGATCTGCTCCGGTGAGACATCGACGAGGTCGACGTCCTTCGGCCCGACGGTCACGTACTGGCCGGCCTGGGTGCGGCAGAGGATCTCGGGACCCCTCAGGCGTCCGGTCTTCGGATCGACCGGGGTGTTGGCCTGGGCGATCACCTGCTCCTCCTCCTGCGTCGCATCGAGGTGGACGATCTCCTCGGTCACCACGCCGTCGGTGACGACCCGGTAGGGGGTTGTCACGAAGCCGTGCTCGGAGACCTGCGCGTAGGAGGACAGCGAGCCGATCAGCCCGATGTTCGGTCCCTCGGGCGTCTCGATCGGGCACATCCGGCCGTAGTGGGTCGGGTGCACGTCGCGCACCTCGATCGGCGCGCGCTCGCGCGTCAGCCCGCCGGCGCCGAGCGCCGAGAGGCGGCGGCGATGGGTCAGCCCGGCCAGCGAGTTGGTCTGGTCCATGAACTGCGACAGCTGCGAGGAGCCGAAGAACTCCTTCAGCGCCGCGACGACCGGGCGGATGTTGATGATCGTCTGCGGCGTGATCGTGTCGGCGTCCTCGGTGGTCAGGCGCTCGCGCACGACGCGCTCCATCCGGTACAGGCCGATCCGGAAGGCCTCCTGGATCAGCTCGCCGACCGTCCGCAGACGGCGGTTGCCGAAGTGCTCGTACTCGTCAAGGTGGTCGGCCACCGGCTCGCGCGGCATGCTCACTGCCTCGGCCGCGTAGTCCTTGATCTCGACCTCCGGGTTCTCCGGCATGCCGAGCCGCTTGGGCAGCGAGACGAGCTCCTTGACCAGGGCGATGATGTCGTCGTGGGTCAGCGTGCGGGTGTCGAGGTCGATCTCGAGCCCGAGGCGCGAGTTCAGCTTGTAGCGGCCGACGCGCGTGAGGTCGTAGCGCTTGGGGTCGAAGAACAGCTGGTTGAGCAGCGAGCGGGCGTTCTCGACGCTCGGCGGCTCGCCCGGGCGCTGCTTCTTGAACAGCTCGACGAGCGCGCCTTCCTCTGAGCGGGTCTGCTCGGTGTCGGACTCGACGGTGTTGCGGATGTAGTGCGAGTTGTCGAACAGCGCGAGGATCTGCTCATCGGAGGCGTAGCCCATCGCGCGCAGCAGTACGGTGATCGGCAGCTTGCGCTTGCGGTCGATCCGGACGTAGACCTTGCCCTTCTTGTCGATCTCGAGCTCGAGCCACGATCCGCGGGCCGGCATCAGGTTGGCCACGAAGACCTGCTTCTCGCGATCCTTGGGCTCCATCAGGTAGGCACCCGGCGAGCGCACGAGCTGGGTCACGACGACGCGCTCGGTGCCGTTGATGATGAAGGTGCCGCGCTCGGTCATCCATGGGAAGTCGCCCATGAACACCGACTGCTCGCGGATCTCGCCGGTCTCGCGGTTGATGAACGCGACCGTGACGGTCAGCGGGCGCGCGTACGTGAGGTCCTTCTCGCGGCACTCGTCAATCGGCGCGACCGGTTGGTCGAAGACGAACTCGCCGAACTGGACGGCGAGGTTTCCGGTGTAGTCCTCGATCGGCGAGATGTCATCGATCGTCTCGCGCAGGCCGCCTGTGGCGGGCTCGGTGAGCCACTCGAAGGAGCGGCGTTGGATGTCAATCAGGTTGGGGACGTCGAGCGACTTGTTCAGACGCGCGAAGCTCCGGCGCGTCCGAGGGACGTAGGCAGCGGCCAAGATGCGACTCCTGAGGGGTCGAGAAACGGACAGACGAGAGCGCGAAAGCGCAGAGAAAGAATCCTAGCACAGCGAAGCTGTGCCCTCTCGGGGCTGCCAACGCTCACGGACCCCGTTCCTCAAACGCCGCGTATGTGGCGCGGCGCCCGGCTGCTTGGAACGGCTGCGACTATCGGTCGGCACCGCGAACTGTAGCGGAATTTGCGGCTTCGGTGGCGCTTTCGGCGAATGGCCGAACGAGCGAGGGCCCCGGCGCGCGGGGCCCTCGCGGAGCACGTGCGCCGGGGACGGCGCTACTTGAGCTCGACGGTGGCGCCGGCCTCCTCGAGCTCCTGCTTGAGCTTGTCGGCCTCGTCGCGGTCGATCCCCTCCTTGACCGCCTTGGGCGCCTCGTCGACCAGCGCCTTGGCCTCCTTGAGCCCCAGGCCGGTCGCCGCACGGACGACCTTGATCACCTGGATCTTCTTGTCGCCGGTCGCGGTCAGGTGCACCGTGAAGGCGGTCTGCTCCTCCTCGGCCTCCTCGGCCCCGCCACCGCCGCCGCCCGAGGCGGGCGCTGCGGCAGCGACCGCGGTCGCCGAGACGCCGAACGCCTCCTCGAGCGCCTTGATCCGCTCGGCGAGCTCGAGCACCGAGATGCCCTTCAGCTCGTCGATCCATTCCTCTGTCGTGGCAGCCATCGCTAGTTCTCCTTTGGTTCGTCAGCGGCGTCGTCGGACGCCTCTGGCGCCGCGTCGTCAGTTGTGGGGGGTTCGGGAGCGGACGGCGCCGCTCCCTCAGTCTCGCCGGCCGCGGGCTCCTCGCCGGCCGTGAAGTCCGCGGCGGCCTGGGCCGGCTCGGCACTGTCGCCATCGCCGACCGCGTCGGCCTCGGGCGCCGCCTCCGCCTCGACGACCGCCGGCTCGCTCGCGGCCCCGGCCTCCTCCGCGGCGGGCGCCGCCGGCTCCGCCTCGGTCTCGGCCGGCGCCTCGTTCGGCGCTGCGGCGGACGCCGCCGGCGGCGCCGTGGCCTCACTCGCCGGCGCCGCGAACGCGGGATCCGCCTGCTTCTGCTCAAGCACGCCGCCGAGCCCGACGGCGAGGCCGCCGATCAGCGCATTCAGCGTGCGGGCGAGACCGGCGATCGGGCTGGCAACCAAACCGACGAGCTGGCCGTAGAGGGCCTCGCGCGAGGGCAGGCGGGAGATCGTGGTGATCTCGGCGGAGGACAGCGCGGCGCCGCCCATCATGCCGCCCTTGAACGCGAGCAGCTGGGTGGTGCGCGCGAAGTCAGCGATCGCCTTGGCCGCGGCAGCGGCGTCGCCGCGCACGAACGTCAGCGCCGTCGGGCCTTCGAGCAACGGCCTCAGCGCCTCGGCCCCGGCCTGATCGGCGGCGCGCTCGGTCAACGAGTTCTTGACCACCCGGAAGTTCGCGTTCGCGTCGCGCAGCCGCCCGCGCAGGGCGTCGGCCTGCGCCACGGTGATGCCGCGGTAGTCGATCGCGAAGATTGCCTCCGCGGCTGAGATGTCGGCGGCGATCTGCTCGACCACCGCGGCCTTCTGGTCTCGGTTCATTGGGCTCCTGTCCCGGACTTAGGGGTCCGCCGGGGGTCTTCGGAGTCGGCGCTACGCAGCGGCTGCGGGCGCCTCCTCGACGATGTCACGGGTGCGTGTCGGGTCGACCTTGATCCCGGGCCCCTGGGTGGAGGCGATGGTGATCGAGCGCAGGTAGCGCCCCTTCGCCACGGAAGGCTTGGCGCGGATGACCTCCTCGATCACCGCCGCGTAGTTCTCGAGCAGCGCACGGTGCTCGAAGCTGCGCTTGCCGATCACCAGGTGCACGATCGCCGTGCGGTCGGTCTTGTACTCGACCTTGCCGGACTTGGACTCCTCGACGGCCTTGCGGACGTCGGTCGTCACCGTCCCGACCTTCGGGTTGGGCATCTTCCCGGATGGACCGAGGATCCTGCCGAGGCGGCCGACGAGCGGCATCATGTCGGGCGTCGCGATCGCCACGTCGAAGTCGGTGAAGCCCTCCTCGACGCGCTTGGCGAGATCCTCGGCACCGACGAAATCGGCGCCCGCCTCCTGCGCCTCGCGTGCCGCGTCACCCTGGGCAAACACGGCGATCGTCACGTCGCGGCCGAGGCCGTTGGGCAGCGCGATCGTGCCCCGCAGCTGTTCGTCGGCGTGACGCACGTTGAGCCCGGTGCGGATGTGCACCTCGATCGACTCGTCGAACTTCGCGTTCGCGACGCGCTTGATCGCCGCGATCGCCTCGGTCGGCGAATGCTCACGCTCGCGTTCGACGAGGCCGCGCGCCTCGAGGATGCGTTTGCCACGCTGCGCCATCAGACGACGTCCACGCCCATCGAGCGGGCCGTGCCGGCGACGATCTTCGTCGCGGCGTCGAGGTCGTTGGCGTTCAGGTCTGCGAACTTCTGCTCGGCGATCGCGCGCAACTGCGCCTGGCTGATCGTGCCGACCTTGTCGCGGTGCGGCTCGGCCGAGCCCTTCTCGAGCCCGAGCGCCTTGCGGATCAGGTCGGCGGCCGGCGGGGTCTTGGTGATGAAGGTGAACGAGCGGTCCTCGTAGACGGTGATCACCACGGGGATCACCGTGCCGGCGTCCTGCTGGGTCTGGGCGTTGAACGCCTTGCAGAACTCCATGATGTTGATGCCGTGCTGGCCGAGCGCGGGTCCGACCGGCGGCGCCGGCGAGGCGGCGCCGCCCACGGCCTGCAGCTTGATTGTGGTGAGAACTTTCTTGGCCATCGCGGTTAGAGCTTCTTGACCTGGTCGAAGCCGACCTCGACCGGAGTTTCGCGGCCGAAGATTGATACCAGCACCTTGAGCCGCGCGGCGTCCTCGTTGATCTCCGAGATCTCGCCCGAGAAGTCCGAGAGCGGACCGGAGATCACCTTGACCGACTCGCCGATGCCGAAGCTGGCGCGCGTGCGCTCGCGAACGGCGACCTCCTTCTTCAGCAGCCGGTCGACCTCCATCTGGGTCAGCGGCACCGGCTCGTTCGAGGCGCCGACGAAGCCGGTGACCCCCGGTGTTCCCTTGACCAGCGTCCAGGAGTCCTCGTCGAGCTCCATGTTGACCAGCACGTAGCCGGGCATCGTGCGCTTCTCCACGGTGATCTTCTGGTTGTCCTTCATCTCCGAGACGGCCTCGGTCGGGACGACGACCTGGCGCACCGCGCGCTGCTGGCCGAGCGAGACGATCCGGTGCTCGAGGTTCTGCTTGACCTTGTTCTCGTGCCCGGAGTATGTGTTGACGACGTACCAGCGAAACATGACCGCGTTCCTAGATGATTGCGTTGATGATCTTGCCGGCGACGTAGTCGGCGACGCCGAGGAAGATGCCGGTGATGACGACGAAGCCGAGCACCACGCCGGTGGCCTGCGCGACCTGCTGGCGGTCCGGCCACTGGACGCGCTGCAACTCAGCCCAGCTCGCTCGCAGGAAGGAGATGACGCGATTGCCGGAGGGCCGGCGCTCGGGCTGCTCGGCGGCGGTGCCGAACGCGGCGCTCGCCGCGTTCACGTCGCCGCTTTCGTCACCGTCGTCGGCGAACACGACCGGCGCGTCGTCCTCGATCGGCGGCTTGGCGGCGTCGCCACCGTCGGCCGGGAACGGGCGAGCGGGCCGCGAGCTGGGGCGGCCTGTCCGATTGCGCTGGCGGTTGCGCGCCACGACACGGCGAGCTAGCGGGTTTCCCGGTGGCTTGTGTGCCGCCGGCACCAGCGGCAGTACTTCGCCAGCGTGATGCGATCCGGGTTGTTGCGCTTGCTCTTGTTCGTCTGGTAGTTGCGGCGCTTGCACTCCTCGCACGCGAGGGTGACAGCGATCCGTACGTCTCCGCGGGCCATGAGCCTTCCAAGGTCGGGAATTCACTACTGACGCCGGGCAAGGAAAAACCCCGCCCAGGCGCGAGGTCAAGGGAGTGTAGTGGTTCCTCGAGCCGCGCGCCCGCACCCCCGGCGCTATCGTCATTCCCCCACCAACGCCGAGCCTCGAGGAGCCCGCGGATGAACCTGCCTGAGCCGATCAAGACCACCATCACCGACGAGACATTCGCGGGCGTCACCTACCACATCCGCGGTGCCCTGGTGCCGGAACTGCAGCTCGAGCTCTCGGACCAACCGGTCATGTTCGAGCACCACACGCTGCTGTGGAAGGAGACCGCGGTCAAGATCGAGCTCAAGGCGTTGCCCGGCGGGGTCAAGCGCAAGATCGCGGGACTGGATTTCTTCGTCACCAAGGCGCTGGGCCCCGGGCGGATCGCCTTCTCGCGCGACTGGCCGGGCCAATGCATCCCGCTGCACCTCGCGCAGGGTCAGTCGCTGAACGTCCGCGAACACCACTTCCTGGCCGCCACCGACAACCTCCAGTACAGCTTCGAGCGCGTCAAGGGGGTGCGCAACATGCTGCTCGGCGGCTCGGGCCTGTTCATCGACACCTTTGCCGCGTCGGGCGGCGACGCCGTCGTCTGGGTCAGCGGCCAGGGCAACGTGTTCGAGCTGGAGCTGGGCGCCGGTGAGCAGATCGACGTCGAGGCCGGCGGCTGGCTCTACAAGGACACCAGCGTCAAGCTCGAGTCCGTCTCGCTCGGGCTGAAGACCGGCATGTTCGCCGGCGACCACAAGATGACCTTCAACCGCTTCACCGGCCCGGGCCGGCTGGCCATCCAGACGCTGTACCTCGAGCCGATCGAGGCGGGCGAGTCGACCGTCGGCGCCGCCGCGACGGGCGGCGTGGCGGGGGCGGTGATCGGCGGTCTGCTGCGCGGCTGAGCGGCCGGGGTCGCTCAGAGCCCGCGGGGATGGCGGATCGCGTAGCCGGTGAGCGACGGGGTCGCTGTCAACCAACGCGTGCTGTACGGCCCCGCGCGCCCGGCGGTGTCGAACCACACGCCATCCACGTTCATGAAGGTGTGCCCGGCGTTGGCGAAGATCGTCAGGTAGCGCCCGCGCCCGGGGACGCCCCAGTGCTCGAGCTGGCCCGAGGTCTCGGGTGCGCTGATCAGCCCGGCGGCGGCGAGCGCATAGCTGACCGAGCCGGAGCAGTCGTAGGCGCGGTCGATGAACGATGCGTGGCCGCCGCCGTAGACGTAGGGGAAATCGGTGATCGCGTTGCCGGCGGCGATCACCTGGCGGACCTGCAGCGGGATCACGTTGGGCGGGGCGAAGGCGCCGCTGACCGGATCGATGTACGGGCTGTTGACCGCGCCCGACAGGGACTGCTGGATCTGGTGCTCGTGCTGCAGCTCGCGCTTGACCTCGGCGAGGCTCGGCGCCCCGGGGCTCGCGGCCGCCTGGGCCGCCGCCACGCTCGGGGCCGCGGCGCGCGCGTGTCGTGCGGCGCCCGCCGGGTTGGGGTAGCTCTGCGCCGCCAGCGGATCGGGAGCCTCGGCGACGAGCGTCGTCGCGCGGGCCGCAGCGTGGTGCGCGCCGCCGGCGGTGAGCGCCAGCGCCACCGCCACCGCCGCCGCGGCGATCGCGAGCGCGGCGCCGGCGCGCCTGGGGGCCCGGGTCGAACCTGTCAGCGGAACGCTATTCATAGAGAGTGATCATGGCGAGAATCAGGTAGGTGGCAACCAGCGCCCACCCCTCGTAGGGGTGGCCCTCCCCGTCATCGGTGATCTGCCAGACCACGATCGCGCTGACGGCGAGCGCCCCGATGTATATCGGGCGCAGCGAGAAGGTCAGTGAAGTGTGCATCGTCAGCGAGATCAGCACGAGTGCCGGGAAGAGGAATGCGGCGATCTGCGCGACCGAGTTGACGACCACGGCGATCGCCAGCTCGCTCTGGCGACGCGCGGCGAGCACCACGCCGACGACATGCTCGACGGCGTTGCCGGCGATTGCCACGATCACCACTCCCGCGAAGGCCTGCGAGATGTGCAGCTGGTGGATCGCCGGAGCGAGGGCGGCGACGAACCAGTCCGAGACCAACCCGGCGCCGACGCCGGCACCGCACAGCAGCGCGAGTGCCACGCCGATGCTGACCCGCGCCTTCACCGGACCGGCGGGACGTGCGCCGTCGCGCCGCACGTAGGGGATGACCCACGCGAGGTAGACGGTCAGCAGGAGCCCCGCGCCGATCGCCGAGATCGCCTTCACGTGGTGGCTGGCCACGTCGCCGGAGGACAGCGACAGCCCGACGATCACGATGATGAAGACGCAGACGAGCAGCAGGGTCGAGGTGTCGCGCGCGACCCGCGGGTCGAAGCGCATCACGCCGTCGTGGGCGCGCCGGGCACCGACGATCAACACGCAGCCGAGCACGAGCAGCGCCGTCGCGAACAGCGAGCCGACGATCGCGCCCTGGGCGACGGCCTGCTCGCCGGCGTGCAGCGCGAAGAGCACCACGAACAGCTCGGGCAGGTTGCCGAGCGTCGCCTGCAGCAGACCGGTCGCCGCCGGCCCGAGGTGCTCGCCGACGTGCTCGGTGGCGAACGAGACGATCCACGCCATCCCGGCCAGCGCGAGCGTTGCCACGACAAAGGCCGGCAGCACCGCCCAGTGGCTGTAGTGCGCCAGCCCGGCCGCGGCGCCCAACGCCACGATCGCCGCGACGGCCGCGCGCTCGAGGGTCCGCATAGCGAGAGGGTACGGGCCGGTGCGGCCGCCTGCCCGCGCGCGCGTCGGCTAGTGGCTCGTCAGCACGCGATCGATCAGGCCGTACTCGGCGGCCTCGGAGGCCTTGAAGAAACGGTCGCGCTCCATGTCGCGATGGACCTCCTCGACCGGCTTGCCACAGGCCTTGGCATAGATCTCATCGACCCGCTCGCGGATCTTGATGACCTCGCGGGCCTGGATCTCGATGTCGGTCGCCTGACCCTCGAAGCCGGACGAGGGTTGATGCATCAGGATCCGGCTGTTGGGCAGCGCCGAGCGCTTTCCGTGGGCGCCGCCCGCCAGCAGCAACGACCCCATCGACATGGCGATGCCGACGCACATCGTCTGCACGTCGGGCTTGATGAAGTTCATCGTGTCGTAGATCGCGAGACCCGAGTAGATCGACCCACCGGGCGAGTTGATGTACAGCGAGACGTCCTTCTCGGGGTCCACCGACTCCAGATGCAGCAGCTGCGCGACGACGACGTTGGCAACCTGGTCGTCGATCGGAGTACCGAGGAAGATGATCCGCTCGTTGAGCAGCCGCGAGTAGATGTCGTACTCGCGCTCGCCGCGCGCGCTTCGCTCGATGACGGTCGGGATCAGTGGCATGCGATGAACCCTATTGATCGCCGTGCTCGGGCACCGACCCCCGGGCCAGCCAGTCGAGCACGGCCGCGCGGGCGAAGCGCCACGCGCCACCGATCCGCCGGCCCGGCAGCTCGCCGGCGGCCGCCAGCTGCTCGATCGTCGCCGGGTCGACCTGGAGCAGGTCCGCGAGGTCCTCGACGGTCAGCACGTCGGGCTCGAATGGCCGGAAGGCGTGGCGGCCGATGACCGTGCCCGGTTCCTCGCGGGTCTCGATCGTCACGCGCCGCCCCTCCGCCGGCTCGCCGATGTACTGCGACAGCAACTCGGAGACAACCGCCTGCTTGGGCCGTCCGGACTCGAAGGCCAGGCGATCCAGCGCACGGGCCTGCGCCTGCGGGATCCGAACGAACAGCGCTGTGGTGGCCTTTTCCGGCACCCCGCCACGATATCACGATAGCTAGATATTTGAGACTTCATCAAATCTCCTCGGGGTGGCGACTGGCGTCGCGGGCGATCGCCGCCGCACCGATAATCCTTGGATGGCGGCGCTCAACTGGCCCAACTTCCTGACCGTCGTGCGGATCCTGCTGGTGCCCGTGCTCGTGGTCGCGCTGGTCGGCCACGCCGACAACGGCGACATCTTCGCCGCGATCGTGTTCGCGCTGGCGTCGGTGACCGATTTCGTCGACGGCTACCTCGCGCGCTCGCGCGACTCGGTCACGACCTTCGGCAAGCTGATGGATCCGCTCGCCGACAAGCTGCTGATCGTCGCCGCGCTGATCTCGCTGGTCTCGCTGCACCGCCTCGCGGCGTGGGTGGCGATGGTCATCATCGCCCGCGAGCTGGCCGTCACCGTGCTGCGCATGGGCGCCACGCAGGCCGGGGTGATCATCCCGGCCAGCAACCTGGCCAAGGTCAAGACGTGCGTGCAGATCGCGGCGATCCTCAGCGTCATCGCCGTGCACGGCCACCCGGCCTGGGTCGATGTCCTGGTCTACGTCGCGGTCGCGATCACCGTCGTCTCCGGGTTGGACTACTTCTTCGGGCTGCGGCGGCGGATCGATCAGGCGCAGCGCTCTCGCGCCTGAGGCTCAGAAATCCAGCCAGTCGCGCAGCGTCGTGTGCCGGCGCGTCGGCTCGCCGCTCGCCAGCTCGTCCCGCAACTCGCCCAGCGTTCCGTGCCGCTCGGCCGCGACGTTGTGCTGGTGGATCGTCTCGAGGTTCTCCTGGCGCGCTGAGACGAAGGCGTCGTCGGGCAGCTCGGGCAGCGTGGCGACCACGCCGTGGATCATCTCCCGCACGCAGTCCTCGACGAACCGCGGCCGGCGGTGCGCCTTCTCGACCACGGCGACCTCGTCGACGCGCTTCATCAGCTCGTAGATCTCCGAGGACATCGAGTTCTCGACGATCGCGAGGAGCGTGCGCGCGTCGATCTCCAGCGCACCCGACTCGGTCGCGCCGACGTACAGCGTTCCGAGACCCCGCTGGTTGTGGGTCGCGACGGGAACCGCCTCGAAGATCCGCTCGATCTCCCCGTCGTTGAAGCCCTCGTCGAGCAGCCTCGCCCGCGACGCGGCGCTGACCAGTTGCTGCGCGCACGGGCATGCGGTCATTCCATGCGCGGCGACGCCGACCAGCCGTCGCGTGCCACGCTCAGAGGCCAGAGCCCTGCCGTAGAGGGTGTAGATCTCCTGGGTGTTGACCCCCGACACCGGCGCGGGCTTGTGCTCCGGGTAGCGCGCGGCGACCGTGACCTCGGCGCGCAGCGCCCCCTGGCGCTCGCGGACCAGCTCGGCAACGCGCTGCGCGAGGTTCTCCGCGCGAAACGTCGACTCGCCGAGCACGACCTCGCCGATCGCCTCGTTGACGACCTCCTCGAACCGCGACATGTGCGCGCCCTTCTGGTCCGGTCCGAGGTCGACGAAGCATTCCAGTCGCCCCCAGAAGAGCTGCTCGACGCCGTGCTGGCGAATCCTGATCACCTTCTCGACGGCGGTCACCCCGACGCGCGACAGACCGAGCGCGTGCGACGGCGGTTGGGCCTGAACGTCGAGAGCCTCGAGCGTGAGCGGTCGGTCGGACATGCGCGTTCGTCAGCAAGCCTACCGAGCGCGCGACGGCGGCCCGCGACATCTCGTCCGAAGCCGCGGCTTGTGCTATGACTCCCGGCGTCGAGGCGGGGAGGCTTCGACCTTTTGGAGAGGAGCACTGAGGTGGAGACCGCGCTTGACGGTGGGCCGCAGAGCGATGCGTCGATAACGCTCGGCGAGCCGCCGATCACGGAGACCGAGGAGTTCGCACCGCTACTGGCGGAGGGTCATGAGCGCGGCGTCCTGACGTACGAGGGCATCGCCGCCGCGCTCGAGGAGTCGGAGGCCTCGCGCGAGCAGATCACCGAGCTGTATGCCTACCTGGAGGAGCAGGGCATAGAGCTGGTCAGCCGCGAGGAGTCGGCCGAGGTGGAGTCTCCGTTGCCGGCGCCGAAGGCCGAGCTCGACCTCACGGTGGAGCCGAGCCTCGACTCGCTGCGCCTGTACCTGCGCTCGATCGGCCGCGTGGCACTGCTCACCGCGGCGGACGAGGTCGCCCTGTCGAAGCGCATCGAGCGCGGCGACATCACCGCCAAGCAGCAGATGGTCGAGGCCAACCTGCGCCTGGTCGTCTCGATCGCGAAGGGCTATCTCGGGCGCGGCCTGTCGTTCCTCGACCTGATCCAGGAGGGCTCGCTGGGCCTGATCCGTGCGGTCGAGAAGTTCGACTACCGTCGCGGCTACAAGTTCTCGACCTACGCGACGTGGTGGATTCGCCAGGCGGTGACGCGCGCGATCGCCGACAAGGGGCGGACCATCCGGATCCCGGTCCACATGGTCGAGAAGCTCAACAAGGTGATCGGCGTGGAGCGCCAGCTCGTCCAGCAGCTCGGACGCGAGCCGACCGCCGAGGAGGTCGCGCTGACGCTGGACTGCTCACCCGAGGAGGTGCGCGAGATCCAGCGGATGGCGCAGCATCCCGTGTCGCTCGAGAAGCCCGTGGGCGAGGAGGACGACTCGGCGCTCGGGGACTTCATCGAGGACCAGACCGCCGAGTCGCCGTTCGAGCTGGCTGCGCGCACGATGCGTGACGAGCACGTCTGCCGCGCGCTGTCGGTGCTGCCGCGCCGTGAGCGCGAGGTCATCGAGATGCGCTACGGGCTCACGGGCGGGCGCCCGCGGACCCTCGAGGAGGTCGGCCAGGCGTTCAACGTGACGCGCGAGCGCATCCGCCAGATCGAGAACCACACGCTCAAGAAGCTCGAGTCGCTGCCCGAGACGCAGCGTCTGCGAGACGCCTCCTAGGAGCCGACGCTACACTGCGGACCGCTCCCGGCGGGGTTCCCGAGCGGTCAAAGGGGACGGACTGTAAATCCGTTGGCTCAGCCTTCGAAGGTTCGAATCCTTCCCCCGCCATGACGGCGATCCGGATCGCCGTCGATGCGGTCGCCCAGGGCTAGGGCGCGATCAGCATGTAGACGCGGGTCGGCGGATACGGCTCGAACGAGTACACCAGCCAGTTCGTTCCCTGGTAGCTGACCGTCCCGCTGGTTGGGAGCACGGCCGGACCCGCGCCCGCTCCCGCGCTCGAGGTCAGCTGCGTGCCGTCGGATTGGCGGACGAAGACCTCGGCGCCGGTGTAGATCTGGACCCAGAACGCGTACCCGTAGTAGTGCTGGACCAGCGGGCCGAGCAGACCGGTGAGGCGCCGGGCAACGCGGCCGAACTCGCCGGCCCGCACGGTGGAGCAGGGCTCGGCGGTCAGCGGCCCGGCGGGCGGCGCGACGAGGATCACCGCGCTCAGCGTGCCGGTCGGAAACGCCGTGTAGGTCTCGGTGACGACGCGATAGCGGACGCCGCCGAGCCGCAGGCCCGGGCCGCTCGGCGGTGCCGGCGGGAAGCTCGCCCCTCGCTGGACGACGAGCCTGCCCCGCCGATAGATGCCGATCGGGTCGCCGACGAAGCGGCCCTCGAGCTTCGCCACGCCGGCGTCGTCCTGCACCGACAACACGAAGCTGCCGATGACCACACCGCTCGCGGAGCGCAGAACGCCCGACACGGGCGCGATGACGTCAGGCCCGCCGATGTCGGCGAGAACTCGGCCCGAGGTGTCGAGTGCCCGCAGCCGCACGATGTGCCAGGCCGGGTGATAGACGATGCGCACGACCGCCTTGCGCGCCGCGACGCGGTCACCGCGTGCCACTGCGCTGAGCAGATCGGTGGCCGCGGTGACCTTCGTGACGTCGAAGCTGACCTCGGTTCCCGCCAGCTCGTTGCGATAGATGTCGGTCAGCATCGACGCGTCGGCGGTCGCGATCGTCGCCACCGTGGAGGCGCCACACGCGGCGCCGGCGTCGGCGGCAGCGTGCGGGCCGCCGCCCGCCAACGATGCCAGCGTCGCCAGCGCGACCGCGGCGACACTCAGGCGGCGCGACTGACCCGGCCTGCGAAACACGCGCCAAATTCTAGGAGCACGCGGAGAACGCGCCGGGCGCCGAGCCCCGGACCTCACGTCCCGGCGATTCCGCTGACCGTCGCCGGCACGTCGCGTTCGGCGATGCGTCCGTCGCCGAGCTCACCGTAGGCGCCCTCGCCCCAGCAGCCGACAGCGCCGCCGGACAGCAGCGCACACGTGTGATTCGCGCCGCCGCTGATCGCGGTGGCGCCCCTCAGCCGGCTCACGGCGACCGGCGTCGCACTGCACGGGTAGCCGTTGCACGCGAGCGGTCCATCGCGGGTGCCGTCCCCGAGCTCGCCGAACGAATTGGCGCCCCAGCAACTGACGCGGCCGCCGGCCTCCAGCGCGCAGGTGTGGTCGCCGCCGGCGGCGAGGGCCGTCGGGCTCGTCGTCCCCGCCGCGACCGGCGTCTTGGCACAGCGCACGACGCCGAACTCGCAGGTTTCCGGACCGCTGCTCATGCCGTCGCCCAGCTGGCCGTAGGAGTTGTAGCCCCAGCAGTCGACGCGCCCCCCAGCGAGCAGCGCGCACGTGTGATCGCCGCCGGCGACGACCGCGGTTGCGTTCGCGATGCCGATCACGGCGACCGGCGTGGTGCTGCACCACTGGCCGCCGGTGCAGAAGTGCGGCCCGCTGCTCGTGCCGACCCCCAGTTCCGCGGCGAAGTTGTAGCCCCAGCAGTCGACCGTCCCGTTGGCGAGCAGCGCACAGGTGTGGTCGTTGCCGGCGGTGATCGCTGTCGCGTTGACGATCCCGCGCACCGCCGCCGGCGTCGTGGCGCACGGCGCGCCGCCGGCGCAGGTGTGCGGGCCGCTGCTCGTGCCGACCCCGAGCTGCCCGTAGCCGTTGTCGCCCCAGCAGTCGACGCCGCCGCCGGCCAGCAGCGCGCACGTATGGGAGCCGCCGGCGGCGATCGCCGTCGCGTCGGCAATCCCGCGCACCGGCACGGGCGTCCTGGCGCACGGATCGCCACTGCAGGTGCTCGGGCCGCTGCTCGTGCCGACCCCGAGCTGCCCGTCGCGGTTGTCGCCCCAGCACTCGGCGCCCCCGCCCGCCAGCAGTGCGCAGGTGTGGTCGCCGCCGGCGCTGATCGCGATCGCTGAGCTGATCCCGGGCACCGCCACCGGCGTCGTCGCGCACGGATCGCCGTTGCAGGTGCTGGGGCCGCCGTGCGTGCCGATTCCGAGCTGCCCCTGGGCGTTGTCCCCCCAGCACTCGACGCTCCCGCCCGCCAGCAGCGCGCAGGTGTGATCGCCACCCGCGCTGACCGCGCGCGCCGGCGGCGAGAGCGTCGCAGCGCGCAGAGCGCCGGAGGCGACGAGCGCCGCCATCGCCGCCACGACGGCAGCCGCGAGGCGGACGCGCCGCGAGAAACCACTGGACCGCCACGGCATCGGCTGAACTGTAGATCGGGCTCAGCGCAACGCGCCGCGCAGCGCGGCCCGTGCGGCGTGGAAGCCGCACATCCCGTGCACCCCGCCGCCCGGCGGCGTCGAGGCGGAGCACAGCAGCAGCTTCGGATTGGGCGTCACGTAGGGGTTCGGTCGTGGCGTCGGACGCGCCACCACCTGCCACAGGCTCGCCAGACCGCCGCCGATGTCGCCGCCGACGTAGTTGGCGTTCGCCGCCTCCAGCGCGGCCGGTCCCCGCGTCGCCCGCGCCAGCACGAGGCTCCCGAACCCTGGCGCAAAGCGCTCGATCTGGCGCTCGATCGCCGCGGTCATGTCGACGGCCGAGCCGTTCGGCACGTGGCAGTACGCCCACAGCGTGTGTTGCCCGGCGGGCGCGCGTGTCGGATCGATCAGCGACTGCTGCGCGACCAGCACGTAGGGGCGCGGCGACGGCTCGCCGCGGGCGACCGCGCGCTCGGACGCGACGATCTCCTCGAGCGTCCCACCGAGGTGCACGGTTCCCGCGGAGCGAGCGGCCGGCGCCGACCAGGGCACCGCGCCGGCGAGGGCGTAGTCGACCTTGAAGACGCCCGGCCCGTAGCGAAAGCGCGCCAGCGCGTTGCGATAGCGGGCCGGCAGCGCATCGCCGCAGATCGCCACCAGCTGACGCGGCGACACGTCGAAGAGCACCGCCCGCGAGGGCGGCAGCTCGTTGAGCGAGCCGATCGGCGTGCCGACCTCGACGGTGCCCCCGAGAGATTCGAAGTAGCCGCGCATCGCGGCGGTGATCTCCTGCGAGCCGCGGCGGGCCACCGGCCAGCCGCAGGCGTGTCCGAGGGCGAGCAGCACCAAGCCGAACGCCGTCGTCCCGGGGGCGCGCAGCGGGCGCATCGCGTGAGCGGCCATCCCGGCGAACAACGCGCGGGCCGCCGGCGTGCGAAAGCGCGCTCGAGCAGTGAGCTCGGCCGGCACCACGGCACGGGTCCCAAAGCGGGCCGCCAGCAGCGGCGCGCGGGGCGGTCGCGTGGGCGGCGCGAGGACGAACTCGGCCAGGCGGTCCCACTCCCGCGCGAACACGCCCACCAGCGACCGGTACGCACGCCCGTCCACGCCGAGCCCGTCGGCGGTCGCTTCGAGCGAGCGCTCGAGCGTCGCAGCGCTGCCGTCGTCGAGCGGGTGCGCCGCCTGCGTCGCCGGCTCGATCAGCTCGAGGCCGAACCGCTCGAGCGGCAGGCTGCGCAGGAATGGCGAACCGACGGCGAGCGGGTGCACCGCGGAGCAGACGTCGTGGCGGAAGCCAGGGAGCGTCAGCTCGGCCGTCAGGGTGCCGCCGCCGACCCGGTCGCAGGCCTCGATCAGATGGACCGAACGACCGTTGCGCGCAAGTTCGATCGCGGCCGCAAGCCCGTTGGGCCCGGCGCCGACGACGACGGCATCGACCAACCCCTACGCCTTCGCTCCGTGGCGAAACGGCCGCGCGAGCATGCGAAATGGTGCGCTGACCATGTGCAGGCCGGAGCGTATACCCGCGTTCTGCCAGACGTTGGCGGTCCGTGACCACTGACGCTTGCGATCGACGCAGATCGACTGCACGTCGACCGCCGCCTCCGCGCCGAAATGCGCGGCCAGCGAGGTCAGCGTGTGCACCCAGTGGGCGTCCTCCTGGCGATGCCCGCCGAAGGTCATGCCGATCTCATACAGCGGGTCGCCGGCGCGCATCAGCACCTGCGCCTGCGCGAAGGTCGCGCCGTCCTCGACGAAGGAGCTGAAGGTGATCCAGCCGGCGAACATGTGACCCTGCGGCGTCATCAGCGTGAAGGACTCCTCGTCGGCGAACAGCACGAGCACGCCGGTCGACAGCTTCAGGCCTCCCGGCATCGAGAGGTCAAGCGCCGCGACCTCGCCCGGCGCGATGCCGGCGAGCGGCGCGAAGAAGCGGTTGCCGGCGGGCCAGAACTCGGAAAAATGCTCCTTCCAGGCGGCGATCACCACGCCCGGCGTGAGCTCGACTCCACCGACCGCGGTGCGGTAGGTCTTCTGCCACATGCGGCCGAAGCCGTTCATCGGCGCCGTCGGGCGGCGTCCGGTGACGTTGATGTGCCCGTCGCCGACGGTCAGGCGGTCGACCGGCCGCGCCCAGGCGGCAGCGTCCCGCTTCTCGGGTTGCGTACTCATGGTGTGAACCTTTCAGGTTGAGGTCAGCTGGCCGCGGCGATCGCCGCGTGCTCGGTGTCGTGAATCGCGATCACCTCGTCGAGCCGGGTCAGCTCGAAGATCTGGCGGTAGTGATCGCTGAGACCGTAGGCGAAGATCCGTTGCCGGCTGCGTTGCGCGCGAACGAGCAGCGTCACCAGCAACCCGATCCCGCTCGAGTTCATGTACTCGAGCGAATCGAACGCCAGGATGATCGAACGTGATCCCTCGGACGCTCGCTCATAGGCCTCCTTGAGCAGCAGGTCCGACTCGCGCGTGACCTCGCCGGAGATCTCGATCACGGTGACGCCGGGAACCGGCGCACGCACCTGCAGGGGTGTGGCGGTTTCGCTCATCTGGGTTCTCCCTGTTCGTCACGCGGCGGCGATTGCTCGTCGGCGAGGATGGTCATGAAGTCCGACAGCCGGGTGATCTCGAAGATCTCCCGGTAGTGCTCGGTCAGGCCGCGCGCCGCGACCGGACGGGCGTCCGCGCGGGCGCGGGCGAGAATGCCGACGATCAGCGCGATGCCGGTGGAGTTGATGTAGTCGACGGCTCCGAAGTCGAGCAGCACCGAGTTGGCCCCGGCCGTCTCGTCGTAGGCGGCACCGAGCGCGCCGCCCGCCGATCCGTCGATGTCTCCGCGCAACTCGATCCGCACCGTGCCGTCGCTGCGGTGCGTCGTCGTTTCAAGACTCGCGTGCGTCATCGCGCGCTCCTTCCAGGTGCATGACGAGCTCGACGGTGTGATGCGCTCCGTTGCTGCTCTGGCGCACCTCGTCAACCATCTTTTCGATCAGGAACAGGCCCCATCCGCGCGGCGACTGGCGGCCCTCGAGCTTGGCGTCGATGTCCGGCGTCGCGGCCTGGGCGATCTCGCGATCGCCGCCGTGATCGACGATCCGTACGACCAGTTGGTCATCGCCGACGCTCACGACGAGCCGCACGTCCTGGTCGTCGCGGTAGCCGTTGCCATGCTCCATGGCGTTCATCGTCGCCTCGGCCACGGCGGTGCCCAGCCGCTCGAGGCGCGCCGGCGTGATCGCCAGCGAGGCGGCGGCTTCGGCGACGTGGCGCATGGCCTCGCGTTCGTTTCCCGGCGCGCTGGCGATCAGCACGTCGGCCAGCACCCGGTCGCGGACGGCGTCCTCGCCGCCCTCGTGGCGCAGGACGACCAGCGTGATGTCGTCCTCCTGCTCGAGTTCGGCGCCGCTGAAGTCGTCCAGTGCGAGGACCAGCCGGTCGATCACGGCCTGCGAGTCCGCCTCGCCGCCGAGCAGCTCGACCACGCGGGGAGTGCCGAACATCTCACGTTCCGCGTCGTGGGCCTCGATCAGCCCGTCGCTGTAGAGCAGCACGCAGGCGCCGGCCTCGAGCGTCGTCTCGCGCTCCTCGTAGGCCATTCCGGGCATCAGCCCCAGCGGCATGCCGGTGGCGCGCAGGTCCGAGGACTCCCCCGAGCAGCTGACGAGCGGGACGTTGTGGCCGGCGTTCGCGTAGCGCAGGTGACCGCTCGCCGGATCGAGCACGCCGTAGAAACAGGTCACGAACATGTTCTCGGGGATATCCGGGCAGAGGTTCTCGTTGACGCGCGCGAGCACCAGCCCCGGCTCGAGCAGCCGCTGCGCGCTGGCCCGCAGAACGCTGCGCGTCGCGGCCATCACCATCGCCGCCGGAACTCCCTTGTCGGTGACGTCGCCGATCACCAGACCGAGCCGGCCGTCTGCCAGCTCGATGAAATCGTAGAAATCGCCACCGACCGCGCGCGCCGGGCGGTAGAACGCGGCGACCTGCCAGCCCGCGAGCTGCGGTAGCTCCTTGGGCAGGAAGTTCTGCTGGATCAGCTGCGCGACGGCGAGCTCCTGCTCGAGCCGGCCGCGCGCGCGTATCTCGGCCTGCTGCTCGCGCACGAGTTGGCCGACCCGGACCGCCGGCGCCGCCTGGGCGGCGAGCGTCTCGAGCAGCCGTCGGTCGTCGGCCGAGAAGTCCTGATCGGAGAGCCGGCGGCCGACGTTGAGCATGCCGATCAGCTCACCGTTGGTGATCAGCGGGACGACCAGCGTGACACCGGCGGCGCGCAGCTCGGCGAGCGCCGCAGAGTCGAGGTCAAGGTTCGCGAGCTCGACGGCGCCGACGGCGCCCTGGAAGTACGCGACCAGCGGGTCGTTGGGCGCGATCTCCACGCTGGCCTCGCCGACGAGCGACGGCGGCTCGAGCGGTTGGCGCGCCGCCGCCGCGTCGTCGGCGGCAACGGCCCGCTCGACGGCGGTGGCTCGCGGGCGACGCCAGATGACGCGGCGGACGGTTCGATCGGTCACTGACATGCCACCGTTGTACGCCGGCGGCGTTCCGAAACCGTTACGGATTCCTCGCCGCTGCCCGACATGCGACGGCCGCAGCGACGGGCGCCGGCCCTCGGCGTGCGAGAAACGTTACGGCGCAACGCCCCAACGTCAAATCGTTGCGTTTTCATGGCATCCTTCCCCCGTGAAGTCACTCAGCATCGCACTGCTCGGCGCGCCGCGCATCGAGGTCGACGCACAGCCGCTGGTCGTCGACACCCGCAAGGCCACGGCGGTCCTCGCCTTCCTCGCCGTCACCGGCCACACGCACACCCGGGCGGTGATCGCGAGCCTGCTCTGGCCGGACGCCGATCCGGAGCGCTCGCGCTCGGCGCTGCGTCGCACGCTCTCGACCCTGCGCAGCGCGCTGGGCGACGAGCGCCTGATCAGCGACCGGCTGAACGTCGCGCTGAACCTCGACGGGGCATCCTTCGACCTCGCCGAGTTCCGAGCCGTCGCGACCGACCCGGCGGCCGGCATCGAGGCCCTGACCGCCGCAGCCGCGCTGCATCGCGACGAGCTCCTTGCGGGCTTCGCGCTGCGCGACAGCGTCGAGTTCGACGACTGGCAGCGCGGTGCGCAGGAGACCGTTCGCCGCGAGCGCGCGGGTGCCCTCGACCGCCTCGCCGACCTGCTCGCCCGCGAGGGCCGCTTCGACGAGGCGATCGCCGCCGCGCGCGAGCGGCTCGCGCTCGACTCGCTGCACGAGCCAACCCACCGGCGTCTGATCGATCTCTACGCGCGTGCCGGACGCCGCGGCGACGCGCTGGTGCAATACCGCGACTGCGTGCGGGAGCTCGATCGCGAGCTGGGCGTGGCGCCGCTGAGCGAGACCACCGACCTCTACAACGCGATCAACGGCGGGGCGGCCCCAACGGCGATGCCCGCGGAGCCGGCGGCGGAGTCCGCCTCCGAGCTGACGCTCGTCGGGCGCAGCGGCGAGCTGGCGCGGCTGCTCGAGGTGCAGGCCGCCACCGCGGAGCACGGCGCGCTCGTCATGATCGAGGGCGAATCGGGCGTCGGCAAGACCAGGCTCGCCCAGGAGGCGATCGCCGCGATCGGCGGACGCGGCGGGCGAATCCTCGCCGCGCACCCCCATGCCGGCGAGCAGGGACTCGCCTACGGCGTGATCGCCGCGCTACTGCGAGACGCGTTCGGGGTCGACCCCGCGTCGGTCGATGCGGCGCTGCGAGCCGACGCGGCGCGCCTGCTCCCGGAGCTCGGCTCGCCGCCACCGAGCAGCCTCGACGAACCCGGAGCACGGCTTCGCTTCCTCGAGACGATCAGCCGCCTGATCCTCGCGCCGTTCGAAGCGACGGCGGGCGTGGTGTGGATCGATGACCTGCAGTGGTGTGACCCGGCGTCGCTGGACGCGCTGGCCTACCTGGCCCGGCGGCTCGAGGGACGCCGGCTGCTGCTGCTCGGGGCGCGCCGCACCGACGAGCCCGATCCACAGCGCATCTACGCGCGCTTCGCCGAGCTTGGCGAGCGCCTGCCGTTGGGGCGGCTCGAGCGGGCCGACGTGATCAGCCTCGCTCTGCAATCGGGGCTCGACCAGCCGGCGGCCGAGCGTGTGTTCCGCGAGAGCGAAGGCCTGCCGTTGTTCGTCGCGGAACTGCTCGCACCGGGTGTCGGAGCCTCGAGTGCCGGCGGCGGCGTGCGCGCCGCACTCGAGGCGCGCCTGGACGCGGTCAGCGAAACCAGCGCGCAGGTGCTGAGCGCGGCAGCGCTGATCGGCCGCACGTTCGACGCCGACACGCTGCGGCTGGCGAGCGGGCGCTCGGAGGACGAGGTCGCAGGCGCCCTCGAGGAACTGAGCGCCCGGGGCCTGATCCTCGAACGCGACGCCGCCTACGACTTCGGCCACGAACGCCTGCGCGCGATCGCCGAGGATCGGGTCGGCCTGGCCCGCCGGCGACTGCTGCATCGCCGGATCGCGCAGGCGCTGCAGGGTCGCCGCGACGAGAGCGCGATCGTCGCGCGCCACCTCGAGCTCGCCGGCGATGACTCGGCCGCCGCGCTCGCGCACGTCGCCGCCGCCGAGCACGCGCGTTCGCTGGGCGCGGCGCTCGAGGCGGTCGCGCACCTCGAGGCGGCGATCGCGCTCGGCCATCCCGACGCCGGCGCCCTGCAGGAGGCGATCGCCGACCTGCACACCCTGCGGGGCGCCTACCGGGACGCGCTCGCGGCCTATGCCGCCGCCGGCGCCCACGACGATCGTGCCGCCGCCGGCCGCCTCGAGCACAAGTTGGGCGGCGTGCACGAACGCCTCGGCGCGTGGGAGCTCGCCGAGCGCCACTACGAGGACGCGCTGACGCTCGGCGCCGAGGAGGCGGCAGTGCAGTCCGACCGCAGCCGCGTGGCGTGGCGCCGGGGCGACCTCGACGATGCCCGCGCGCTTGGTTTCGAGGCTCTGCGGCTGGCCGAGGAGGCCGACGCCAACGCGGCCGCAGCCCAGGCCAACAACATCCTCGGACTGCTCGGGTGCGGCCGCGAGTACTTCGAGCGCAGCCTCGAGCTCTCGAGCGAGCTGCCGGATCCCGGCGTGCGCATCGCCGCGCTCAACAACCTCGCCCGCGACCACGCTGCGGCCGGTGACCTCGACCGCGCCGAGGAGCTGATCCGCGAGGCGCTCGTGCAGTGCTCGGCGGAGGGCGACCTCCACCACGAGGCGGCGTTGCGGAACAACCTCGCCGACATCCTCCACAAGGCCGGGCGGGGCGATGAGGCGATGGCCGAGCTCAAGCGCGCGGTCAGCGCCTTCGCGGCGATCGGCGGCGAGGGCGAGGACCTCTACCCCGGCGTGTGGAGCCTCGCCGAGTGGTAGTGCTCAGCCTGTGCCGGTCGGCCTGATCCGACGCGGCGCCGGTCACAGCGGTGTCGTATACGCCCCGCTGAGGCCGCCGTCGATCAGGAATGTCGTCGCGTTCACGTAGGTCGATTCGTCGCTCGCCAAGAACAGCGCGCCGCCGGCGATCTCCTCCGCCCGGGCGAACCGACCCATCGGCAGGTGGACCAACCGTCGCGCCGCCCGCTCGGGGTCCTTGGCGAACAGCTCCCGCAGCAGCGGCGTGTCGACCGGACCGGGGCACAGCGCGTTCACGCGCACGCCCGCGCGCGCGAACTCGACGCCAAGCTCACGCGAGAGCGAGAGCACGCCGCCCTTCGACGCGGTGTAGGAGATCTGCGAGGTCGCGGCGCCCATCACGGCGACGAACGAGGCGGTGTTGATCACCGAGCCACCGGAGGGGTCGTTGGCCAGCAGGTGCGGGATCCCGTGCTTGCAGCAGAAGAAGACGCTCTTGAGGTTGACGTCCTGCACCCGCTGCCACGTCTCGACGGTGGTGTCGAGAACCGAGGCGTCGTCGGTCGGCGAGATCCCGGCATTGTTGAACAGGACGTCGATGCGCCCGAACCGCTCGTGCGCACGCGCGTACATCTCGATCACCTGCTGCTCGTCGGTGACGTCGGCCTCGAGCGCGAGGTCGCCCGGCGATCCCGGGAGCAGGTCGACACCGACGACCTTCGCGCCCTCGCGTGCGAACGCCTCGGCGGTCGCCGATCCGATCCCGCCCAGCGCACCGGTGATCACGCAGACCTTCCCCTCCAGGCGGCTCATGAGGTTGCGTAGAAGATCGATTTCACCTCGGTGTAGGCGTCAAGCGCGTGCGGGCCGAGCTCGCGGCCGTATCCAGACTGCTTGAAGCCGCCGAACGGCGTGCTCACGCGCACCGAGCTGTTCGAGTTGATCGACAGGACGCCCGTGTCGATCGCCCGGGCGACCCGCAGGGCGCGCGCCCCGTCACGGGTCCAGATCGAGCCCGAGAGCCCGTAGATGGTGTCGTTTGCCAGCTGCACCGCATCCTCCTCGTCGCGGAACGGAATGACGGCGACGATCGGACCGAAGACCTCCTCGCGCAGGACGCGCGCCTCGCGCGTCTGCGGCGCGAGGATCGTCGGGGCGAACCAGAAGCCGGGACCGCCGGGGACACTACCGCGACCGACGACGGGATCACCGTCATCGAGGAACGACGCGACCGCCGCCCGCTGGGCGCCCGAGATCAGCGGCCCCATCTCGGTCGCCGGGTCGAGCGGATCACCGACGCGGATCGCGCTGACGTGCTCCTCGAGCAGCGCCAGGAAGCGTTCGAGCACCGACTGCTCAACCAGCACCCGCGAGCGGGCGCAGCAGTCCTGCCCGGCGTTGGCGAACACCGCGCCCGGCGCCGCCGCGGCGGCGGCTTCGAGATCGGCGTCGGCGAAGATCACATTCGCGGACTTGCCACCCAGCTCGAGCGTTACCCGCTTGATCGTCGCGGCGGCGCCGGCGGCGATCGAGCGGCCGACCTCGGTCGAGCCGGTGAACGCGATCTTGGCGACGTCGGGGTGTTCGACCAGCCGCTGACCGCAGGTGCTTCCGGGACCGACGACGACGTTGACGACGCCGTCGGGCAGTCCGGACTCGCTCGCCAGCTCGGCAAAGCGCAGCGCGCTGAGCGGCGTCAGCTCGGCCGGCTTGAGCACCACGGTGTTGCCCGCCGCCAGCGCTGGACCGAGCTTCCATGCCGCGATCGTCAGCGGGAAGTTCCACGGCACGATCAGCCCGACGACGCCGAGCGGTTCGCGCACCGTGAAGGCCTGGCCACCGGCGACCGGGATCGTGTCGCCGAGCAGCCGCTCCGGCGCCCCGGCGTAGTAGCGGAACGTGTCGACCACCATGCCGATCTCGCCGCGCGCGTCGCCGATCGGCTTGCCGGCGTTGCGCGCCTCGAGCAGCGCCAGCTCCTCGAGGTGGGCCTCGAGCGTGTCCGCCAGCGCACGCAGCCGCGCCGCGCGCGCGGGCGGTGCCAGCGCACGCCACGCAGGCAGGGCCCTCCTCGCGCGGGCGACGGCCTCATCGACCTCGGCCGCACCCGCGCGGGGAATTTCGGCGAGCACCGCCTCGGTGGCGGGCTCGACGACTGTCAGCAACTCACCCAACGGCCGGTGCGAGCGCCACTGGGCCGCCACCATCGCCGGGCTCGTCAATCGTGCGAACCGGGCCTTTGAACGTCTTGTTGGCCCAGCCGAAGTACCAGATCGTCACACCGAGCATGACAGCTATCACGACGAGGGGCGCGTAGTTCACCGCGTTCCAGCTGAATCCGCTCTTGAAGTACACACCCGCCGGGGTGAACGGCAGCGAGAAGATGATCACGCAGAGCGCGACCCACACAACTGCGATCACGTTCAGCCACTTGTACTTGTTGCCGAGGGTCCATGGCCCGTGGACGAACGAGTCACCCGCCCGCCAGCGTAGGTACACCGGAATCGTGTACGCGATGTACAGGCCGATCACGGAGATCGACGTGACCGCGAGGAACGCCACCGGGGTCCCTGCCGAGTTCGGGAAGTAGGCCGGGATGGTGATGACCAGCGCGGCCACGATCACGAACAGCACCGACCACGTCGGGGTGCGGTTGGAGCCGAGCCGGCGCCACAGGTTGTGACCCGGGATGGCGCCGTCACGCGAGAAGGCGAACGTCATTCGCGACGCGCTGGTGACGCAGGCCATTCCGCAGAACAACTGGCCGATCGTCGAGATCAGGATGACCGCCTTCGCCGCCCAACTGCTCAGCGCGCTCTCGATGATGCCGAGCGCGGGGAACGCGCTGGTGTCGGCGACCTTGGGGTGGATGGCGGCGAAGGTGATGGCCAGCAGAACCATCCAGCCGATCACGGCAGAGTAGAAGACCGACTTCCACACTCCCTTGGGCGCTGACATCGCCGCGTCGTTGGTCTCTTCGGACACGTGCGCCGAGGCGTCATAGCCGGTGATCGTGTACATGGTCAGCAGGAAGCCGAGCGGGAGCACGTAGAACCAGTACATGCCCATGCCGAAGCCCGTGTTGTTGCGGCGCGTGCCGAAGACGAACTGGAACGACTGATGATGGTTCGGCACGACGATCAGGATCACGATGATCACGGCGACGCCGATCAGGTGCCACCACACCGAGATGCCGTTGAAGATCGACACCAGGTGGCTCGAGAAGACGTTGATCAACCCGTGGACCACGAGGATGATCGCGAACATCGCGAACACGACGTGCGCCGAGTAGTGCACGTTCGTCGAGGCGAAGTTAAAGATGAAGTTGACGTTGTAGAGACCGAGCAGCGTGACGAGGAACTGGGCGGAGACGTAGATGACGGACGCGGAGACCGCGACAAGCCCGATCAGGTTGAACCAGCCGGTGAACCATCCCCAAGCCGGCCCGCCCAGCTTCGACGCCCAGTAGTAGATGCCGCCCGCGGTCGGCATCGCGGAGGCCAACTCGGACATCGAGAAGGCCACGGTCAGGATCAGCAGGCTGATGACCGGCCAGCCGATCGAGATGGCGATCGGACCGCCACCGTTCCACGCCTGTCCGTAGGTCGTGAAGCATCCGGCGAGCACCGAGATGATCGAGAACGAGATCGCGAAGTTGGAGAAGCCGCTCCAGCCGCGCTTCAACTCCTGCTTGTACCCCAGTTCGGCAAGGCGTCGCTCGTCCGCGCTCAGGGTCTCCGTCGCCGCCATTCGTGCTCCCTCCCAGAAGGAAATGGTGTTAAGGTCCGTCCTTAGCCGCAGTACTGTAGGGACCGCGAGGGACTGAAGTCAACCCCGCGACGGAAGTAATCCGCCAAGCACGTGCGTCGTGCCCTCGACATGCTCGCTCATGATCCGCGCGGCGCGCGCGCCATCGTGGGCGCGCACCGCCCGGACCAGCCGCCGATGCTGCTCGTTGGCCGCGTCGAGCACCGCCGCCGGGTGCGAGATGTGCGAGATCAGCGCCGTCATCTCGCCCTGCGTTGCGGTCATCGCGGCGATCAGCCGCGCGCTGCCCGTGCACTCCGCCAGCCCGACATGGAAACGCACGTCGGCGCGCCGGTAGGCGGGATAGTCGCCGAGCTGTGTGCCCATCTCGCCGACCAGTGCGCCGAGCGCGTCAAGCGCCTCTGGATCGGCGCGCTGGGCCGCCAGCACGGCCACCCCGACCTCGAGTGCCATCCTGCTGTCGCAGACCTCGTGCCACTGGCTCAGCAGCTCCTCCGAGGGCAGCTCGGTCGGCGGCTGGGGATCAGCCACGAACGTCCCGCCGCGCCGTCCTCGTGTCGCCTGGAGGTGCCCGGTCTGCCCCAGCGCGAGCAGTGCCTGGCGCAGCGTTGAGCGCGCGATCCCGAGCTTGCGGCACAGCTCGCGCTCAGCCGGCAGCCGCGTGCCCGGCGCGAGCAGACCAAGCTTGATCGCGGTCCCCAGGCGCTCGACCGTCTCCTCGAACGCCGTCTGCGAGCGGACCGGTGCGAACACCGCATCCTCGCTGACCGGCGGCGCGACGCTCACAGCCGCTCGAAGCCCCGGTAGTGCTCCCAGTCGGTGACCGCGCTCCCGAACGCGGCGAGCTCGACGTCGGCTGCGTTGAGGTAGTGCGCGACGACCTCCTCGCCGAAGGCCGTGCGCGCGAGCTCCGAGCCCGCGAACAGCTCGCGGGCCGCCGCCAGCGATGTCGGCAGGCGCGGCAGATCCGGCGCCTTGTACGCGTCGCCCTCAAAGGCGGGCGCCAACTCGAGACCGCGATCGACGCCGTGCAGGCCGGCGGCGATCAGCGCGGAGAGGGCGAGGTAGGGGTTCAGGTCGGCGCCCCCGGCGCGGTTCTCGAAGCGCAGCGACGGGCCGTGGCCGACGATGCGCAGCGCGCACGTGCGGTTGTCGTGCCCCCAGACGATCGCCGTCGGCGCGAACGAGCCCGCGGCGTAGCGCTTGTAGGAGTTGACGTTGGGCGCGAGCAGCAGCGTCAGCTCGCGCAGCGCGGTGAGCTGGCCCGCGAGGAAGGCGTCGAAGGTGGCGCGATCGCGCGCGAACAGCGGTCCCTCGGCGTCGCTCAGCGAGAAGTGGATGTGGCACGAGTTGCCCTCGCGCTCGTTGAACTTCGCCATGTAGGTGATGGCCATCCCCATCTCGGCGGCGATCTCCTTGGCTCCGTTCTTATAGATCACATGCTGATCGGCGGTACGCAGGGCGTCGGCGTAGTGAAAGTTGACCTCGTGCTGGCCGAGGTTGCACTCTCCCTTGGAGTCCTCGACCGCCATCCCGGCGCCCTCCATGCTGTTGCGGATCCGGCGGATCAACGGCTCGACCCGTGCCGTCCCCAGCAGCGAGTAGTCGATGTTGTATTGGTTGGCCGGCTGCAGTGAGCGGTACCCCTTCTCATGGGCCTGCTCGTAACTGTCGCGGAAGACGATGAACTCCAGCTCGGTGCCGGCGCTCGCGCTCCAGCCGCGCTCGGCAAGCCGGGCGAGCTGGCGGCGCAGCACCTGACGCGGCGACGCGAGAACATCGGAGCCGTCGTGCCAGACGACGTCGGCGATGCACATCGCGGTTCCCTCCTGCCAGGGCACGCGGCGCAGCGTGTCGAGATCCGGCCGCATCACGAAGTCGCCGTAGCCGCGCTCCCAGGATGCCATCGCGAAGCCTTCGACGGGCGTCATGTCAACGTCGACAGCGAGCAGGTAGTTGCACCCCTCGGCGCCGTGCTCGGCGATCTCATCGACGAAGTACCGGGCGACCAGGCGCTTGCCCATCAGGCGCCCCTGCATGTCGGTGATCGCGAGCACCACGGTGTCGATGCTCCCGTTCGCGACCTCCTCCCTCAGCTCCTCGAGCCTCATCGCTGCTAGAAGGTACAGGTCCCGAGCCATTTCGCGCCGCGCGATGTATCGTGCGCGCGCCGACCGTTCCCGACCGCAGATCCGAGGAGAAACCATGGCTCGGCCCCGCGAGCTTCCGCAGAGAGCAAGGATCGTGATCATCGGCGGCGGCGTCGGCGGCGCCTCGATCGCCTACCACCTCGCGGCCCTTGGCGAGCGCGACGTCGTGCTGCTTGACCGCGACGAGCTGACCAGCGGCTCGACCTTCCACTCCGCCGGCCTCGTCGGCCAGCTGCGGGGCAGCGTCTCGCTGACCAAGATGATGATGTACAGCGTCGAGCTCTACAGCACGCTCGAGTGCGGCTGGGTGCAGTGCGGCGGCATCCGCCTGGCGTGCACCCCCGAGCGCGAGCAGGAGGTGTTGCGCCAGGTCGCGTGGGCCAAGACCTTCGGCCTCCCGCTCGAGCTGCTCGGGCCGGAGGAGGCCCAGGCGTTGTTCCCGTTGATGGTCACCGACGGCGTTCGCTGCGGGTCCTTTCTCGCGACCGACGGCTACCTCGACCCGTCCCAGCTGACCTACGCGCTCGCCGCCGGAGCGCGCGAGGGCGGCGCGCAGGTCTTCACGCACACACGGGTCACCGGCATCGATGTCGTCGGCGGGCGGGTCCGCGGCGTGCAGACCGAATGGGGCCCGATCGAGGCGGAGATCGTGGTCAACGCGGGCGGGATGTTCGCCGCGGAGATCGGTCGGCTGGCCGGCGTCCGCGTGCCGATCGTCCCGTTCGCCCACGAGTATCTCGTCACCCAGCCCTTCCGCGAGCGCCCGGCCGGCGAACACCTGCCGACGCTGCGCGACCCGGACCTGCTGGTCTACTTCCGCGAGGAGGGCGCGGGCCTCGTGATGGGCGGCTACGAGCGCCACAGCGCACCGTGGGCGCTCGATGAGCACCTGCTCGACGCCATCCCGGCAGACTTCAACGGGCGCCTGCTCGAGGAGGACTGGCCGCGGTTCGAGGAGATCACCGAGAACTCGCGCCGGCGCGTCCCGGCGATGGACGAGATCACCGTCACCAAGCTGATCAACGGCCCCGAGGCGTTCACGCCGGACAACGAGTTCTGCCTCGGCGAGAGCGAGGTGCGCGGCTTCTTCGTCGCCGCGGGCTTCTGCGCCCACGGCCTCGCCGGAGCCGGCGGGATCGGCAAGGTGATGGCCGAATGGATCGTCGAGGGCGAGCCGTCGCTTGACCTCTGGCACATGGACATTCGCCGCTTCGGCTCGCACTACCGCTCGCCGACCTACACGCTGAAGCGGACCAAGGAGGTCTATGAGACCTACTACGACATCCGCTACCCGGGCCACGAGCGCGAGGCAGGGCGGCCGCTGCGCGTGTCGAGCGCCTACGACTGGCACCGCGAGCACGGTGCCGCCTTCGGCGAGAAATCCGGCTGGGAGCGGGTCAACTGGTATGAGAGCAACGCCGCCGCCGGCGACGAGTCGCTGCGCCCGAACGGTTGGGCGGGAATGCTCTGGTCGCCCGCGATCGGCGCCGAGCATCGGGCGGCGCGCGAGACCGCGGGACTGTTCGACGAGTCGTCGTTCGCCAAGCTCGAAGTCGCCGGGCCGGGGGCGGCCGCGCTGCTCGAGCACCTCTGCGACAACCGCGTCGCGCGCGAGGTCGGCCAGGTCACCTACACCCAGATGCTGAACCGGCGCGGCGGGATCGAGTGCGACTTCACCGTGGCGCGCCTTGCCGACGACCGCTTCGCGATCGTCACCGGAACGGCGTTCGGCAACCACGACGCGAGCTGGATCCGCCGTCATCTGCCCGACGACGGCTCCGTCTCGGTGACCGACGTCACCTCGCGCTGGGCGTGCTTCGGGCTGTGGGGTCCGCGCGCTCGCGAGATCCTCGCGCCGCTGACGCCGGACCCGCTCGATTTCCGCTACATGCGCCTGCGTGAGATCACCGTCGGCGACGTGCCGGTGCGAGCCGTGCGCGTGACCTTCGTCGGCGAACTCGGCTGGGAGCTCTACTGCCCGTCGGAGTACGGCGCCGGCCTGTGGCGGACGCTGTTCGAGGCCGGAGCGCCACACGGCATGCTCGCCTGCGGCTACCGCGCGATCGACTCGCTGCGGCTCGAGAAGGGCTATCGCGTGTGGGCCGCCGACATCACGCCCGATGAGACGCCCCTGGAGGCCGGGCTCGACTTCTGTGTGCGCCGCGACAAGCAGTTCATCGGCGCCGACGCGCTGGTTGAGCCGACCCGCCGGCTGCGCGCCATCACGCTGGCCGACCCCCGCGCCGTCGCGCTCGGCAACGAGCCGGTGCGGATCGCCGGCGAGATCCTTGGTCGGGTGACCAGCGGCGGCTACGGCTACACGGTCGAGCGCTCGATCGCGCTGGCCTATCTGCCCGCCGAGATCGCCGAGGGCGCCGAGGTCGAGATCGACATCTTCGGCGTCTGGGTCCCCGGCGCCGTCGCGGCCGAGCCGCTGTTCGACCCGGCGGGAGAGCGGATCCGCGGGTGACGGTCACCGTCATGCTCGCGAGCGCGGCCGGCGCATTCGCACTCGTGATCGCCGTCTGGCTCGCGAGCCTGCAGTTGCACGATGCCTCGATCATCGACGTCTTCTGGGGCGTCGGCTTCATCGTCATCGCGTGGGTCTGTGTCGCCGTCGGGCACGGTGCGCGGGACCGCCGGCTGCTGCTCGCGATTCTCGCCACGATCTGGGGCGTCCGGCTCGCAGTCCACATCGGCCGGCGCAACCGCGGCAAGGGCGAGGACCCGCGCTACGTCGCCATGCGCGAGCGCGACGGTGCCCGCTTCTGGCTGACCAGCCTGTACCGGGTGTTCCTCATCCAGGCGGCGACGATGTGGATCATCTCGCTCCCGCTGCAGGCCGCGGGAGCGCTCGGCGGCCGGCGCGCCCTCGGGGCGCTCGACGCGATCGGCGCCGCGGTGTGGCTCATCGGCTTCGGCTTCGAGTCGCTCGGGGACCACCAGCTCGACCGCTTCAAGGCGAACCCCGAGAGTCGCGGGAAGGTGATGGACCGTGGACTGTGGCGGTACACGCGCCACCCCAACTACTTCGGCGACGCGACGCTCTGGTGGGGGTTCGGCCTGATCGGGCTCGGAGCCGGCCTCGCCGCGGCCTGGGGCCTGATCGGGTCGGCCGTCGACACATTGATCCTCACCCGCGTGTCGGGCAAGCCGGTTCTCGAGCGCGACATCGAAACACGTCGGCCCGGCTACCGCGAGTACATCGAGCGGACCAGCGGGTTCTTCCCGCTGCCGCCGCGGCGCAGCCGCTGAACACGCGGAGTTTTCTCCCCAGAAGGCACTTAACACACTCTTAGCACCCGCTTAGCGATGCCGACACTAGGTGCTCCGATAATTCGCGAGCCATGGACGCGCACGCAGAGCCCAGCCGCAGAGCATCGTTGATGCGGGTCCTGGCCGCGGCGCTCTCCGGCGCGATCGGCGCGTTCGGGATCCCCGCCGCCGTCCACACGGCGCAACCCTCCACACCCGTGATCACGACGGCGCCGGCCGCCGTGGCCCCCGAGCGCACGCCGGAGTAGCCCCGCGTGGGGGCCGGCCTGTCCGTGGCCGCGGCGCATCATGGCCGGGCCCGGCCTTGGCGTGGGCTACGATTGCCGCGCCCGCCCTCTTAGCTCAGCTGGTAGAGCACTTCCATGGTAAGGAAGGGGTCATCGGTTCGAGTCCGATAGAGGGCTTCGCGGGAAAGGCCTGCAAAGCAGTCGATTGTGATGTCCGACCGATTGCGGTGGCCTCCGGTCCAAGCACAGTTGGACACCGTATGGGCACCGACTTGCATCGCGTCGCCCGTACGCGGACCCTTTCCGGGCTGCTACAAGCCAGTCCCCGCGACCTGCGCCAACGATGGTCTGAGGGACCGACCACCGACGACAACTTCCGTGCTCTGGCTTGCCTTGAGCTCGAACACATATCTCGCCCGCGGGATGCTCGCTCCTCCGCCGAAAGCAAGAGCGAGCTCGGCGCACGACAGTGACCCGTGTTTCGTCCAGGGCAGGAGCGAAGGTCACGATC
>DATLQS010000051.1:0-10581 GCA_035535075.1 Solirubrobacteraceae bacterium
TCGCGCATCCGATCGATCGACGCGACGAGGTCCGGCTGAGCGTCCGTTGTCGCAAAGCTCGGCGCGCATCCCAGCAGCCGTCCCCCGATCTCGGCGATCTCGCGGATCGAGACGACATCCGGGCCGGCGACGTTCAGCGTCGCCGACTCCGGGAGCCCGAGCGTCGCTGCGACGGCCGCGGCCGCGTCGTCGACGAACACCGGGTTCACGCGGATGCCATCGGCTCCCGCGAGCGTGACCTCCTGCTGATCGCGGACGCGCGCGAGCACGCCCGGAATGAACATGTTGCGCTGGCCGGGACCGTAGATGAAGAAGAAGCGCAGCACGTGCGCGTTCAGCAGCGACCGGTACTGCTCCACGGCGAGCTCGCCAGCCCGCTTGGACGCGGCATAGAAGTTGCCCGGTCGCGGCGCATCTCCCTCGCGCACCGGCTCGGGCCCCGACGCGTACACCGCTCCCGAGGATGCGTAGGTGAAACTCTTCGCGCCAGAGCGCCGCGCGTAGTCGAGCAGCTCGACGGTGACAGCGGCGTTGACCGCGTAGACATCCACGGCGCCCTCGGGGAACTCCCGGTAGCGACGCGACTGGGCGAGGTGCACGACGGCGTCGCAGGATTGCGGCAGCGCCGCGTCAAGCCGCGCCGCAAGGTCCTGGGACACCCAGCGCACGCCGTCGATCGCGGGCGGTTTGGCGCCGGGGCGGTGCAGCGCGACCACCTCGTCATCGCGGCCGAGCAGCTCGATCAGCGCGGAGCCGAGGAATCCGGTCCCGCCCGTGACGACGACGGTCACCTCGATCAGACCCCGGCGGCCTGCGCTTCGCGAAGCTCATCGAGCACGCTCGCCAGGCCGTCGCGCAGGCCGACGGAGGCCTCGAAGCCGAGCAGCTCGCGCGGCTTGGTCACGTCACCGACGCGCGGTGGCGCGGTGACCGGCTCGCCGGAATAGGTCGGCTCGAGGGGGTTGCCAAGCAGCTCGCCGACGATCGCGACGAGCTCGTTCAGCGACGCGACGCTGCCGTGGCCGACGTTGAAGTCCTCGCCGGTCACCTCGGAGCGCAGGGCGAGCAGGTTGGCCTGCGCGCAGTCCTCGATGTGGACGAAGTCGAAGCCCTGGCTGCCGTCGCCGCTGAGCTGGGGACGCTCGCCGGCAAGCAGCCGCTGCGCCACGGCGGGTACGACGCCGGCGCGCTGTCCCGGTCCGTAGACGTTCATGTAGCGGAGGATCGCGAAGCTGTAGCCGTACGCCCCGGCCAGACCGCGCAGCAGCATCTCCGCCGCGGCCTTGGTGGCCGGGTAGAAGGCGTTGGGGCGAAGCGGGTGGTCCTCGCGAATCGGGACCGCCGCCGTCGGGCCGTACGCCGAGGATGCGGACGAGTACACAACCCGCCCGACGCCGCTGTCGCCGGCCGCGCGGAACACGTTGAATGAGCCGCGGACGTTGGTCTGGAAGGCCGCCTCGTGCTCGGTGTTGGCGGCCGTCAGCGGCAGCACCGCGAGATGCAACACCGCGTCGACGCCGTCGCAGGCGCGCGCGACGAGCTCGGCGTCGACGATGTCGCCAACGATGACCTCGCAGTCGAGGCCGGCGAGTCGTCTCGGGTCGACGGCGTCGAGGACCCGAACCCGCGCGCCGGCCGCCAGCAGCGCGCGAACCGTCGGCGCGCCGACGAACCCGCCGCCGCCGGTCACGAGGATCTGCGAGCGCTCGATCAGCATCGGCGCAAGGCTAGCGGGTTCACGGTGCCTGGCCGATTCGGCGCCGCAGCGTGCGCTTGACGGTCAGCGGCGTGAGATAGGAGATCGCCGGGAGCACCATCCCGCTCGCGCCGCGCAGCGTACGCCGCCGCATCAGCGCACTGGCACGGGCGCGCACCGTCTCGGCCAGCTGCGCCCGCTCCGCCCGCGCGGCGACGTTGGCGGTTCCCATCGTGCGGGTCGCCAGCACCTCGTCGAGCGTCACGATCCGATAGCGCTCGGCGAGCCGCAGCCACAGGTCGTGCTCCATCGCGTAGCGGTACCGCGGGTCGTAGCCGCCGATCTCGAGCACGTGGTCACGCCGCATCGCCGCCGAGGTGTTGGGGATCGGATTGAAATGCAACAGCGCCGCGCGCACGTCACCGGCGACGAAGCGCGTCCGCGGCGAGAGCTCGCGCCCGCGTTCGTCGACCTCGCGCATGCGGCAGCCGACGACTGCGACGTCGGGCTCCTGCTCGAGGACCTCGAGCTGGCGTTCGAGGCGGGTCGGCGCCGAATAGTCGTCGGCGTCCTGGATCGCGACGATTGATGCGCGCGCGAGGCCGAGGGCGCGATTGAGCGAGCGCGAGATGCCGAGGTTCTCGCCCAGCGCGACCGCGCGCACGCGTCGATCGCGGGCCGCCGCGTGGCGGGCGATCGCGGGCGAATCGTCGTGTGAGCCGTCGTCGATGACGATCAGCTCGAGGTCGCCGACGCTCTGGGCGAGCAGCGAGTCGATCGCGCGCTCGAGCGTCCCGGCGTTGTTGTACGCGCCGATTATGGCGGTGACGCGTGGCGTCGTCATACGCTCGCAGCCTATTCGGCGCGTCAGCGGGAGACGGAGGGGCGAACGCAGAGGTTCTTCTCGTCGAGGTTATGATCGCTGCCGTGAGGCGCGGACGCCGACAGCGAGACCTTGCGAACCCGCGCGGAGACGACGTGAACCTGCGCTCGGCGCCGCAGATGCTCGAGTACGCGGCGATCGTGGCCCGCATCGCTCGCGACCGACCCTCGCGGACGCTCGACTGGGGGTGCGGCTGGGGGCAGGTCACGAGCCTGATGGTCGACGCCGGTCTCGGTGTCGAGTCGTTCGACTACCGCGGCCCGGACTCCCCGAACGCGCTGATTCCGCTCGAGCGCTTTCCGCACCTCCTCGCCTACACGAGCTCCGACCCCATCGCTCTCCCGTACGAGGACGGGACATTCGACGCGGTGCTGAGCTGCGGGGTGCTCGAACACGTCAGCGACCCCGACGCGAGCCTCGACGAGATCAGCCGGGTGCTCCGTCCCGGTGGCACGCTGTACTGCTTCAAGCTGCCCAACCGCTACTCCTACCTGGAGTGGATCGCTCGGACCGTCGGCATCTACTATCACGGCCAGGCGCCGTTCGACCGGCTGTACACACCGCAGACCGCGCGCGAACTGCTGGAGCGCCACGGCTACCAACTGCTCGAGCTGCGCCGAGCGAACATGCTCCCCTTGTCGTTGACCGCAGGTTTTGCGCGCCGCGCAGCCGGCCCGATCTGGCGGGCCAATCGGGCGATCGCCCGAATTCCGCTGCTCAACGTGCTCGCGACCAACGTCGAGCTCGTCGCGCGCACGCCCGGCCCTGCCGCTGTCAGCGCGAAGTGAGGATCGATTCCCGGGGAGCCAGACCATCCCGGCGTCGACGCTGATCAGGCTGCGCGGCGCGTGCAGCCGACCGTGTTACACATCCTGCCGCACCGCGGCGGCGGAGCCGAGACCTATCTCGACGCGCTGAAGGCCCTGCCCCTCACGCAGCGTCGCATGGCGCTGAGCGTCTCGCGCTCGCCGCTCGGTGCCGCGCCGTCGATCATCGCGCGTTGGCCGCGGGTCGCAGCGGCATCCGGACAGGCGGACCTCGTTCACGTCCACGGAGACGTTGCATCCATGCTGTCACTGCCGATGATGCGGGCACGTCCGTCGCTCCTCACGACGCACGGGTTGCATTTCGTGCGACGTTCGAAGGGCGCGCGGCTCGCGCTCGCTCGTCATGGACTGCGCGCGGCGGTCGCGGCGAGCAACCGCACGATCTGTACCTCCGACGCCGAGCGCGAGGAGTTGAGCGAGTTCCTTCCAGCCACGCTGCGCGCCCGCCTCGTCGTGATTCCCAACACGGCGCCACCCGCGGCCGGCGCGACGGATCGCGCGAGCGCACGCGCGGAGCTCGATCTGTCGCCCGAGGTAGTCGTCGCGCTGTTCATCGGCCAGCTCGAGGAGCGCAAGGACCCGCTGGCCGCCGTCGCTGCCGCGACCGCGGCCGCGACGGCGGGCGCGCCGCTCGTGCTGCTCGTCGCAGGCGCCGGCCCGCTCGACGCTCGCGTGCGAGCGCTGGCGGGCCCGGCCGTGCGGGTGCTCGGCTACCGCGACGACCCGCAGACACTGCTCGCCGCCGCCGACCTGCTCGTCATGCCCTCGCGTCGCGAGGGCCAGTCGATCGCGGTGCTCGAGGCGATGCGTGACGGGCTCGCCGTCGTGGTGTCGGACGGCGCCGGGAATCCGGAGCTCGTCGCCGATGCCGGCGAGGTCGTTCCGGCCGGGGACGCGGAGGCGCTGGCCGCGGTGCTCGTGCGGCTTGCCGCCGATTCGGGCGAGCGCCGCCGCCTCGGCGCGGCCGCGCGCCTCCGCTACGCGGAGCACTACTCGCTCGAGCGCTTTCAGGCGCGGATGGCCGAGCTCTACGGCGAGCTGCTCGGCACGCGGCTCGAGGGCTGGTAGCTCGCCAGCACCTGCTCGAGCGAATGCTCGAGCGAGAGGCGCGGAGCCGTGCGTGCGAACCAGCTGCGTGTGCTGTCGCGAAGCGGCGCGGCGCCATCGCGCACCGCCATGATGGCGGCCGCGAGATCGGCCGGCGCCGCGGATCTCGCGAGCACGCCGTTGACACCGTCCTCGATCAGCTCGACGGCGGCGTTGTCGGGCTCGCGCACGAGGATGCTCGGCGTTCCGCACGCCGCCGCCTCGACGACGATCATGCCGTAGCCCTCGCGCCGCGACGGAAGGATCATGCACATCGCTCGCCGCAGCGCGTCGTGGACCTCCTGGGCGTCGACGAAGCCGGGCGCCGAGACCAGCTCGCCGAGCCCGAGCGATGCGATCCGCGCCAGCACCTCGGTGCGCTGGGGGCCGTCGCCGAACAGGACCGCGCGCAGCCCCCCGATCTGCTTGGCGGCGAGCCCGACGGCGTCGACCACGCTCGGCGCGCGCTTCTCGGGGATCATCCGAGCGGCGAACACGACGAGGCTGTCGGGCTCGAGCGGATCCTCCGGCACCAGCGCGCCGGCGTACTCGCCCTCGAGGATCGTCAGCTCGCCGCGCAGACCCTCCTCGCGCAGGCGCGCGGCGTGCAGGCGCGAGAAGCAGAACGCGCGCTGGCGCAGCCGCGCACAGCGGCGCTGGACCGCGAGGCCGATCCAGCCGGCGCGCCCGAGGTACTCGCGCCAGTACTCCGCCGACCAGACCTCGTGCCAATCGGTGACCAGCCGGTAGCCGCCCGGTCGGCGCACGAGCGCCGCGGCGAGCAGCGAGAAGTAGGGGAACGACGCGGTGTGCACCACGTCGTAGCGGCGACCGCAGCGCGCCAGGTGCCAGAGCACGCCGGCGCCGAACCGTAGTGGAGGCGCGATCCGGCGGCGCCCGTGCACGTAGAGCGCCATGCGTGGACCCACGGCGATGACCTTCACACCGGGGATGTCCGGCTCGCTGCCCGGCTCCCACTGCTGCAGCGTCAGGTAGGTCACCTCGTGTCCGGCGGCTGTCAGCCGCTCGGCGAGGTTGCGATACCAGCGCTCGGCCCCGCCGACGGTGTGCGGGAACAGGCAGTCGTAGATCAGGCAGACGCGCACGCCGCGTCAGCATCCCAGACGTCATCTACACTGGGCTTCACGAGGTCTGCGCTACCTCCGCGCGCGGCTCGTGTTTGAACCTCCGGGATCGACGGTGAGCACACTCGAGCAGACACCCCCAGCCGGCGCCGAGCAGGCGGTTCCGCTCGTGTCGGTCGTGATTCCCTGCCTCAACGAGGAGGAGAACGTCGCGCGCTGCGTGCGCGGTGCGATCGACGCGCTCGAGTCGGGCGGGCTCCCGGGCGAGGTGATCGTCGTCGACAACGACTCCGACGATCGCAGCGCCGAGCTGGCGGCCGCGGCCGGCGCGCGGGTGATCGTCGAGCCCCGTCGCGGGTACGGCAGCGCCTACCTCGCCGGCTTCGCCGCGGCTCGCGGCACCTACATCGTCATGGCCGACGCCGACCTGACCTACGACTTCGGCGAGATCCCGAGTTTCATCCACGAGCTGCAGTCCGGGGCCGAGCTGGTGATGGGGAATCGCATGAGCAACATCAAGCCCGGCGCGATGCCCTGGCACCATCGCTACATCGGCAACCCGCTGCTCACCGGCCTGCTCAACCTGTTCTTCCGCACCGGCGTGCGCGATGCGCACTGTGGCATGCGGGCGCTGCGCCGCGACGTGCTCGACCGGCTCGACCTGCGCACGACCGGGATGGAATTCGCCTCGGAGATGGTCATCCGCGCCGCCAAGCAGCACCTCACGATCGCCGAGGTCGACATCGAGTACTACCCGCGCGGCGGGGAATCCAAGCTGTCGAGCTTCCGCGACGGCTGGCGCCATCTGCGGTTCCTGCTCGTGCACAGCCCGACCTACCTGTTCATCGTGCCGGGCGCGCTGCTCGCAGCGCTCGGCACGCTCGTGTCGATCACCGTCCTCGCGCACATCGACATCCTCGGCCGCAAATGGGACATCCACGCGCTGATCGGTGGCGCGCTGCTGACGATCATCGGCGTCCAGGTGCTCGCCCTCGGGCTGTGCGCCCACGCCTACGGCACCTACTTCATGGGTGAGAAGGACGCCTGGTTCGATCGGATGCGGGCGCGCTTTCGGCTCGAGCACGGCCTCGCGCTCGGCGGCACGATCATCCTCGCCGGCTTCGTCACGACGCTCGTGATCGTGATCCAGTGGATCAACCAGAGCTTCGGCGCGCTCGGCCACAACAACCTCGCGATCGTCGCGTTCGAGCTGCTGATCGTCGGGCTGCAGATCTTCTTCTCGTCGTTCCTGCTCAGCATCCTCGGACTGCGGCGTCGCGAGGGGTCCTGATGCTCGGCGGGCGCTCCGCCGGCTTCGTCGCCCGCCAGATCATCGAGCCCGCCAACTACCGGTCGCTGCCGAGACTGCTCCGCGTCAGCGTCCGTCCGCTGCGCTTTGCCCGCAGCTACTTCCTCGGCGGCGGCGTCTTCCCGTCGCCATGTCCGCTGCGCACGCCGATGGGCGTGGTCGCGCCCACGCTGTACTCCCACCACGATGTCTTCACGGTCAACGAGGTGTTCTGCCGTGGCGACTACCGGCTGCCCCGCGGTGCGCGGGTGATACTCGACATCGGCTCGAACATCGGCATCAGCGCGCTGTACTTCCTCACGCGGTCCCCGGAGGTTCGCGTCCACTGCTACGAGCCCGACCCGCGAAACGCCGAGCGCCTGCGTGGCAATCTCGCCGCCTTCGACGGGCGCTGGACGCTGCATGAGGAGGCGGTCGGCGACCGCGAGGGCGCGGTCGCATTCGGCCGCGACGCGACCGGTCGCTACGGCGGCATCGGCGTCGCGACGGCCGAGCAGATCCAGGTCCGCTGCCGCCACATCGACGACGTGCTGCGCGAGGTGCTCGCGCTCGACGGTCGCATCGACTTCGTCAAGATCGACACCGAGGGGCTGGAGAACGCGACCGTCGCGGCGATCGATCGCACGTTGCTGGCCCAGCTCGGCGGCCTGTGTTACGAGACCCGCTCACCGCTGAACCCGTGGCCCGAACACTTCGCGATGAGCGTACGCGCGGATACCTGCCGCCTGACCGCACGCCAGCCCTGAGTCAGCTGCCGGTCACGATCACCGGCGCCGCATGGAGCAGCCGTAGGCCGAGAAGCTGGTACCAGCTGACGGTGGCCGGGGTGGGGGCGCAGTAGCGGACCAGGGTGAACTCGGGTGTCTGGTGTAGCAGGCAGGTGGTGAAGCCTTGGATGGCGATCGTGGTGGTCAGGTGGGGCGGGTTGTGGCGGAGGTCGACGACGTCGATTTCGCGGGTCGCGATGGTCTGTCCGGGGAGCAGTGTGCGTAGCGGTGTGTAGAGCTCGAGCGCGGGTGCGCCGCTGGCCGGGTTGAGGACGACGGCTCGCGGGCCGGTGCTCGCCGGTCCGAGCGCCGTGGCTACGGCGCGCCAGTCGTCGCGCTGGTAGCGGGTGTTTGCCTCGACGCCGGCGAACGCGGCGATGCCGATCGCGCACAGGCCGCCGATCAGCGCCGGGCCGGCCCGCAACCGGGTGGCGGCGACGGCGGCGAGCACGACGAGCGGGACCATCGCGGCGATCACGTTGCGGGTGATCAGGAAGTCGATGCCGGCCAGGGCGAGCAGCGCCGGCACGCCGGCGGCGATTGCCGCGAGCGCCGCCAGGGCGCGGTCGCGGCGGCGCAGGCCGAGCGCGAGCGCGAGCGCCAGCGCCGCCGCGAGGATCGTGAGCAGCGTCTGGTGCGGTGTCGCGTAGCCGATCAGGAACTGCTTGGGCACCGCGGCGATCCGCCCGCCGAGCGCGCTGGAGTGGATGTAGGCGGCGCGGTTGCCGCCGGCCTGGACGATCGCCAGCGGCGTCAGCGCGGCGCCGACCAGCACGACAGCTCCGGCGGCGATGGCGGCTGCTTGGGAATCGCGAGCGTGACGCCACACCAGCCAGCCCAACTCCGGCACGACGATGAACACGGCGAAGTAGTGGGTGGCCAGCGCGAGCGCCGCGGCGAGCGCCCAGCCGCGCCAGTCCTCGCGCAGCAAGCACCACAGCGAGAGTGCGCACAGCGCCACGAGCAGCGCGTACGCGCGGGCCTCCTGGCTGTACCAGATGAGCAGCGGGTTGGCCGCCGCGAGGGCCGCCGCGGCGAGCGCGGCGCGGTTGCCGGCCACGCGGCGCGCGATCAGCGCGAGCACGACGATCGTTGCCGTGCCGAACACGGCGGAGAGCGAGCGCAGCCCCGCCTCGCCGGCGCCGAAGACGCGCACCCAGACCCACGCCAGCAGGTAGTACAGCGGCGGCGTCGACTCCGAGTGCGGCAGCGCACCGAGCATCGAGGACAGGGTTCGCGTGACCAGCGAGTGGGTCACCGCCTCATCGAGCCAGAAGCTCTGCACGCGCAGCGTCGCCAAGCGCAACGCCGCGCCGCCCGCGGTCAGCGCCACGAGCCCCACGATCCACGCGTCTACTCGCCGGCGCTCAACCATGTGCGCTCAGCCGTAGTAGCGCGAGATCGTGAGCGTCTCCGCGAACAGGCTGTGCGCCATCGCGAGCACGACGAGCAGTCCGCCGAGCACCGGTGCCCAGCGTCGCGGCAGCGCCTTGGTGGCGAGCACGATGGCCAGCGCGTAGAAGGCGAGCAGGGGGAACAGGTAGCGTGCTTGGGGGAACAGGTATTGGCTGGTGGCGAGGTCGCGTGCGCCGGTGTAGCCGATGATCACGAGCAGGCCGAGCGCCATCACGGCGTAGCACGCGAACAGTCCGAGCAGCGGCCGGATCGCGGCGCGTGCGCGCCACAGTCCGATCGCGCCGAGCGCGGCGAGGACGTAGACCAGGCGTTGGAAGGCGTGGTAGACCCATAGCGGGAAGGTGTAGTTGAGCCAGCCGAAGTGCCCGATCGAGCCGTCGAGCCAGATCTGCCACAGCGGGTAGATGCCGGGGAAGTAGAAGTGGTTCATCAGCCCGCCCAGCAGCGGCAGGTGCGCCGGCAGGTAGAGCTGCCAGGTGTAGTCGAAGATCTCGTGCCAGGTGACCGTCGTGGCGCCCGACCCCGCCGCGCTGGTGACGCTCGAGAGACCGCCGGCGAGCGCGCTGCCACGGTCCCACACCGTCACGTTGAGCAGCAGATAGAGCGCCACCGGCGCGGCGGCGGCCGCGACACCGATGGCGAGCATCCGCAGCGCGCGGGTGGAGCCCGACGGCCGCGCGCGCCAGGCGAGCAGCGCGAGCGCCAGCCCCGCGCCGGGAACCAGCGCCAGGAACGTCAGCTTGGCCAGCATCCCGACGGCCAGCGCGGCCCCGATCCCCGCGCTGCGGGCGGTCGTCAGCCCGCGGCGGTAGGCGCGCGCGATCACGTAGATCGTCACGGCCGAGGCGAGATACAGCAGGTTGTCGCCGTTGACCCCGGCGCCGATGAAGTCAAACATCGGCTGGAACGCGACCATCAGCGCGCCGACCGTCCACGCCCACGGCGTGTGCGGCACCAGCTCGCGCAGGAACAGGAACACCGCGAGCACCGTGCCGGCGGCCATCAGCGCCGAGAGCAGCCGCATGAAGACCAGCCGCGTGAGCAGGTCGTTGGACGGCGAGAGCCAGTAGGGAACCGCCTCGAGCGCGTAGTACAACGGCGGCTGGTTGGTCGCCGTTGTCGCGCCGCCCGGCCCGAGCGGATAGTTGTTCGCCGCGAGGATCGTGCGCAGGTCCGCCTGCTCGACGCTCGTGAAGATTCCCCGGTTCAGCTGCGAGCCATAGACCGCGCCGAACTCCAGCGCCTGCAGCGCCGCCGACTCCTGACGCGAATACGGATAGACCGGGCCCTGCGGCGGCGGCTTGCCGGTCTCGGCGAAATACTGGGCGTAGCCGAAATGGCTGATCTCGTCAGGAACCATGAACGGCGGGACAACCACCGACCAGATCGCAACGTTGACAAACGCGATGACAAAGCACGCCCGGCCGGCCCGTGGAATCCGCCGCCACACGCGCAGGCAGGGCGCCACAGCGGCCCGCACACGCGCCCACACCCCGGCGGTGACCGCGCCGA
>DATLQS010000052.1:0-27280 GCA_035535075.1 Solirubrobacteraceae bacterium
GCGGCTTGGCACCGACGTGCAGGCGCCCCTCGTAGCGACGCTCGGAGTCCTGCGAGGGCTCGAAGCGCGCGTCCACCAGCCAGTAGGGCTCCGGCGTGAACGCCCGGATCTCCTCCTCGCGCCGCGCGATGATCGCGAGCGTCGGCGTCTGCACGCGGCCGAGCGAGACGGCCCCGTCGAACGACGATCGCAGGCGGATCGTGGCCGCGCGGGTCGCGTTCATGCCGACGATCCAATCGGCCTCCGAGCGCGAGCGGGCGGCCTGCTCGAGCGATGCCAGCTCGGCTGCCGGCCGCAGCGCCGCGAACGCCTCGCGCATCGCGGCGTTCGTCATCGACGAGAGCCACAGGCGCCGCACCGGCAGCTTCGCGCCCGCCTTCTCGAACACGTAGGCGAAGATCAGCTCGCCCTCGCGGCCGGCGTCACAGGCGTTGATTACCTCGGTGATGTCGGCGCGGTGCAGCTGCGCCGACACGATCGACATCTGCTTGCGCGAGCGCTCGTCGCGCACGACCAGCTTGAAGTGCTCGGGCACGATCGGCAGGTCCGCCATGCGCCAGCGCTTGAACTTGGGGTCGTACTCGTCTGGCTCGGCGAGCTGGACGAGGTGCCCGACCGCCCAGCTGATCACGTGCTCGGGGCCCTCCAGGTAGCCCTCGTGCTTCGCGAACGGGCCGGGCAGCACGCGCGCGAGGTCGCGCCCCACCGACGGCTTCTCGGCGATCACGAGGGTCTTGGCCTTAGCCGACCCGTCGTCGCCAGACGTGCGCGCGGTGGTCTCGGACGGGCTCTCAGCCTGCACGGTCATCGCCCGCAGCGTAGCGGGCCTGCAAGATCACCCGGTGCAGCCCCCGTCGGACACCCTGCCGCGAACCCGCGCGAGGTCCGCTTTGACGGTGGCGTTGGCCACGCCGTAGCCGCCGGCCGGGCCCGGGCTCGTGGTGGCGGCGAAGATCGTGCTGAGCACGGCGCCCGAGCGGTCGATCACCGGTCCGCCCGAGTTGCCCGGACGGATCTGGCCACGGACCGCGGTGAGCAGGCGCGCCAACGGTCCGCGCCCGTAGGCGTCCTGGGCCTCCACGTCCTGGGTCACCCCGATCCTCGCCGGCGCGACCGCGAACGGCCCGTCGAGCGGATAGCCAAGGATCGCCCCCGCGGTCTCGGGCGCCGGATCGGCGGCGAGCGACAGCGCCGGGAGGTCGAGGCCCGGTACACGCAGGATCGCGACATCGTTGCGGGGGTCGAACAGGACCGGCGTCGCGGGGATGCCGGGGCCCTCGCCGGCGACCTCGACATTGGTGTCGTCCTCGCCGGCGATGACGTGCGCGTTGGTCACGACCTCATCGCGTCCGATGACCCAGCCGGAGCCCTCGATCCCGAGTCCGCACGCCGTGCCGAGGACGCGGACGACGCTGCCGCGCACGCGATCCACCGCCGCCGGGTGGGCGAAGACGCCGGGCGGCGCCCCCACCTGCGCGGTGCCGCCGGCGATCGCCGGCAGCGGATCGATCCGGGCCAGCGCGTTGAGCACGACACCCGACGGGGGCATCAGCTCGTCGAGGCGGCGCAGGATCGCCGAGGCGCGGACCTCCGCGCGCAGCGATCCGGTTCCCGGCAGCGCCAGCACGATCGCGCCGAGCACCCAGGCGATCCCGAGCGCGAGCGTCGCGCTGAGCAGCGCGCCGAGCAGGCCGTCGACGACACCGAGCAACGGCAGCCGCAGCCCGCGCCGCAGCCGCACGCCCACGCCCTCGAGGCCGAGCGCGAGGATCGCACCGGCGCTGAGCGCGCCGAACAACCCGAACAGCGGCGCGTACGGCGACGCACCGCCGCCGCCGAGCAGCGCGTCGGCCAGCCGCGTCCCGGCGATCGCCCCCGCGACGAACCCGCTCAGCGACAGCACGCCGACGATGAACCCGCGGAAGTAGCCGGCCACCGCGAACAGCAGCGTCGCTGCGAGGATCATCCAGTCGAGCGTGGTCATGGCCAGCGTTGCGAGCGTACTTTGTCGGCGCGCGAATCCCCGCACCGGGGCGAGCATCGGTAGATTCGGAGTGCTCGTCTGCAGACGGGCGATTCGCCAGCCGCAACGGACCGGGGAGATCAGATGAGCATGACACTTCCGCCCACGCTGTCCGAGCCGGCGCTGTCGGCCGCGCTCGACGAGTTCGCCGCCGCGCTGGGGAGCGCGCGGGTGCTGACCGGTGAGGCCGACCTGCGGCTCTACCGCGACCCGTTCCAGCACGCGAGCTCCGACGAGTTCACGGCTTCGGCCGTGCTGATGCCCGAGCGCGTCGAGGAGATCCAGGAGATCGTGCGGATCGCGAACCGTCACGGCGTGCCGCTGTGGACCGTCTCGCAGGGTCGCAACAACGGCTACGGCGGTCCGGCGCCTCGCGTGAGCGGCTCGGTGATCGTGAGCCTGCGCAACATGAACCGGGTGCTCGAGATCAATGAGGAGTGCGCCTACGCCGTGGTCGAGCCGGGGGTGCGCTGGTTCGACCTCTACGAGGCGATCAGGGCGCGCAAGCACCGGCTGATGCTGTCGGTCGCCGACGTCGGCTGGGGCAGCGTGATCGGCAACACCCTCGACAACGGCATCACCTACATGCCCTACGGCGTGGACATGGGGATGCCGTGCGGGATGGAGGTCGTCCTGGCCAACGGCGAGTTGCTGCGGACCGGCATGGGCGCGATGGAGGGCAACCGCTCATGGCACCTCTACAAGCGCGGTCTCGGCCCGACGCCCGATCAGCTGTTCATGCAGTCGAACTTCGGCATCGTCACGAAGATGGGCGTCTGGCTGATGCCCTACCCGGAGGTGTACATGCCGCTGTGGCTGCGCGTCTGGCGCGATGACGACCTCGGCGCCGTCGTCGACACGCTGCGCGCGCTGATGCTCGACGGGACGGTGCGAATGGTTCCGCAGGTGATGAACACGCTGCTGCTCGGATCGGTGATGACCACGCGCGAGCAATGGTGGACCGGCGAGGGACCGATCCCCGAGGAGGTGATCGACAGGATCGGGCGCGAGCTGGAGATCGGCCGCTGGATCATGCGCTTCGCGCTCCACGGCGACGAGGCGGTCGTCGACCACCGCTTCGAGAAGATCAAGCGGGCGTTCGCGCATATCGACGGCGCCGAGGTCTGGGGGACCAAGTGCGCTCCCGAGGACATCCCGGCGCTCGAGCACCCTGCCGAACGCGTCCAGGGGGGCGTGCCGAGCCTCGACCTCAACGTGATGACCGCCTGGTACGGCGGCGAGGAGGGCGGCCACATCGGCTTCTCGCCGATCGCCCCGATGGTCGGCCGGGACGCTCACGCGTTGCGCGACCTGCTGCGCCCGATGATCAACGACGCCGGGCTCGACTACATCGCCGCACTGCTGCCGGTCAACGCGCGCAGCTTTGCCCACATCACGCTGGTGATCTTCGACACCAAGGACGAAGCCCAGGTCAGCAGCGCCTACGACGTGTGCACGCGGCTGGTCACCGAAGCGGCCAGGCAGGGCTACGGCGAATACCGCGCACATCTCAGCTTCATGGATCTCGCCGCCGAGCAGTACTCGTGGGGCGGCCATGCATACCGCCGGTTCTGCGAGACGCTCAAGGACTCGCTCGACCCCAACGGCATCCTCGCGCCCGGCAAGCAGGGCATCTGGCCGCGCGCGATGCGTGACGGGCGCGGGGATCGGTAGCGGTCGTGCGCGCCGTCTCGATCGCCGAGGACCGCCGGCTTGTCGCCGGCGAGCGCCCGCCGCCAGCTCCGGGCGCCGGCCAGGCGCTGCTCGAGGTCGCCTACTGCGGGATCTGCGGCTCCGACCTCCACTTCCGCGACGTGCCCGAGCTGTTCCCCGCCGGGACCGTCCCCGGTCACGAGATGTCCGGCCGGATCGTCGCCCTCGGCGAGGGGCTCTCATCGTGGCAGCTCGGCGATCGCGTGACCGTGCTGCCGTTCGCCCAGTGCGGCGAATGCGAGCTCTGCCGCAGCGGCCAGGAGCAGGTCTGCCCCCACGCCATCCCGGACGGCGTCGGGCTCGGTACCGGGCGTCCAGGGGCCTACGCCGAGCAGGTGGTCGTGGACGGGCGCATGCTGTTCGCGCTGCCGGACTCGGTCGACGACCGGGCCGGCGCGCTGACCGAGCCGCTCGCGGTCGCCGTGCGGGCTGTCGAGCAGTCGGGGCTCGCCCCCGCCCAGCCCGCGGTGGTGCTCGGCGCCGGGGCGATCGGCATGCTCACCGCGCTGGTGCTCGCCGACCGCGGCTTCGAGCAGGTCGTGCTGGTGTCGCGCAACCCCGCGCGTGCCGAGCTCGCCGCGTCGCTCGGCCTGACCGCGGTTTCGCTGGACGAGGTGCCGGCGCAGGCGCCGGCGTGCGTGTTCGAGTGCGCGGGCACCCCCGCAGCCGCGCGGCTTGCCGTCGAGTTGGTGCGCCCGCTCGGCCGGGTGATGCTCGTGGGCGTGTCGCTCGAGCCGCTCGACCTCGCCGCGCCGGCGCTCCTCTTCAAGGAGGTCGAGCTGCACGGGGTGCTCTCGTACTCGCGCGCGAACTTCGCCGCCGCGATCGAGATGCTCGCGCATGGCCGCATCCCGGTCGAGGCGCTGATCACCGCCACGGCGCCGCTCGAGGACGCCGAGGCGATGTTCCAGACGTTGAGCGCGCGCACCAACCACCACCTGAAGGTGCTGCTCGCCCCCCAGGAGCGCGCCGCGCAGGCGGCGGCGTAGCGATGGCGCCGTCCCGGCGCTCAGCCGAGCAGGTGCTGGACGCCGTGCGGGCGATCCCTGAGGGCTTCGTCCGCACCTACGGCGACCTCTCGCCGGGCGCGCCCCGCTTCAGCGGCGCGGCCCTGCGCAACGTCGACGGCGACGTCCCGTGGTGGCGGGTGGTCCGTGCCGACGGCTCGCTGGCGATGGGCGAGGAACAGCGCGCGCGGCTCGCGGCCGAGGGCGTTCCGTTTCTGGCGACCGATCCGCCCAGGCTCGACATGCGCATCGCCCGGCTGCCGGACTCGCCGTGGTGACGCGCGGCCGGCGAAGCGGATGGCGCAGGCCCGTCCGATGCCGCTCGCCGCGCCGGTCACCAGCCCGGCCTTGCCGGCGAGCAGGGGGTTCACGCAGCGCGGCCCTCGAGCAGCGGGCCGCGCTCCAGCGCCATCGGGCCGGCCGCCTCCTCGCCATTGCGGGCGCGGGCCGCCGTGCGCGCGAGGCTCGCGCGCCGCACGTCGCTCGGGGTCAGTTCGTAGTGCTGCTTGAACACGCGCGCGAAGTGCGCGGCGTCATGGAAGCCCCAGCGGAAGGCGATCTCGGTGACCGAGCCGCCGCTCGGCAGCGCCAGATCCTGGCGGCAGCGCGCCAGCCGCTCATGGCGGATCAGCCCGCAGACCGACTCGTCGGTGTCCTCGAACAGGGCGTGCAGGGCGCGCACCGACATCGCGTGCGCGGCGGCGATCGACTCGGGACCGAGCGCTCCGTCCTGGAGGTGGGCCCGGATGTAGCGGCGCACCTCCGCGCACATCGCGGCGCGCTTGGCAGCGCGGCTGGATGGCACGTTCGGCGCGACCGCGGCTCGCAGGAGCTCGAGCGCGGCGTCCGCGGCGACGGCGCGCCCGGGCTCGTCGAGCGCGCCAAGCTCGAGGGCGAGGGCATCGAGGTAGCGGACCAGCAGCCGCACCGACGCGGTGCGACCGAGCGGCGGCAGCGACCCGACGTCCTCGAGGCGCGGGCACACCGCGAGCAGCCGTTCGCGGGGAAAGATGACGGTGCGTTTGACGAACGGCTCGATCACCTCGATCTCGACCGGCATCAGCCCGTCCCAGAGCATCACGTCGCCCGCGGTGAGGCTCAGCTCACGCGATCGCTCGCGCACCTGCTCGACGCCCTTGCGGACGAACTGGAGGCCGAAGACCCCGGCGTCGCGCTGCGTCGTGGTGGCGCTCCCGCTGCGGGCGAGGAACGGTGACGATGCACAGTCGACGAGCGCCAGGTCGCCGAAGCGCCGCCGCGTGACGGCACCGTAGAAGGTGCTCGGCGTCCGCTGCGTCGAGCGCACGTCGAACAGCAGGTGCGTCTCCGCGAGGATGTCGGTCCATTCCTCGAGCGCCCGGACGCTGAGCGCGGTGCGCAGCCGCCAGCGCTCCGGGTCGGCGCGCTCGGCCACCGCCACGTTCGCTGACTGCTCTGGAATCACCACGTCCCGTGCCTCCCCTGGGCCGCTCGCGAGTCTTTCGCCATGCTAGTGCAAACCCTGGCGCCCGGCGCCGGCACGGGTGCGCCCGGCGCGGCCGCGTTCACGACGACGCACCGGCCGCACCGCGGCGCGCGGCGTAGGCGACGAAGGCCTCGAGTGCCCGCGGGTCGGCGAGCGCGTCGCGGCTCGCGACCTCGACGGCCGGCACGCCGAGCAGGATCCGCTTGACCGGCAGCTCGAGCTTCTTCGCCGTGAGCGTTCGCGGGATTGCCGGTACCGCCTCGAGCGTATCCGGAACATGGCGCGGAGACAGTGCGGCCCGCAGCTCCGCGCCGATCCGGGTGCGCAGCGCATCGTCGACGACGACGCCGTCGGCCACGACGACGAACAGGATCAGCTCACCCGGACCGCCGTCGCGATCCTCGAGATGCACGACGAGGCTGTCGACGATCTCGTCCAGCGCCTCCACCACCGGGTAGAACTCGCCGGTGCCGAGCCGCACGCCACCACGGTTCAGCGTCGCGTCGGATCGGCCGGTGATCACCGCGCTGCCTCGCTCGGTGAACATGATCCAGTCCCCGTGGCGCCACACGCCGGGGAAGTCCTCGAAGTAGGCCGCGCGGTAGCGGCTGCCATCGGGGTCATTCCAGAAGCGCACGGGCATCGACGGCATCGGCGAGCGGATCACGAGCTCGCCAAGCTGCCCGATCACCGGTTGGGCGTTGGCGTCGTAGGCGGCGACGTCGACGGCGAGCTCGCAGCCCGACATCTCGCCACGGTAGACCGGCAGCAGCGGGCTGCCCTGGACGATCCCGGTGCACAGGTCGGTGCCGCCGCTGCCGACGCTGAGCAGCAGGCTCGCGTCGAGCTGCTCATAGACCCAGTCGAAGCCCTCGGGCGCGAGCGGGGAGCCGGCGACGCAGAGCTGGCGGATCGACGAGGTGTCGTGGTCGCGCAGGTTGACGCCCGCCTTTCGGCACGCCATCAGCAGCGCGGGGCTGATGCCCATCAAGGTCGGCCGCAGCTGCTCGGCCAAGCGCCACTGCATTTCGAGATCGGGATAGGTCGGGTTGCCGTCGAGCATCACGATCGACGCCCGTAGCAACAGCGACGAGGCGAGCGCGTTCCACATCATCCAGGCGGTCGTCGTGAACCACATCAGCCGGTCGCCGGGCCGCAGGTCCCAGCTCAGGCCGTGGTTCTTGAAGTGCTCGACGACGATCCCCCCGTGGCCATGCACGATCGCCTTCGGCAGACCGGTCGTGCCCGAGGAGAACAGGACCCACAGCGGATGGTCGAAGGGAACCTGTTCGAACTCGAGCATGCCGGCCTGCGCGAGCAGCCCGTCCCAGGCGACCGTGGCGGGAAGCTCGTCCTCGGCTCCGCCCAGGTAGGGCACGTGCACGGCGTGCTCGAGCGTCGGAAAGGCCGCCCGCAACGCGGCAACCTCGGGGCGCCGGTCGATCACCCGGTCCCCGTAGCGGTAGCCGGCGACCGCGAGCATGACCTTCGGCTCGAGCATCGCGAAGCGGTCGATCACGGCGCGTGGGCCGAACTCCGGCGGGCACGCCGCCCAGACCGCGCCGAGGCTGGCGGTGGCCAGGAAGGCAATCAGCGTCTCCGGGATGTTCGGCATGTAGCCGACGACGCGGTCCCCCGCTTCGACCCCGAGCCGCTGCAGGCCACAACGCGCCGCCGCGACCTGCTCGCGCAACTCGGCGAAGCTCAGCTCCACCGGCGCACGCGTCTGCGAGTGGGCGACCACGGCCACGCGCGATGAGTCCTCGTCGGTCCCCAGCATGTGCTCGGCGTAGTTGAGGCGCGCCCCGGTGAACCACTCGGCGCCCGGCATCGTGCGGGAACCAAGCACGCGATCGTAGGGAGTGCTCGCGCGGACGCCGAAGAACTCCCACAGCGATCCCCAGAAGCCCTCGAGGTCCGACACGGACCACTGCCAGAGGTCGGCGTAGCCGTCGAACGACCGGCCGCGCTCCCGCAGCCAGCGGAGGAAGCCGGCGATCTGCGTCGATTCATCGCGCGGCTCCGGCGGGCGCCAGAGCGTCGTCACGGGTTCGCTCAAGGTCTCACCATCGAGCATGTCGGGCCACCGCAGCCGTCGCCGCTCAACCGGGGGCGGGCGAGCCCGCGTGCGCCCCGCGAATCAGATCCGAGGCCTTCTCGGCGATCATGATCGTCGCCGCGTTGGTGTTGCCGCGCGTGATCTTCGGCATCACCGACGCGTCGGCGACGCGCAGCCCCTCCACGCCGTGGACGCGCAGCTGCGAGTCCAGGATCGAGCCCATGGGGCAGGTCGAGGTCGGGTGATAGACCGGCTGCCCGGCGCGGCGGGCCCACGCCATGATGTCCTCGTCGGAGTCGGAGTCCGGCACGCTGAACGGCGCCCGCAGTGCCCCGGCGAGCGCCGGTTGCGCGGCGATCTCCAGCGCCATGCGGGTCCCGGCGAGCATGCTGGCGCGATCCTCGTCGGTGGTCAGGAAGTTGCACAGCACGACCGGCTTGGAGTCGGCGCGCGGCGTGCGCAGCCGCACGTGGCCGCGGCTCGTCGGCTTGATCACGACCGGCCCGAAGCAGAAGCCGTGGTCGTGGGGTGCCGTGAGTCCCTCGTCGAAGAACAGTGACGGGGCGAAGTGGAATTGGACGTCGGGCGCGTGCAGGCCGGGGCGCGTGCGGATGAACGCGGCACCCTCGGGGATGTTGGAGGTCAGCGGACCGCGCCCCTGGCCGAGCAGTTCGAGGTTCTCGGGCGTCAGCGCGCCGAACAGCGATTGCTCGTCGGTCAGGTAGTTGAGCTGCGCCATGCAGTGGTCCTGGAGGTTCTCGCCGACGGGAAGGTCGATGCGCACCTCGATGCCGAGCGTCGCGAGTTGGTCCGCGGGCCCGATCCCCGACAGCATCAACAGCACCGGCGACTGGTAGGCGCCGGCCGAGAGGATCACCTCGCGCTCGGCGCGGATCTCGACGAGCTCATCGCCGCGCGCGATCTCGACGCCGACCGCCCGCTCGCCCTCGAACAGGATGCGCGTGCTCAGCGCCCTGGTGATCACCTCGAGGTTCGGGCGCCCGAGCGCCGGGTGCAGGAACGCGTCCGCCGTGCTCCAGCGCAGGCCGTCGCGCTGGGTCAGCTGGAAGCGCCCGACGCCCTCCTGGCGGGCGCCGTTGAAGTCGGGGTTGCGCTCGTGGCCGGCCTGCGAGGCCGCTTCCAGGAGCGTGTCGACCAGCGGGTTCATCGAGCGGCTCTCGGAGATCGAGAGCGGGCCGCCGGCGCCGTGAAAGGCGTCCTCGCCGCGCTCGTTGTCCTCCGAGCGACGGAAGTAGGGAAGGACGTCCTCGTAGCTCCAGCCGTCGCAGCCGAGCGCCGCCCACTCGTCGTAATCGGCACGGTTGCCGCGAATGTAGATCATCGCGTTGATCGAGCCGCAGCCGCCGAGCACGCGTCCGCGCGGGAGGTACAGGCGCCGGCCGTCGAGGCCGGGTTCGGGCTCGCCCAGCAGATCCCAGTCGACTCCCGACTTGAACACGGCGGGGAAGGCGATCGGCGTCTGGATCTCGGGCTGGCGATCGCTGCCGCCGGCCTCCAGCACGGCGACGCTGACGTCGGGGTCCTCACTCAGGCGCGACGCGAGCACGCAGCCCGCCGAGCCGGCGCCGACGATCACGTAGTCGTAGCTGCGGCTGCCGGGATCAGTCGACACGGATGACCACCTTCATCACCTCCGCCGGATGCTCGATTGCGAACTCGATCGCCTCCGGCGCGCGCTCGAGCGGGAATTCGTGGCTGATCATCCGCGCGAGGATCGCGGTGTTGCGCTCGACCGCCGCCACGGCTTCGGCGAACTCGCCACCGCCGCAGCAGCTGACGCCGAGAAAGTCGAGCTCCTTCTCGGTGAGGCTCCCGATGCGCACCCCAACGCGCTCGTTCGACATCCCCACCTGAACCGCACGGCCCGCCGAGGCGACCATTTCGAGCATCGCGCCGACCGCCGACGCCGCCCCCGTCGCGTCGACCACCACCGGTGGGCCGCCGCCGCCGGCCCAGTCGCGTGCGGCACCGACGACCGCGCTCGCATCCGTCCACACCAGACCCTCGGCGCCCATCTCGCGGCTCAGCGACAGGCGCCGCTCCTGCAGGTCGATGACGAGCACCTCGGCGCCCCGTTCGCGCGCCAGCAGGCACACGCACTGCCCGATCGGGCCGGCGCCGAGCACCACCACGCGTTCGCCGGCGGCGATCCGCGCCCGGTGGACGGCGCGGACGGCGATCGACACCGGCTCGGCCATCGCCGCGACCGCGCCGTCGTCGGCGGCGATCGGGAAGACCTGCTCCTGGGGGATGGTCAGATGCTGCTGCAGGCCCCCGTCGAGGTGGATGCCGATCAGCGTGAAGTTGTCGCAGGTATTCGGGCGGCCGATGCTGCACGGATAGCAGTGCCCGCACGCGTGGAGCGGGTACACGGCGACGCGCGCCGCCACATCGAGCTCGGGGCGGCAGCCCGCGCCGAGCGCCTCGATCGTCCCGCCGACCTCGTGTCCCTGGATCTTCGGGAACGGAGACGTGCCGCCCCCCGCGGCGGCCGAGAGCTCACCGAGCAGGAAGTGGTAGTCCGACCCGCAGATCCCGACCGCCTCGCTGCGCACGAGCACCTCGCCGGGACCGGGCGGAACGGGCTCGGCCAAGTCGACGACCTCCATCGCGCCCACGGCACGCGTGACCGCCGCGCGCACTATTCGCCCCGCGCCACCGCGGCGTCGCGCTCGACCACGTTGACCTCGATCCGCACCCCGCCGGGGTCGCTGAAGAAGAGCTGGCGCATCCCGGCCTCCGGTACCACGTTGGCAATCGCCGCGATCCCGTCGCGCTCGAGTCGTTCGGCCGCGGCCGCGTAGTCGGTCGCGGCGAACGCGACGTGGTCGATCCGGCCGGCGACGCCCTCGTCCGCCGTGCCGAGGCCGAGATCGCGGGCGCGTTCGTTGTAGACCGCCCGGTCGGCGATGTGCACGCACGGACCGTCCTCGCCGAACAGCCAGTAGCCGGGGAACTCGAGCGGCGGGCGCGGGCCTACCGTCAGCCCCAGCGCGCGGCAGTAGAAGTCGCGGGTCGCGTCGATGTCGTCGCTGAGCACCAGGATGTGATCGATCGCGGTGACCGTCACGCCAGCCCGCTCTCGGTTGCCTTGACGGTTCGCAGCAGGTAGGCCGAGTGGAGCAGCTCGGGCTTCTCGCGCAACTCGCTCGCGCTGCCGGAGAACTCGATCACGCCGCCGTTCATCACGTACGCCCGGTTGGCGAGACCGAGGGCGACCGTCGCGAACTGCTCGATCAGCAGCACCCCGGTCCCCGTCTCGGTGATCCTTCGCAGCGTCGGGATCAGGCGCGTGATGATCACCGGGGCGAGCCCGAGCGAGAGCTCGTCGATCAGCACCACCTTCGGGTTGGAGACGAGCGCCTGCGCGAGCACGACCATCTGCTGCTCGCCGCCCGACAGCAGCCGCGCCTGCGAGCTCAACCGCTTCTTCAGCTCCGGAAACAGCTCCAGCGCGCGCTCGCTCGCCGCGCGCGCCTCGCCCCGGGGCAGCGTGTACGTCGCGACGCGGAGGTTGTCCTCGACGCTCAGGGCGGGCAGCAGGCGGCGGCCCTCGGGCACGATCGCGATGCCGGCCTGGCGGATCCGCTCCGGGCGCGTCTTCGTCAGGTCCACCTCATCGAGCCAGACCGAGCCGCTCTGCGGGCGCAGCACGCCGCCGACCGCGAGCACGAGGCTCGACTTGCCGGCGCCGTTGGGCCCCAGCAGCGCCGTCACCTCGCCCGGCGGCACCTCCAGCGAGACGTCGTCCACGACCACGCGGTTTCCGCGCGCGACGGTCAGCCCGCGAACGTGCAGCGTCCCGGCGGGCGATGTCTCCGTCACACCAGCTCCTCCGTGCCGAGGTAGGCCCGCATCACGTTGGCGTCACGCAGCACCTCGGCCGTCGGACCCGACGCGATGACGATGCCGAAGTCGAGCACCGCGGTCACGCCGCAGCACGCCGACACGAGGCTCATGTCATGGTCGACGAGGATCACCAGCGCGCCCGTATGGCCGGGAATCGCACGGATCACGCTGCTCAGGTGCTCGGTCTCCTCGTCGGGCAGGCCGGCGGCGGGCTCGTCGAGCAGCACCAGCCGCGGTTCTCCGACGACGGCGCGCGCGACCTCGACGAGGCGGCGGTCGCGGGCCCCGAGCGTCCCGACCCGCGTCGCGGGGTCGCCGTCGAGCCCGACGAACTCGATCGCCGCGAGCACCTCCTCGCGGCGCGCGGCGCGGCCGCGCTTGGAATGCTCGTGCACCATCGCGACGTTCTCGTAGATCGAGAGCTCCTCGATCGCCTGCTCGGTCTGGAACGTGCGCCGCAGCCCCCAGCGTGCACGCCGGAAATGGGGCATCGAGAGCAGGTCCTCGCCGAACGCGCGCACGCTGCCGGCGTGCGGCTTCACGAACCCGCTGAGCACGTTGAAGAACGTCGTCTTGCCGGCGCCGTTGGGGCCGATCAGCCCGCACGTGCCGCTCTCGAAGGTCAGCGTCATCTCTGCGAGCGGCGTGACCCCGCCGAAGCGCACCGTGAGGTCCTTGATCTCGATCACGGCGCCCGACCGCCCGCCGGGATCCGCCGTCTCGCGACACCGAACAGGAACCGGCCGAGGCGCGCAAGATCACTCGGCAGTTGGTGCGCGATGCCGGCCGGCGCCGTCGTCAGGACCTGCAGCACGCCGACGCCGAACAGGATCGTCGCCCATTCGCTGGGAATTCCCCAGACCGTGAACGCCCCCGGTATCACCTGCAGCAGCACCCCGGCGATGACGGCGCCGAACAGCGTGTAGACGCCGCCCATCAGGACGACGGCGAAGAGCACGATCGACTGCGACGTCGGGAAGGTGTAGGCGTAGAGGACGTGCGATGCCGAGCCGAGCAGCGCGCCGGCGATCCCGGTGACAAACGAGGCGAGCGCGAAGGCCCACATCTTGTACACGGTCACGTTGACCCCGGCGGCGAGCGCCGCCGGCTCGCTCTGGCGGATCGCCGCCCATGCCCGCCCGGGCTTTCCCCGGATGTGCCACAGGGCGAGCAGGAACATCAGCAGTGCGACGATCACCACGTAGCGGAAGAAGGCGGGGTCGGACTCGGCGATCGAGGGACGGCGGATCGACGGGGGCGTGCCGGTGGACTGGTCGGCGTAGCCGAGGAAACCGGACCCGCCGTTGGGGAAGTTCGTGTCGACGAGGACGACGGTGATCGCGCCGGCGAGCATCAGCGTGACGAGCGCGAGGTAGAGGCCGCTGACCCGCAGCGCCGGCAGCCCGATCATCGTCCCGAGCACCATCGTGATCAGCCCGGTCATCACGAGGACGATCGGGTAGGGCAGCGCCGTGGCGAACAGCAGGCGTGCGCCCACCCAGGCGCCGAGCGCGAGCACGGCGCCCTGCCCGAGCGAGATCATCCCGACACGCCCGACGAGCAGGCCGAGACCGAGCGCGACGATCATGAACGTCACCGCGGAGGTGGAGGTGACGACCCAGTAGGGCGTGAGCAGAGACGGGAGCGCGAGCAGCACGAACAGCACCCCGCCGGCGACGACGAGGAGGTTGATCGCGTCTCGGCGGCTCAGCCGGGCCGCCGCACGCAGCGACGATCTCGATCGGGTCGCGACGTTGCTGTCCGCCACGCGCGCCCCGTGCCTCAGCGGATCCCGCCCCGCGCGAACGAGTACTGGCGCTCGCGAGAGAAGAAGAGCAGCGCGGCGATGGCGAGTACGAACGGAGTCATGTCACGGAAGTTCGTGATCGAGTTGATCGGCGTGATCAGGTTGTCGACGAGCCCGATCACCATCGCGGCCACGAACGTTACCGTGAGCGACCGCAGGCGGGCAATCAGGGCCGCGGACAGCGTGAAGATGACGATGAAGGTGAGCCCGTCGGAGGCGAGCGTGACGAGGTCCGCGAGCAGCAGACCCGCCGCGCCGGCCAGCAGACCCGAGCCGAACCACGCGGCCGCCTCGACCCGCCTGACCGGCACGCCGAGGGTGGCGGTGATCTCACGGTCGTCGGCCAGCGCCCGCATCGCGGTGCCGATCTTGGTGACCCGCAGGAAGATCGCGGTGCCGACGGTCATCACGACGCCGAAGCCGACGGCGATGACCTGCGTCCAGTCCACCGAGGCGTCCCCGAAGGTGAAGGCAGTGTTGTCGGTGGGCAGGGTGATTGACCGCGTGACCTGCGCCGGCCACAGCCGGTTCATCACCCCGAGCATCAGCAGCGCCAGCCCGAGCGTGGCCGCCGCCTTGACCAGCGGATCGCGTGCCGCCAGCAGCCGGCCGAACACCATGCCGTAGAGCAGGGTCGCGACGCCGCCGAACAGGATGCACGCCACATACGCGATGCCAGCCGGCACGTGCCAGGTGTTGATCATGCTCCACGCGATCAGGGCGCCCATCGCTCCGATCGCCCCGAAGGCGAGATTCAGCACACCGGTTGCCCGGTACAGCACCACCATCCCGACCCCGGACAGGGCATACACCCCGCCCGCGGCCAGACCGATGGGGATGAACGGCTGAAAATTCGACCAGCTGGGCATCAGAGAACGATGGGCGCCGTTGATCGTTTACTGCGTATTGCTAATTGTCTTCCAGGTTTCTCCTAGACGTGGTGAGCCTTCTCGTATGCGCGGACCTGCTTGACCAGCGGGTCGACGGTCGAGATCGGCAGGCACCCCGACTTGGGCACGAGCACCATCTTCCCGTCCTGCGGGTAAACGGTGAAGTCGGTGTTGTTGGGCAATGGTCCGAAGTACCACGGCTTACACAGGAAGTCGGTCTTGAAGTTCTTCAGCGCCTTGAAGGCCGCGTTGACCGTCTGCGGTGTGTAGACCTTTGACTTGATCGAGAGCAGCCCCTTGACCGCGAGCTGTCCGAGCAGGAACCCGAACTGGCTGAAGGACCCGATGCCGCCGGCGACGTTCGAGCCGTACAGCTTCAGCACCTTCTGGTACAGAACGCTGTTGGGGCCGTTGTCCTGGCTGATCAGGTTCATCTCGGCGTTGACGTACAGCTTGTGGTTCCACGCCGATCCCAGCGCCGTCGCCAGGAAGTCCGTGTTGCACGGCGTCGCGCAGGTCCAGATGACCTTGTTCTCCAGCCCGAGGTGCTGCGCGCCCTGGAGGATCTGGAGCGCCACCGGCGGGGTGAACACGAGCACGACCGCGCCACCGGGCCCTGCCGCCTGGACTTCCTTCTCCGCGGCGGTCTCACCGTTGATGTTGGCGGCGTCCTCCGTCAGGAACTGGATCGGCACGTGAGCGGCCTTGGCGATCAGCTTCGAGCCGCCGAGGTTGTACTGCGTTCCCGGCACGTTGGACTGGTCGAAGGCGATCTTCTTGGCGTGGAGCGCGATCGCGGTCTGTGTCGCCCCGTCCGCGCTGTAGCGCGGCCCCATGTTGACGGGCGCCTCGGCCGGGCTCGAGTAGCACTGCTCGGCGATGCCGGCCTCGAGCACGTTGAAGTGCATCTTCTTGTAGTACGCGCTGTTGACCGCACAGTCGATGATGTCCGAGCTGCCGGCGATCCCGACCACATGGTCAGTCTCGATCAGCTGCTTGGCATCGGCGGCGAGCGCGCCCGGGTCGGTCTGATCGGTCAGCAGGTCCTGCACGATCGGGTGACCGTAGATCCCGCCGTTGTCGTTCACGCACTGGAAGTACGCGTTCGCCATGTTCGGGATGTCCGTGAAGTCCGTGCCTGCCTGCTTAACCGCAATGGCGCCGATCTTGATCGGCGTGCCGGTGGCCTTCTGGCCTGTGCCCAGCCCGCAGGCGAGCCCGGCCGCCTTGACGGCGTGCGCACCGCTCGTCTTGCTGAACCCGGTGGCCGCAATCGTCAAACCGACGGCCACCACCAGCATGGCGACGGGAATGCGCACCCGCCATCCAAAGTGTTTCCTCATCGAGACCTCTCCTCTCCCATCACCGTGATCGGTGGTGAACTCGCCGCCGCCGTTTGGCGACGGACACGATGGACGCGATAGTACTGCGTATTCGCCGCTGCATGCAACAGGGGTCCGGCAGTGCCCGGCAGTGGCCTCGGGCCGCCCGCTTTTGGCGATCTTGCATACAAGTTCGCCGCCAGGGATACACTCTTGCCGGTGGCCCGAGCCGGGACCACGACGCAATCCGCCGCCGCACCGCGCAGCTCGCCGAGCGCGACCAATGACCGCCAGCGCCACCCACACCGCCAGCGCCACCGAGCACGGCACCTCCCAGACGATGCGGGCGCTGCTGCGCCTGCGGGAGCTGATCCTCAGCGGCGAGTTCGGCCACGGCGACCGAATGTCGGAGCTGCCGCTGGTCGAGCGGCTCGGCGTCTCGCGCACCCCGGTGCGCCTGGCCCTGGCGAAGCTCGAACACGAGGGTCTGCTGCGGGCGCTGCCTGGCGGTGGCTACGTCGTCCGCGAGTTCACCCGTGCCGACATCGAGGACGCGACCGAGTTGCGCGGGGTGCTCGAGGGGACGGCCGTACGCTTCGCGGCCGAGCGCGGCGCCGCCCGGCGCGACCTGCGGGCGCTCCAGGCCGTGAGCGACGAGATCGCCGAGCTCGTCCACCAGGCCGACTACGAATCGTTCGCGCGCTATGTCGGCCTCAATGGCCGCTTCCACGCGACGCTCGTCAAGATGGCCGGCAGCTCGCTGCTGCAGCGGGCGCTGGAGGTGGTCGCCGCGGTGCCCTTCGCCTCCGCGACGGCGTTCGTGCTGACCGAGGCGGAGCTCCCCGATTCGCGCGAGATCCTCGTGATCGCCCACAGCCAGCATCTCGCGCTGATCGAGGCGATCGAACGCCGTGAGGGCGCACGCGCCGAGTACATCGCCCGCGAGCACGCCCGGCTGGCGCTGACGAACCTGGAACTCGTGCTGCGCCACCGGGGAGTCCTCAACCGCGTGCCCGGGTACTCGATGACCACGCTCGACCCCGGGCGCGAAGCGGACCTGCTGCGGCGTTGAGCGGCGTTTCGGTGCGGACCGCGGCACGCTCATCGCGTCAGCGCACCGCCGCGAGTCCGAGGGTCGCCCGCGCGGCCGCGCAGATCTCGGGCGCCGCCGGCAGGTAGGCGTCCTCCAGCGGGGGGCTGAGGGGCACCGGCGTGAACGGCGCCCCGACGCGCTCGATCGGCGCGTCGAGCGAGTCGAACGCGGCCGCCCCGACCGCGGCAGCGATCTCCGCGCCGAAGCCGCCGAAGCCGACCGCCTCGTGGGCGACGACCAGCCGGCCGGTCCGCTCGGTCGAGCGCACGATCGCGTCGAGGTCGAGCGGCACCAGCGTGCGGGGATCGATGACCTCGGCGTCGATCCCCTCGGCGGCGAGCGTACCGGCCGCGGTCATGGCCTCCTCGACGAGCCGCGAGGTCGCGACGACCGTCACATCGCCACCGGCGCGCACGGTGCGGGCGCGGCCGATCGGGACCGGCGGCGGGTCCGCGGGCAGCTCCTCGCGCTTGAAGTACAGCGCCTTGTTCTCGACGAACACGACGGGGTTGGGATCGGCGATGGCGCTTTTGAGCAGCCCGGCGGCATCGGCGGCCGTTGCCGGCATGACGACCTTGAGCCCCGGAACGTGGGTGAGCCAGGCCTCGAGGCTCTGGGAGTGCTGGGCCCCGCCGCGCTGCCCGGCACCGCCCTGCGTGCGCAGCACGAGCGGCACGCACAGCTGACCGCCGGACATCGAATGCGCCTTCGCGGCCTGGTTGACCAGCTGATCGAGAGCCAGCGTGATGAAGTCGATGAACATGATCTCGAGCACGGGCCGCAGGCCCGACTGGGCGGCGCCGATGGCAACGCCGCAGATCGCCCCTTCGCTGATCGGCGTGTTGCGCACGCGCTCGCGGCCGAACTCCTCGGCCAGACCGGCGGTCGCCGTGTAGGGCCCCCCCTCGGCGACGTCCTCGCCCATCACGAACACGCGCTCGTCGGCCCGCATCGCCGCCGCGAGGGCGGCGTTGATTGCCTTGACGTAGGTCGTCGTGCTCACGGTCGCGAGCCGCCGGCGTAGACCAGCTCGCCCGGCAGTTCCGCTCCGGGGTAGGGGCTCCGGCGGGCGAACTCGACGGCCGCCTCGATCTCTTCGCGCGCCTCGCGCTCGGCGTCCGCGACGTCCTCCGCGGAGAACCAGCCGGCCGCGGTGCCCTGGCGCGCCAGACGCAGGATCGGGTCGCGCTGCTGCCATTCCGTCGCCGATATCGCCGCGCGGTACAGCGTCGGATCGCCCTCGTAGTGTCCGCGCAGGCGGTGGGTCAGGCACTCGAGCAGCAGCGGCCCCCCGCCGCGCCGAGCCACCGCGAGGAAGCGGCCGAAGGCCTTCCAGACCGCCGCCACGTCGTTTCCGTCCACCGTCTCGCGCTCCAGGCCGTAGGGCGCGACGACGTCGCAGACGCGCTCGACGTTGGTGTGCGCCGAGCGCGGCGTGAACTCGGCGAACCCGTTGTTCTCGCAGACGAGGATCACCGGCAGCTGCCACAGCGTGGCGAGGTTGATCGACTCGTTGAAGTGGCCGGCCTGGACGGCGCCGTCGCCGAAGAACGACACCGCGACCGCGTCGCCGCCGCGCAACCGCGTGGCCAGCGCGCTGCCGAGCGCCAGCGGGATGTTGCCGCCGACCACGCCGGTGGCGCCCATCAGGCCGTGCTCGAGGTCGACGAGGTGCATCGACCCGCCGAGTCCGTGACAGAGGCCGTCGCTGCGTCCCATCAGTTCGGCGAGGATGCGCTCAGGCGGTGCTCCCTTGGCGATCGCGTGACCGTGGGCGCGGTGACCGCTGTAGACGGGGTCGTCGGCGCGCAGCTGGCTGCAGACCGCGGCGGCGACGCCCTCACCGCCGATGCTGAGGTGGATCAGGCCGTAGACCTCGTCGGCGCGCTTGAGCACGCCGACGCGCTCCTCGAAGACGCGGATCCGCCACATCGTGCGCAGCAGCGCCAGCGCCGCCGGCGCCGCGAGCGCGGCGCCGGACGGCACGGTCGGCGCGGCACCCGGCTCGCCCACCTACGCGGCCACCGGCGCCGATCCGAGAACCTGGTGCACGGCGGCGACGATCTTGTCCTCGTCGGGCAGGACGAAGCGCTCCATCGGCTCGCTGTAGGGGATCGTCGCGTCGAGCGCGGTGACCTGCTTGATCGGCGCCCGCAGCGAGTCGAACCCCTGGTCGGCGACCTCCGCGGCGATCACCGCCGATGCGCTGCCGTGGCGCGTGGCCTGGTCGACGAGGACCAGCCGGCCCGTCTTGGCCACCGACTCGAGGATCGTCGCGGTGTCGAGCGGAGCGAGCGTGCGCGGGTCGATGACCTCGGCATCGACGCCGTCCGCCGCGAGGCGCTCCGCCGCCGCCAGCGCGCGGTCGACCATCCAGCCGATCGCCACGATCGTGACGTCCTTGCCGGTGCGCCGCACCGCGGCCTCGCCGAACGGCACGAGGTACTCGCCCTCGGGCACCTCGCCGTGCTCGAGGGTGAGCAGGTAGTGGTGGAAGAAGCAGACCGGGTTGTCGTCGCGAATCGCGGTGGCCATCAGGCCCTTGGCGTCGGCGGCCGTCGCCGGCAGCACCACCTTCAGGCCGGGCACACCCATGAACATCGAGTAGATCGAGCCGGTGTGCTGGCCGGCCCAGCCGGCCGTGAAGCCGTAGCCCGCCTTGAGCACGAGCGGCACCTTGACCTTGCCGCCGCTCATGTAGCGAAAGCGCGGGGCCTCGTTGACCACCTGGTCCATCGCGACCAGCATGAACTCGGCCATGTACAGCTCGACCACCGGTCGGTAGCCGGCGAGCGCGGCGCCGACGGCCATGCCGATTTCGGCGGTCTCCGAGATCGGCGTGACCCTGACGCGGTCGTGCCCGAAGGCGGCGAGAAACGGGTCGTCATCGGTCGTCGCGATGTTCTGACCGAAGTACAGGACGCTCTCGTCGCGCGCCATCTCCAGGTGGATGGCCTCTCCGATCGCGGCGATATAGGGCATTTCACGTGCCATGCTCTCCAGCTCCTAGGCGTAGACGTAGTTGACGGCCTCTTCAGGCTCCGGATACGGGCTCTCCCAGGCGAACTGGACGGCCGACTCCATCTCCGCCTTGGCGGCCGCGGCGATCGCGTTGGCCTCCTCGGCGCTCAGCGTGCCGTCGCTGATCAGCCGCGCGCGAAAGCGCGGCACCGGGTCGCCGCGCAGCGCGGCCTCGTATTCCTCCCGGGCGCCGAAGACGGTGATCGCCTCGTGCTCGGGGTAGTGCAGCGGCACGCCGGGCGGCGCGATGATGTTGCCGTGGGCGCTGAGCCGGTAGACCTTCGACTCGACGAGTGTCGGGCCCTCTCCTGAGCGCGCCCGCTCGACCGCCGTGTGCATCGCCCCGTAGACCTCGAGCGGGTCGCCGCCGTCGACCGTGACCCCGGGCATGCTGAAGGCCTTGGCCTTGACCGCGAGCGGCTCGCCGGCGGCGGCGTTGGCGTCCTCCTGTTCGCTGCGCGTCACCACGTTGTAGTTGTTGTTCTCCATCACGAAGACGATCGGGAGCTTCCACAGCGACGCGATGTTGAGCGATTCGGCGAACGCGCCCTGCTTCGACGCGCCGTCGCCGAAGAAGCACAGGACCACCTGCCCCTGCTTGCGGATCTGCGCCGCGTAGGCGGCACCGGTGGCGTGCGGGATCCCCTGCGCGACGATGCCCGAGGTGCCGAGGAAGCCGCGCTCGGTGTCGACCAGGTGCATCGACCCGCCGTAGCCCTCGCAGAGGCCGGTCTTCTTACCGTAGATCTCGGCCATCATCGCTTCGGCGTCGCTGCCGAGCGCGAGCGGATAGCCGTGGCAGCGGTAGGTGGCGAGCACCTGATCACCGCTGCGCAGCGTCGCCAGCGATCCGACGATCGACGCCTCGGCGCCGTCGGCGAGGTGGGTGTGTCCCCGGATCGCCCCCGGATGCTCCTCGAACGTCTGCTTGACACGCTCCTCGAACTCGCGAATCCTCACCATCTGCGTGAGGATCCAGCTCAGCCGATCCTTGTCGAGACCGTGCGCCTGTTGGTCGCTGCTCACCTGAGGCCTCCTTTCGCTTTCGCGCTCACGCGACACCGGCGCGGAATTGCGCCGCTGTGGTTTCGTATGCCCGGTCGAAGATCTGATCGATGGGAAGGTTGCGCAGCTCTTCCGAGAGCACCTCGACGCCCCACGGGCCCTGGTAGCCGAGTTCGCGGCAGACCTCGACGCAGGCCGGGATCGGGAACTCTCCCTCGCCGGGGAGCCGGCGGTGGTTGACGACCTCGTCGATTGGATCGGGCAGGTTCTCGTACTGGCCATCGCTGAGCTCGACCCATCCGAGCAGGCTCGGCGGAATCTGGCGCAGGTCATCGGGAGCGATCCCGAGCTTGGCCAGATGCCAGGTGTCGACGGCGATGCCGCCGTTGGCCGCGCCGGCGCCGCCGACGACCTCGACCGCCGCCTCGACGCTGTGGACGTTCACGTCGAAGGGCATGAACTCGTAGGCGATCAGCGCGTCGTGCTGGCGCGCGGCGTCGGCGCAGAGCTCGGCAAAGCGCTCGGTGAGCTGCGGCAGCGGGCAGGGCGTGCCCGGGATGTTGCCGACCTTGACGTGGTGGGCGCCGAGCACCGCGGCCGCTTCGAACAGCAGCCGGCGGGCCTTGTCGGAGGCCTTGCGACGGTCGTCGTCCTCGTCCAGGAACCAGTCCATCAGGAACTCGAGCTCGAGGTAGCGCAGGCCATGGTCGTCGAGGATCTGCTTCATCTCGCGCAACGTGCGCCGTTCGAGCACGTGCTCGAGGTCCGCGTGCCAGATCCCGATCCCCGCGAACCCCACCCGCTGGGCCTGGGCGCAGCGGTCGCGAAAGTCGAACAGGCTCCATTCGCGCCCGACGTGGACCTCGACGGGCCCCGACACCGTCCAGTACAGGCCGACCAGATCGACATCGCTCATCTGTCTTCGCTCTCCTCTCGCCGGTCGTTCTGTCCGCGCGCCCGCGCGCCGGCAGGCTCCGCGCACGCGCGCATCGAACACCGCTGCGCGGGCCCGCTGCCCAGCCTAGCCGCGCGCCGCCGCCCTGGCCTGCCTGCGAGCGCTGACCTTCTTGCGTATTCGTGCGGGCGGGACATCCTCTCGTGGACAGCCTACGCGACGGTGTCGTATCCTCGCGATCCGGATGGCTCACGACGGCACTGGGCTGCGAACGCTGGACGGCCCGCAGGCGGAGGCGCTCGATCGCCTGTGCGAGCTCATCGTCCCCGGCTCGACGCGGGTCGGCCCGGTCCTCTACATCGACGCGCTGCTCGCACAGATGCCGCCGCAGATGCAGGACGCCGTCCGCGGATCGATCGCGAGCCTCGGCGAGATCGCGCGCGGGGGCGCCGGCGCGCTCGCCGAGCATGCCGGCACGCCGGAGTTCCTCCACCTGCGCGCCCTGGCGATCGAGGCCTACTACAGCGACTTCGTCGCGCCCGGCGTGCAGGCGAGCGGCGCCTGGGATGAGATCGACTTCCACCCGCCGGCAGCCGCGCTGCTGCGCAAGGACTGGTCGTATCTCGGGATTCCCGGATGAGCGAGCGCTTCGACGTTGTCGTGATCGGCTCGGGGGCGGGCGGCGGCGTCGTCGCCGGCGAGTTGGCACAGAGCGGGCGCTCGGTGCTGCTGCTCGAGCTCGGGCCCTACCGGACGGCCGTCGATTTCGCGCGCTGGGAGGCGCGGGCGATGCACGATCTGTGGTGGCCGATCCGCTTTGCGATGCCGGCCGGGGAGTGGGGTCCGGGTCCGGTCGCGCTGGTCGCCGGACGCTGCGTCGGCGGCTCGACGACGATCAACACCAAGGTCGCGATGCGCGCCGTCGATGCCGACGTCGGCAAGTGGCACGCGGCGAGCGGGCTGGAGAACGAGCACGGCGAGCCGTTCAGCGCCGCCGATCTCGCGCCGTACTACGAGCGTGTCGAGCGCTATCTCGGCGTCCGCACCCGCGACGACTGGTCAGACAGCGTCCGCACCGTGGAGCGCGGCTTCAACGCGCTCGGCGCGCGCCTGGAGGCCGTCGAGTCCTACACCGATCCCAACTGCACACGGCTCGGGTCCTGCCTGCAGGGCTGCCCCACCAATGCCGGCAAGTCGACCCAGAACACCTACATCCAGGAAGCGTGGGTGGCTGGGTTGCTGGACGTGCGCCCGGAGTGCCGCGTCGAGCGGGTGCTGATCGAGGAGCGCGACGGCACCCCCGAGGCGACCGGGGTCGCCTACCTCGACGCGGCCGGCCGGCGCCATAGCGTGGCGGCCGGCGCCGTGGTTCTCGCCGCCGGAACGCTGAACACCCCGGGGCTGCTGGCTCGCTCGGGGCTCGAGGATCCGCTGATCGGGCGCAACCTCGGCTTTCACCCCGCGCGCCTGGTGTTCGGCCGCTTCGATCAGCCCCAGGACGCGCATGTGGTGTACCCGATCACCTCGCACTGCGCGGACCACCGCAATGACGACGACGGCGGCTTCGTCGTCGAGGCGGTCACGATGCAGGACCCGATCGGCTTCGCCGTCAATCTCCAGGACGAGCATGGGCCGATGTGGGGCGAGGCGCTCGTCGAGGCGCTGCGGCAGTATCGCCACTGGACGGGACTGCTCGTGATGGTCAACGACGACAACAACGGCGCCGTCGTCCCCGACCTCGACCCCGGCGCGGCCGACGATGGCTTCACCTGCGACTTCCAGGCGGCGGAGGTGGAGCGCCTCGATCACGCGCTCCGGTTCAGTCGCCGGGCGCTCGAGTCGGCCGGCGCGCGGCAGGTTCTCTGGACCGGCCTGGTCACCACGCACATCCAGGGCAGCTGCCGGATGGGCAGCGACCCGGCGCGCTCGGTGGTCGACGCAAACGGCGAGATGCACACGGTCAGGCGGCTGTTCGTCGGCGACGCCTCGGTGATTCCTCGGACGCTGTCGGCGAACCCGTCGCTGACGATCATGGCGCTCGCCACCCGGCTCGCCGACCATCTGCACGCCGATCCCAGCGGCTACCTGGCGGGCGTCTCGGCCGCCGTCGGCTGAGGCGCGCCCCGGCGGCGCGCGGCACCCGTCGCCGGCAGCCAGGTGCTAGACGTCGAGCTCGATCGTCGACTCGTTCGAGCTGTTGCTCGGGTCGACGATGTGCAGCACGAACGGCCGGTCGACGAGACTGGCGTACGGGATCTTGAAGATCAGCAGCTCGCCCTGCGTGAACGACGCGAACGCGTTGCTGTCGACCGCCGGGAGCTGGCCCCACGCGGGGATCGAGATCGGCGCATAGGAGTACGGGTTGGGCGTCGGGTTGGCGAGCGGGACGTAGCGATCGCCGAGCGTGTCGGTGATGAAGAAGTCATTCGTCGGGGTGTGCGCCTGACCGGTCCAGTTGTAGACCTGCAGCGACACGGCGAACCACTCGTCGGTGGTCGCGAGCGCGAGCTGGCTCTTGGTGAACCCCTGCAGGTAGCCGCTGTCCTCGTCGCTCCACGGGTTCAGCTGACGCGAGATCTGGACCTGGTAGTTGAGCTTCGAGAGCTCGACGTAGCCGGTGCCGAGGTTGTCGGCGCTGCGGGCGTGCTCGCCGGCGCCACAGGCCGAGATCGCCGCGGCGCAGATCACCCCGCCGATCAGCATCACGATTCGCTTGCCAACCATCGACGCCGCAGTCTATTCGTCAGCCGCCGGCGATCGTCACGCGCGTTCCGCGGTGCTTGCCGTCCTCGAGGATCGAGCGCAGCCGGCGCAGCGCCCGGCGGTTCTGGCGGCGCGTCCAGCCCCGCGCACCGAGCGATTCCATCAGCCGGTCGGAGATCGTCACGGGCTCGGTCTCGACGCTCAGGCGAACCCGCGTCGTGTCGCCGGGCGCCGGCTCGAGCGTGTAGGTGGTCATCGAGCGGATGCGGTTGTACTTCCCGCCGCGGCCGGCCTCGACGATCCGCCACGGGGCATCGACCTCGATGAAGCTGACGCCCATCCAGCTGAACCGTTGCAGCGGCGCGTTGACGCGAAAGCGCGCCCCGGCGCCGCGCCCGACCGGATCCTCGCGCGTGAGGTGCCAGTCCTTGAGGAAGTGGTCGGTGAACTCCGCGTGGTTGGCGATGTCCACGAGGTAGTTGAAGACCTCCTCGCGCGGCCGGCCGACGGTGATCGAGACGCTGACGGGATCCACGACGGCGCGCAGTCTACGCGCTCGCCGCCGGACGGACGAGTCAGGCTGCGCGCCTGAGCCGCACCGCCTGCCCGAACTCGCTGTGGCGGACGCGCTCGGCCGACAGCGGCGGCGTCGCGTGGCGCGGGCGGCACAGTTCGCAGACGATCCGAGCGCGTTCGTAGAGGTAGACCTCCTCGCCGATCAGCGGCGTGCGGCCGCAGTCGCGACAGCGCGCGCGATCGGCGGACAGCACGCCGACGCCGACGCGCAGCAGCTGGCGTTCCAGATCGGCCGTGTGGGCAGCGCGCTCGTCAGTCGAAAGCGGCGATCCGTGACGGCGCATGCGGTTGGATTCGGCGCCTCCCGGGCGGTTCCTGCGCCGCCGCCAGATCGAATACCGACGGCTGGCTCTATCATGAGTGTTGGCGATCCCTGGAGGCAGTGATGGACGAGCCGCGTTCGAAGACGGTCACGGAGAACGAACCGCTTCGCTGCGCGCAATGCGGTGAGGTCGTCAAGCTCGCCGCCGGCGACCCGGCTGGGGTCTGCACGAACTGCGGCTCCGCGGCGCTCGTCCCGCCGGAGGGGCCCGGGGGCACCGCCCGCGCACCGGTCGTCGACGAGCAGCCCGCCGAGGAGCGGCACGTCCCGTCCTGGCTGGTGGATCCGCCGGCCCTGCTCGGCGATCCGGGCGAGTACCTCTGCTTCGAGGACGGCGAGGAGGTCGTCGTGGTCCCGCTGACGCGAGAGTGGACGCGGATCGGCCGCGGTCTCGCAGCGGACGTGCGCTTCGACGACCCGACCGTCTCACGGCGCCACGCCCTGATCGTCCGCGGCGTCGACGGCGTGCGGGTGCTTGACGATCGCAGTCTCAACGGCGTGTTCGTCAACGGCCAGCGCGTCGAGTGGAGCCCGCTCACGCACGGCGACGAGATCCGCGTTGGCCGTCACCGGCTCTACTACGCGACGCTCGAGCCGGTCGGCGCAGCGGCGCCGACGACGAGCTAGCAGGCCTTCGGCCGGCGGGCGGCGGTTCCGGCTCAGCCGTTTACTGACTCCGGTGAACGGCTTGAGCGATCGTGCGCGTGCGTGGTGGCCGTGGGGCGGCGGCGGCGACGGCCCGCTGCCGGCGCTGCGGGTCGCGCTGACCGTCGTCACCGGGCTCGTCGATGCCGTGAGCTACGTCGCCGTTGGTCACGTGTTCGTTGCCAACATGACCGGCAACGTCGTGTTCCTCGGGTCCGCGATCGCGGCCGCCGTCGTCGGTCAGCCGGTGTCCTCCGCCGCGCGCTACGCGCTGATCGCTCCGCTGGCGCTGGCCATGGGCGCGCAGAACGCGATGGCGCGCCGGCTCGCGGTGCCCGATCTCACCACCACCGTGCTGACCCTGACGCTGACCGGAATCGCCGCCGACTCACGGCTCGCCGGCGGCACCGGCGGCCACCCCGCGCGCCGGCTGATCTCGGTCTCGGCGATGTTGACCGGCGCGCTGGTCGGTGCGCTGCTCGTCCTCCACGTGGACCTCGTGCTCCCGCTCGCGATCGCCGCGGCGCTGATCACGGGCACCGCGCTCACGGCGCACCGGCGGTCGGCGACCGGTGCCGACTGGACGAAGGCGGCGCCATCGCGCTGAGCGACGCGGCCGATCAGGCGACCTCGGCGCCGCGCTTGACGAACTCCACGCGCAGCACGTCGGCCCAGCCGGCGGCACGCTCGTGCAGCGCCCGGGCGACGTCGCCCGCCGCCGCCCGCTCGACCCACACGAGCACCGTCGGGCCGGCGCCGGAGATGCTCGCGCCGAGCGCGCCGAGCCCGCTCGCGCCGGCGACGAGCTCGGCCGAGCGCGGGTACAGGGACGCGCGATAGGGCTGGTGCAGCCGGTCGCCGAGG
>DATLQS010000053.1:0-8716 GCA_035535075.1 Solirubrobacteraceae bacterium
GGCAAGCAGCACCGCCAGCGTGAGCGAAACGACGAGCCGGACCTGTCGCTTGCGAGGGGGAGTCATCGCGCCGGCTAAGTATCGCAAGCCTGCTCGAAGAGAGCCAGCCACCCGCGCGGCATCCGCGCGCGTCGAGGCGCACACCACGACCGCGCTGCGCACCGCCGCGGCCAATGCACGTTCGCCAACTCAAGCGCCCGGGGCGACCACGGCCGCCGCGGCGCCGGAGGGGTCGCAGACGCGCAGCCACGGCGGGCGATCGCGCGCCGCGGACCTCGTCACGACCGCCCGCAGCCGTACTGCCTGCCGCGAACCGGGTCGCGGGCGGCGGGCGCGACCCCGCTCGCCGCGAGTGGACGGCTACTTGGGCGGGTTGTAGTGCACCCGCTCCGGCCGCAGGACGAACTTGACCCGCTGCTCGCCCGCCACGCGGTACGGATAGACGTCCTTGTCGATGTACTTCTTCGCCAGCGCGTTGATCTGCTCGTCGGCGCCCACATGCGTGTCCTCGACCAGGCGACCGGTCACCGACACCCACTCATAGGGATCGCCGTCGGCCATCACGGTGACCGTGGCGGTGCCGGCCTTGCGCAGGTTCTCGGGCCACGTGCGACCCTCCGAGCTGTTGAGCATGACGTTGCCCTCGTCGGTGTCGGCCCAGACGATCACGGTCTGGACGGTGCCGTCCTGGCGCGGGATCGCGAGATGGGCGTAGTTCTTGCCGGCGATGATGTCCTTCGGCCGACCTTCGAGCGTGGCTGCCACGGTGTCTCCGTTCTTCGTCGCGGTGTGGGGGGACTCGTTTGGACGGTATCGCTTCGCCCGTGTTTGCCAATACGCGCCTCGGGGGCCGAGCGCGCACCCGCCGATGCTACGCTCGGCGTAGTTGTGCGCGCAACCGCCGCGCCGCTGAAGCCGCCACCACGTCGGAGGGAAACATCGTGAACGTCGAGATCTGGTCAGATGTCGCCTGTCCGTGGTGCTACGTCGGCAAGCGCCGCTTCGAGGCGGCGCTCGCCGCCTTCGAGCACCGCGACGAGGTGACGGTCACGTGGCGCAGCTTCGAGCTCGACCCGACCGCTCCACGGGAACGCGAGGTCGACCTGGCTACACACCTCGCCGAGAAGTACGGCACGAGCCAGGAACAGGCGCTCGCCATGCAGCAGCGGATGCGGGGCGTCGGCGCCGGCGAGGGGATCGAATTCCGCCACGACATCGCCCGCGGTGGCAGCACCTTCGATGCGCACCGTCTGCTGCATCTCGCCGCGGCGCACGACCGCCAGGACGCGCTCAAGGAGCGCCTGCTGCGCGCCTACCACACCGAGGGCGAACCGATCGGCGATCCGGCGACACTCGAGCGGCTCGCCGTCGAGGTCGGGCTCCCGGCCGACGAGGTACGCGATGTCCTCGCCGGTGACCGATACGCCGGCGATGTCCGCGACGACGAGCGCACCGCCACGTCGTTTGGAATCAGCGGCGTGCCGTTCTTCGTCGTGGACCGCTCGATCGGCGCATCGGGCGCCCAGGCCCCAGACATCCTGGGAGAGCTGCTGTCACGCGGCTGGAATGCGCCGCCGACCGCGCCGGCGGCGGGCACCGACACTCCGGCCGCGGCGCCGTCCTGAGTCGCGCCGCGGGCCCCTCGCGCCTCACGGCTTGATCCAGACCGACGCGTGGGTGGGTTGGACGGCGCGGTTGACCGCGTCGAGCAGGTCGGCGCGGATCGCGTCGATCTCGACGGCGTCACGCAACCGTGCGGTGAACGCGGCGACGGTCGCTTCGGCGTCATAGCGCGCGCGGTTGAAGCGGCGGTCCACCAGGTGCTGGATGCGCCTGCGCAGCGGGTTGAACAGCGCCGCAGCGATCAGCGTCGACGCGGCGACGCCGACGCGTCCCGAGATGGCAAGGACGTCGGTGCTCAGCGCGATCAGACCGATGAAGGTGCCGACGAGCAGCGCGGTGAGGATCGCGTAGGACAGCGTGCGGCTGATCAGCCGGTCGATCTCATACAGCCGGTAGCGCAGGATCCCGACCCCCATGCTGAGCGGCAACGTGGTGAGCGCGATCGGGAAGAGGTTCCCGACCCACCTGGGCGCGCTCGACCACGCCACGATGATCAGCAGGAAGACAGCGCAGGTCACGGCACCGCTGCTCAACCACTTGAGCTGCTGGCGCCGCTCGCCACTCGCCCGACGGTAGCTGCGCACCTGGTAGACCACCGACGCGATCGCGAGCAGCGCAACCGATATGAAGCCGACGTCCTGCACCGGGCCGAACCAGGCCGTGCCACCGCTCGGGTGGTTGAGGCCGACCAGGTTGCCTCCGCTGTCGACCGGGACCCGCAGCCGGAAGGCAGCGGCCGCAACGCTCAGCGTGCCGGCCACGAAGACTGCGAGGACCGCGGCGTAGGCCCGCAGCGGCCAGCGCCAGCGCGGTCCGAGCCGCCCGTCCGGGAAGAGGACCACGATCAGCGGCACCAGCACGAACCCGTAGGCCCACGCCGGGCTCAGCAGCACCGCCACGCGACCCAACGGCAGCGCTCCATGACGAAAGGCGTAGTCGAGGCGGGCATAGGCCGCGGCGTCGCTCGAGAGCTGGATCGCCAGCGTCGCGGCGAGCAGCAACCAACCCAGTGGGTTGCCTGGCTCGCGGCGCGCGACGACGACCCCGACCGCGGTGAACGACAGCCCGAAGAAGACCCACGTCGCGCCCTGCAGGAGATCGGATGAGGATGAGAACTGGTGCAGGGCGATCTCGAGCGGGAACGTCGCGAAGAGCGACGTCAGGGCCAGCACACCAAGCGCCGTGGCCGTGGTGGGCGACGCCAACCGCACCCGGCCGCGCCGCGGCTGCGCGTGCCCGGTCCCACGGCCGGTCGTTGGCCCGGTCATCTATTGCTCAGCTCGCTGACACGATCGACAACCCGACCGGGAATCTAGACGCCGGGCGTTCCGGGATCGTTACGGGCGCCCCCGCCCCGGCGTCAATGACGGCGGGCCGCCGCCCCGCGTCAGGCGCCGCGTCGACCGCCACTGCGGCGGAGGATGAACAGCAGGAGCATCGAGAAGGCGACCGCCAGCAGCAGGCCGGCACCGTGGCGGTGCAGGACATACCAGGAGAACAGGCCGGCCGCCAACGACCCCAGCACGCCGACCACGATCGTCATCCCGATCCCCATCGGATCGGGACCCGGCAGCAGCAGGCGCGCGAGCGCTCCGGCTATGAGGCCGAACAGCGCGATCAGGATCACGAACACGATGAGACTCATCCGAGCACTCCCTTCTGTCGCCAGCGCTAGAGAGTACTCCGGGCCGCTGGTGGCGCCGCCCGCCCGCGAGCGCGCAGGCGGGCCCGTCTCGCCGGCCGCCTCGATGCAGCAGCACCGACTGTGCTCGATGCGGATCGATCGGGCCCGCCGAGCGCGATCAGCCCACGATCACGTTGCGCACCTGGGCCACCATCGGCGGGCCCGGATCGACTCCGAGGCCGCTCATGATCGGCAGCAGCGTCGCTCCGAAGGCCTCGAATGCCTCCTGCGACTCCCAGATGTCGAACACCTGGATCGCGCCGTCTGACTCGAGCGCGGCGTGATAGGAGCGTCCTGCGGGCGCGCCGGCTCCGGCCGCCGCGAGTTGGCTGATCGCTTCGTCGTACTTCTCCGGGGTGAATCCTGCGGGTGTGAAGTAGAACCCGAGTGCCATGAGATCCCGATCCTTCCGCGCCCGCTGTTGGGGCGATCGTGTGTGCCGCGTACCGCGCGAATCTATCGGAGGAGACTCGGGGTCGGCCGAGCCGGCGCCGGGGGCGCGGGCCCGGCCGCTTAGCTGTGCAGCCGGATCGAGTCCCAGTCCCAGCCGTAGCTCGGCTGGACGACCAGCGCGTGGTAGTCGAGCCGGTTCGAGGCGAACACCGGGGCAACCGGATAGCCGAGGACGACGACGTAGGCCTTCTGGGCGGTGTAGTAGTCGAGCGCCTGCCAGTCGGCCGCGTACTTGGCCAGTCGACCTGCCGGGATCGCGTACAGCTTGGTCAGCGCCCTCTGGATCTTGGGGTCGTTGACCTGGCCGAGGTTGAGGTTGTTGGTCGGCTGGATCCCGCTCGCGTCGAGGTTGTTCGCGTAGAAGTCGCCCGGGTTGGGGAAGTCCTGCAGCCAGTCGTCGAAACCCGTCTGCGCGTTGAGCTTGAGGTTCCCGACGGTCGGGAAGTACTGCGAGTCCGAAACCGGCTTGATCGTCACCTTGAAACCGAGTGACTGCAGCACGCTGGCGTAGTACGAACCGAACTGCGTCTTCGGTTGGCGAAGCTCGTTGTACACCGTCACTGCGGCGCCGCGGTCGCCTGCCTGGGCGACCAGCTTCCTCGCCTTTGCCACATTCGGCGGGCCGGCCGGGTTGCCGTACGGGCAGGGCTTGCTCGGGTGCCCGATGATCCCGGGCGGCAGGAAGTAACAGCCCGGGGCGAGATTGCCGCCATCGAGCCTGGCGATCGCATTGCGGTCGATCGCCATCGTCACGGCCTCGCGCACCAGTTGGCTGTTGAACGGTTTGATCTTCGTGTTCAGGAAGAGGTAGTAGGTCTCCGCCACCGGGGTCGTGCCGTAGCGCGCCGCCGCCGCGGACTTGATCTGCGCGAGCAGCGGCGGTGCGATCGCGTCGGTGGTGTCGAACAGATCAGCCGTGTTGTTCAGCACGTCCTCGGTCTCGACCGTCGTGTTGCTCTCGACCCTGGCGTCCACCGTGACCTTGGCGACCGGGATTCCGGGGATCGCTTCCTTGGCGTAGTAGGGGTTGATCGCGCCGACCCACGACTGGTTCGGAACGACGTTTCTGATCATGTAGGGCCCGACGCCGGGCGGCGGGTGGTTCGTGAGGTTCGTCATCGCCGTGCCGGACGGCACGAGGCCCGAGGAGGGGAAGGCGAGAACGTTTTCGAACGCGCCATAGGGAGCGAGCAGATGGATCGTCACGGTCCCGGTCGCGTCGTCGGTCGTGATCCCGGAGATCGTCTTGGCCTTGCCGCTCATGTACGCGGCCGCCCCGACGATGTTGCCGGTGTAGAAGCTGTCGCCACCCCAGTTGAGCTTCAGCGCACGCTCGATGCTGTGGGTGAAGTCGCTCGCCTTCACCGCAGCGCCGTTGGAGTAGACGAGGTTCTTGCGCAGCGTCATGGTGTACGCCTTGCCGCCGTCGGCGACCCTGGGCTGCCCTGTCGCGAGTGCGGGGATCACGACGCCGCCGGCGGATCCGTTGGCGTGGGCGTAGCTGTAGAGGCCGAGGTAGCTGACCCACAGAGCCTCATCTCCCTGGGTCGTGTAGGACTCCTGCGGGTCGAGAAAGTCCGCCGCGGCCCCGTAGAGGATCGTGACCGTCGGGACCGCCGCCTTGTGAGCCGGACCGGAGGCACTCGCCCACAGCGTTGCCGCCGTACCGAGAGCGATCGCCACGGAAACCCCGAGCAGTATTCGCAAACGTGTCCGCAAGACGCTCCACCTCAGGAAATAGCGCGGACCGGCGCCGCGTGTAGATACCGTGTCGGTCAGTTCGGCGGGGAACGTTAGGCCGGCCGAACGAGCGGCCCGGGCTCTCAAGGCCGCCAACGCACGATGAACGTGGCAGGCGCGTGGCCCTGCGTCGAGGCCGCTCGTCGGTTCCCCTGTGGGTATCTCCTCAGATCCGCCGGGGTCGAGCACGGAGGCGAAGCGCGAGATCGGCTACCGGACCATCGACCTGCTCGTCGATCAGCTGAGCGACCCGGCGATCCCGACGATGCGGCGGGGCGAGGGCGACGATCCACGCAGCGGCGGCTGGGGCGACGTAGGCGTGTTCGACGCCGCAACTGTCCGCCGGTTGCCCCGTTCTCCGGCCTGCACGCTTCCTTGGAGGTCGTCGTGAAGTCGGCTGACGAGCGGTGGGCCGAGCTCGGCGAAGCCTCAAGCAGCCGCCCGATTTCGACCGCCGGCTGCGCGCCGCGGCACGGGAGCGCGTGCAGTCGCTCTGACGACCTCCGCGCGCCAAGTCAGGTCCCACTTTTCTCCTGCTCGCCGGCGCCTGCTATGAGGTTGCGCCAGCTCGCCGGCTTCCGAGCGAGCCGCTGCAGCCACCTGAGGGGGCGGACCGCCGTCGAAGCACTCGACGCACACACAACGGGGTCGTTGGCGTACGCGGATTACGCGTGCCGATCCCCGTGGATCGCACGAGCGTTGCTACCCCGAGATCGAGGACGCCCCGACCGGCTGAGCTGGTCGGGAGTAGCACGCCAGTCGCCGCCTAGTGTCGCGGCTCGGCCGACGCAGGTCGCCGGCTCGGTCGGGCCGGCGTGATCTGTCTAGCGTCGCCGCGACTGGGGTGTTGGCTCGTCGGTGAGGTCGCTGAGCAGCGCGTGCGAATCGGCGAGCGCGGAGGTGAGGATCTGTTTGGCGACCGCGAGGAGCTGGGTGACGCGTGGTTCTCTGATGCGGTAGTAGACGCTGGTGCCGGCGCGGCGACTGTCGAGGATGCCCTGTTGGCGCAGCGCGGTGAGGTGTTGGGAGGTGCCGCTTGAATCGAGGTTGAGTTCTGCTTGGAGGTCGCCGACCGTTCGCTCGCCGTCGCTGAGGAGTTCGAGCATGCGGATGCGGACCGGATGGCCGAGTACCCGGAACAGTTGGGCCTTGACAACGTAGACGGGGTCCGAGCGCACGTGGACGGCGCTGAGGTCGGCCGGCGGTGCTGGTGCGGTGGCGCTGCGGCGCGAGGTCATGATCTTGGAAGCGTAGACGACGACCCAGGCGCCGCCGCCCGGGGCCAGCGGCGGGGCTCGTCTTTCTCATTGAATTCGAAGCTTACGGATCCCGATGTTTCGGATCGGCTACTCTCCCGCGCTGATGAGTCTAGCGGTCGAGTGTTTGTTGGGGTGTCGCGGTCGGGCCGTGTCGTGAGCGGGGCTCGCGGTCCTGTCCGTGCGGGCGCGGATGTGCGCGGCGATCCGGTGTATCGGTTGAAAGCGGAGTTGTTTCGTACGCTCGGCCATCCGGCGCGGATCCGGCTGCTCGAGGTGTTGGGGGGCGGTGAGCGCACTGTCGGGGAGTTGCAGGAGGCGCTGGAGCTTGATTCGAGCGGCGTGTCGCAGCATTTGACGGTGTTGCGGCGTCAGGGGTTGCTTGAGAGTCGCAAGGTGGGCACGACGGTGCGCTGCCGGGTCAAGGATCCGCGTGCGTTGAGGCTGCTCGCGATCGCGCGCGAGCTGTTGATGGCCAACCTTGAGGACTCGCGCGTGCTTCTGAGCGAGCTGGACGCTGAAGCGCCGGATCAGCGTGGCCGCGCGGAGCGCGGGCCGGCATGAGCGCGCCGCACCGCTGCCGGGCCGCGCGATGAGTGCGGCGGGGATCGTGTGCGTTGCGGGCGCCGCCGTAGTGGGCTGCGGGGTGGTGTTGGCGCTGGGTACCCATGCGTGGCGGCTGGCGCTCACGGTGCAGGCCGCAGGACTGAGCGCGGTGGGTGTTTCTGGTGCGGCGGTGTTGTTCGGCGCGCCCCACATGGGCGTCGGGTTCCGCGGCGGCTTTGCGCCAGCGTTCGGCGTCGATCGGTTGAGCGGCTTCTTTCTCGTGGTGCTGTCCCTGATCGCGGTGCCGGCCGCCGTCTACGCGCGCGACGCGCTGCGCGATGTTCCCCATCCGCGCGTGGTCGCCGGGCTCGGCGGTGTGTTCTCCGTCGCGCTGGTGGGGTTGGTGGCCGCGCGGGACGTGGCGACGTTTCTTGGGTTCTGGGAGCTGATGACGCTGGCGCCGGCGAGCGTGATCCTCGTCGTGCGCCAGGATGAGCGGGCGCGACGGGACGTGTTCGCCTACATGGCGATCACGCACCTGGGTGGGACCGGCGTGTGGGCCAGCATGCTCGTGCTCAGCGTCCACGGCGCGTTGGGTGGCGTGGCGCTGCACGGCGGCGGCGTACGCGCGCTCGTCGCCGTCGCGGCGATTGTCGGGTTCGGGACGAAGGCGGGAGCGATGCCGTTGCATTCATGGCTGCCGCGCGCGCACCCGTTGGCGCCGGCAAACGTGTCGGCCCTGATGTCGGGGGTGATGATCAAGCTCGCGCTCTACGGGCTGATCCGAGTGCTGTTCACCTGGGACAGGCCGGTGCCGTTGTGGGTCGGTCTGACGCTGCTCGCGCTCGGCGCGCTCTCGGCGGTCGGCGGCGTGCTCTACGCGCTGTTCCAGCACGAGCTCAAGCGGCTGTTGGCGTTTCATTCGATCGAGAACGTCGGCATCATCGTGTTGGGCCTGGGGGCGTCGTTGGTGTTCGCGTCCATGGGCCGCTGGCAGTGGAGCGCGATCGCGTTCGCCGCGGCGCTGCTGCACACGCTCAACCACGCGGTCTTCAAGGCGCTGTTGTTCTTGGGTGCCGGGTCGTTCTCAACCGCGGTTGGTGCGCTTGAACTTGATCGTCTGGGCGGCTTGTTGCGGCGGATGCCGTGGACGGGCGGCGCGTTCGCGGTCGGCGCGATGGCGATCGCCGGCCTGCCACCGCTGAACGGGTTCGCGTCGGAGTGGATGACGCTCGAGTCGCTGCTGCACGTCGCCGTGTACGGGCCGTTCGGCGTGTCGGTCGCCGGGGCGCTCGCGACCGCTGCGCTGGCTGCGACGGCGGCGCTGGCGGTGTTCTGTTTCGTGAAGGTGATCGGCTTGGTGCTGCTCGGCGCGCCGCGGCGCCCGGAGACCGCGAACGCGGAGGACCCGCCC